>JAEZCD010000261.1 GCA_023430145.1 Pseudomonadota bacterium
CCCCCCCCCCCCCCCCCCCCCCCCCCCCCCCCCCACGCTGCGAGAATGCTCGAGGAGTCTGACTGATGCGTATCGTTGCCTGCGGCGACGCCTTGTTCTCGTCGACGAACATGGCGAAACGGCTCGACCCGAAGCTGATGGCCATCCTCGAGGACGCCGACGGCACCTTCGCCAATGCCGAGTTCGTCTGTCCGAAGCCGACGACGGCGCCGGCGCCGCGGCGCTTCATCACCGCCGTTGGTCCGCACGCCATCGATGAGCTGACCTCGCTCGGCATCAACCTGATCTCGTTCGCGAACAACCACACCGGCGACTTCGGGCCGCAGGGCGTCCTCGACACCATCGAAGCCGCCGAGGCGCGCGGCGTGCTGTGGAGCGGCATCGGCCGCAGCCTGGAGGAAGCGCGGGCCGCCAAGTTCCGCGATACGCCGAACGGCCGCATCGGTATCGTCTCGGCGAGCACGACGCGCTCGGCGGAGTTCGCCGCCAGCTCGCCCGGACGCGGCATCCCGCCGCGCGCCGGCGTCAGCCCGCTGCGCTGGGGCCGCGCCTACGTGCTGCCCGATGCGGAGTACAGGGAATTGCAGCGGATCGAGGCGCTGCTCGGGATCGACGGCAGCCGCAAGGAGGTGCTGCGCGTCGAGGTCGTGCCCGATCCGGGTCCCGACCGTTTCGGATTCGGCTCCTTCTTCGAGGGCTCACTGCAGATCGAGCGCGGCGAGGAGGCGCATGTGCGCTACTTCGCCAACGAGAAGGACCGCCGCGCGCTGCTCGACAACATTCGCGACGCGAGGCACCGGGCCGAATGCGTCATCGTGAGCCTTCACACCCATGAAGGCACGGATGAGAACTGGTATTCCGCGCGCGCCGCCTCCTTTGTCGAGGAATTTTCTAGAGCCGCCATCGAGGCCGGCGCTGACGCGGTGTTCGGCCACGGCGCGCACATGCTGCGCGGCATCGAATTCCACAACGACAAGCCGATCTTCTATTCGCTGAACAGCCTGTTCATGGAGTTCGAGGCCGGCGAGCAGCGCATGACGCCGGAAATGTACGAGGCCTATGGCTTCACCAAGGACAACCTGCCCTCCGATCTCCACATGTCGCGCATCCACGACAAAGAGGGCAGGAAGCAGGGGTTCTATGCCGAGCCGCGCTTCTCGCGATCGATCATCGCGATCTGTGACTTCGACGAAGGCGGCGTCGCGGTGAAGCTGGTGCCGATCGATCTCGACCTCAACCGCAAGCGCGTTTCCGACCGCGGCCTGCCGATGCTCGCATCGGCCGACGAATCCCGGGCCATCGCGGCGGACATGACCGCGCTCAGCCGATGGTACGGCACTCAATATCGGCTCGGCGCCGACGGCCTGATCGAGGTCAGGCCGGGCGACAAGGATTGAGACTTAGAATGGCCGAATCCCGCATCGAGCAGCGCCCCATCGCGCGCGTCGTCGAGCGGCTCGCACGCGACTTCGGCGACCGCCTCACGACCGCGCAAGCGGTGCGTGAGCAGCATGGCCGCGGCGAATCCCATCACCGTACGCAATCACCCGATGCGGTGGTGTTCCCGACCTCGACCGAGGAGGTCGCGGCGATCGTCCGGCTCTGCGCCGAGCACGGCGTGCCCGTCATCCCGTTCGGCGCCGGCACCTCGCTCGAGGGCAACGTCTCCGCCATGCGGGGCGGCGTGACGGTCGACCTCTCGCGCATGACACGGATCGTGCGCGTGAGCGCCGAGGACCTCGACTGCACCGTGGAGGCCGGTGTCACGCGCCAGCAGCTGAATTCCCACCTGCGCGACATGGGCCTGTTCTTCCCGATCGATCCGGGCGGCGAGGCGACGATCGGCGGCATGGCTGCGACCCGGGCGTCGGGGACCAACGCGGTGCGCTATGGCACCATGCGCGAAGCCGTGCTCTCTCTGACGGTCGTGACCGCCGACGGCAGGATCATCCGCACTGCGCGGCGCGCCCGCAAGTCATCCGCCGGCTATGACCTGACGCGGCTTTTCGTCGGCTCGGAAGGCACGCTCGGCGTCATCACCGAGGTGACCATGCGGCTGCATGGGATACCCGAGGCGACCGATGTCGCCGTCGCGACCTTCGCCGACCTGAAGCAGGCGATCGACACGACGGTGGCGCTGATCCAATCGGGCGTTCCGGTTGCCCGCGTCGAGCTGCTCGACGACGAGCAGATGAAGGCGATCAACGCCTATGCCAAGGCCGATCACCCGCTTCGCTCGACATTGTTCTTCGAGTTTCACGGCACGCCGCAATCCGTCGCGGAGCAGCGCGAGACGGCGAGGGCCTTCGCGCAGGATTTCGGCGCCGAGAGCTTCCGAACCGCCGACACCCGGGAGGAACGCGCGGCGCTGTGGCGGGCACGGCACCAGGCCTTCTATGCCACGGTCGCGCTGCGCCCCGGCGGCAGGGGCTGGGCGTCCGATGTCTGCGTCCCGCTCGCGTCTCGGCGACTGCATCTGCGCAGCCAAGGAGCTTCTGCGGAAGTCGTTCGTGCCCGCGACCATCGTCGGGCATGTCGGCGACGGCAATTTCCATGTCGTCTTCAACGTGTTGCCCGACGATCCGGCCGACATGCAGGAAGTCGGCCGCATCAACGGGGAAATGATCAGGCTGGCGATCGCCTGCGACGGAACTTGCACCGGCGAGCATGGTGTCGGCACGGGCAAGCTGCCCTACATGGAAGCCGAGCATGGCGAGGCGCTCGACCTGATGCGCGCCGTCAAGGCGGCGCTCGATCCCCAAGGCATTTTCAATCCGGGCAAGGTGATCCCGCCGGCGAAGTCGCCGCCGAACGGCCTTTGACCGTCCCGCGGGTCCGACAATGCGATCAAGCCGCCGCCTCGTCATCGCCAGCAGCCTGACCGAGCAGCACAACGAGTGGCTCGCGGCCCACCCTTCGCGCCCCGAGGTGATCCGGCTCGCGACGCCGTGGGACGTTCCGGACAATGCCGAAGCGCTATTCACCTACCAGACGCAATGGCGCGCAGCGCCGGCGGCGCGGCCAGCGGGCTGGTTCGGCGGGCTGAAATGGATTCAGGTGGCGTCGGCCGGCGTCGATACGTTTCCGCCTTGGTTCTTCGAAGGCCCGCCCGTGACGCGCGGGCTCGGCGTCCAGGCGCCGGCCATCGCCGAATACGTGCTCTCGGCGATCTTCGCGCACGAGAAGCGCTTCTGGGACATTCGCGTCCATTCGCGGGGCGACTGGCGGCATCGCGATCTCGGCGGGATCGCCGGCAAGGCGCTCGGCATCGCCGGCTTCGGCGCGATCGGCGCTGAAATCGCCACACGCGTCCTGCCGCTCGGCATGCGGATCAAGGCGTTGACGCGCTCGCGGCCGATCGAGGTCGCCGGCGTCGAGCAGGCGGCATCCTTCGACGAGCTGGTCGCGACCTCCGATCACCTCGTGCTCGCCCTGCCGCTGACGCCGCAGACACGCTGCATGGTCGATCGGGATCGCCTTGCGGCGGCGCGGCGGGGCCTTCACCTGATCAACGTCGCGCGCGGCGCCATCATCGACGACGCGGCGCTGCTCGAGGCGCTCGACACGGGCCGCGTCGGCGCGGCCACCCTCGACGTCACCTCGCCCGAACCGCTGCCGGACGGCCATCCCTTCTACGGCCATCCGCGCATCCGCCTGACGCCGCATGTGTCCGGCCAGTCCGAGGATCTCGAGCAGCGGCTCTCCGCGCGGCTTCTGGGCAACCTCGAGAGGTACCTGTTCGGCCGTCCTCTTCAGGGCCTCGTCGATCTCGAGCACCGATATTGAGCTCGCCAGCTCGTCCGGCCGCCGAAGCATGGTCCCGCCGGCTGGGAAGGAAGCGCTCCTATCCAGTCTCTCGGAGGTGCCGTTCCTGTCGCGCAGCGCTGGGGAATTCCGTGCCTCCCGGGAACGCGGGTCAGCAATCTCAGCGACTTGGGTCAGTTTCCCGAGCTGAATGTCGTCGCTTCGATCCCGATCGCCCGCTCCACGCTTCATCGGCTTCATCCGGGCCGACGTCAGTCGAGACTCCCGCCCAATCGGATTCGGATCGACCGGGTCGGCGCGCGATCGCGATCCGGCGACTTCGACAATGACCGGCGCTGCGCCTCAAATGTCCTTGCCGGCGAGCGCTTTGCCGACCGTCGAGGCCACCTTGTAGCCGACATAGCGGAACGGATCGGGCGGCATCCATTTCGGCTCCCCGAAGGCCGCGGCGATGCCGGCCAGCCGATGCTGGCCGGCGATCTCCTCGGCCATGTACTTGCCGATCAGGCTGAACTTGCCGATGCCCGAGCCGTTGCAGCCGGACATGGCATAGAGGCCCTCCCCGACCTTGCCGGCGAACGGCGCCTTGCCGTGCGTGATGGCGATGATTCCCGCCCAGGCAAATTCGAACTCGGTGTCGCCGAGCTGCGGGAAGTGGGCGGCGAGTGATCGCGAGAGCCCCTTGCGGACGCTCGCCTCGCCCATCTCGCTTTCATAGGAGTAGAGGCTGCGCAGCAGCAGACGGCCATCGGCGAGCCGGCGCATCGTCGTGCCGTAGTGGAATGTCGGCGAGATGCCCCAGACGTCGTCGCTGCCGAGGGTCGCGATCTCGGACGGCGTCAAGACGCGGGTGAATCCAGCATAGGTATAGACAGCCATCACGAACGGCTTCAGGTAGCCGAGGTCGCGGGCGAAGGTGTTCGCTGCGAGGACGACGACGGAGGCGGTGACCGACCCGCCATCCGTCTCGGCGGTCCATGCTGTCCCGTCTCGCTTCAGGGCCAGGACGCGGGTGGACTCGTGCAAGCGGACCTGCGGCGGCAGCGTGTCGGCGAGGCCCCGGACGAAGGCGGCCGGCTGAATGAGATAGGTGCCGTCGATGAAAAGCCCGTTCTTGAAATACGAGGTCCCGACCTGCGAGGCGAGCTCCTCGCGCGTCAGCCATCAATGCGGGATGCCGTTCTTTTCGAGGATCGCGCGATTGGCGAGCAGCTCTCTCTCGCCGCGCTCGGTGGCGCTGCATCGATAGGAGCCTCGTCGCTCGAGGCTGCAATCGATATCGAGCTCGCCGACGAGGCGCTTGACCTCCTCCAGTCCGGCGATTCCGAAGTCGATGATGCTGCCGGTCCTGCTCGTCGACTCCATCAACCGGTACGGCTGCATGAAGCCGGAGCTGCGGCCGGACGCGCTCTCGCCGACCGTACCGGCATCGAGCACCAGTACCTCGGCATCGCGATCGAGCTCGGCGAGGCGGCGCGCGGTGGCCAGCCCCGCGAAGCCCGCGCCGATGACGAGATACTTCACCGTGAGGCTGCCCTGGAGCGGCGGCGTCGGCGTGCGCGGCGGCAGCAGAGCGTTCCATCCGGACCGCGTCGCGTAACCGGGCGAGATCATGTTCGTCATGCGAGCTCCTTTCCCCACGGGCCGCCACGCCGTTCCCGAACGCGCTTTCCCGCCTGCGCGCGGCCGAATGTTCCCGGTGTGAGCACCCTCTTGCCGGCGAAGAAGAGAATGCCGCGGGCGCCGAGAAAGCCGCGACAGGCCGCCCGCGGCGCGTGGCCGTCGCGGTCTCCGAGCACCTGGGCTGTGAGGCCGACCGCGCCGCCGCCGATCGGGCTGGCTTCACCGGGGCGCTTATGTGCCGGAGCCGACATAGCTGCGATCGAGCACCGTCACGTCGGCGCCGGCCGCGGCAAGGCGAAAGGCGATCGACGTACCCATCACGCCTGCGCCGACGATGACCACCTTCAAGATCTAGTCCTCCGCACCGGCCGCCGAGCGGTGGGGCCTCAACGGCGAAGCTCCCGCAGCTCGCCTATCCCGGCAGCGAGATGCACGCGCCCGGCGAAATGACAAACCGCGAAATGGTCGAGCGACATCCGCTCCTCCGGCGGCGGCGTCGCGCACACCTCCTCGGCCGCGGGGCATCGCGTCCTGAAGCGGCAGCCCGAGGGCGGATTCACCGGGCTCGGCACGTCGCCGCGCAAAAGGATCCGCTGCCTCGACCGCTCGATTTCCGGATTTGGGTCCGGCACCGCGCTCAGCAGCGATTGGGTGTAGGGATGCGAAGGGTCGCCGTACACGCCTTCGCTCTCGCCCGCCTCCATGATCCGGCCGAGATACATCACGTAGACGCGGCTGGCGGCCTGTCGGACGACGGCGAGGTCGTGCGCGATGAGAAGGCACGCCATGCCGAGGTCGTCGCGCAGCCTCAGGAACAGGTTCATGATCTGCGCCCGGATCGACACGTCGAGCGAGCTCACCGGCTCGTCGCAGATCAGCACGCGCGGGTTCGCGGCGAGCGTTCGGGCAATGCAGATGCGCTGTCGCTGTCCGCCCGACAGCTCGCGCGGATAGCGGGACTGGACGTGCGCGGGCAGGCCTACGAGCCCCAGCAGCTCGGCAACCCGCGCCTGCCGGGCTGCCGCGTTCCTCTCGCCGTTGATGATCAGCGCCTCGTCGATCGCCTGGCCGACCGTCTGACGCGTGCTGAGCGAGGAATAGGGGTCCTGGAAGATATACTGGATGCTGCTCCGCGCCTTCCGGCGGGCGCTGCCGCCGAGGCCGAGCAGGTCGACTCCGTCGTAGGTGATCTTGCCGGCCGAAGGCTGCTCGAGGCCCACGATCGTCCGGCCGAGAGTGGACTTGCCGCAGCCCGATTCGCCGACGAGGCCGACAATCTCGCCCTTTCCGAGCGTCAGATCGACGCCGTCGCACGCGCGGATCTCCTCGCCGGTCTTGCGGTCCTTGAAGCGGGTGACGAGGCCGCTGATGGTCAGAAGGGGCTCGCTCATAACGCCACTCGCAGACGACGTGGGGGAGGGGCGACGACCGGACAGGCGGCGAGGTGGTCGTCGGTGCCCGAGCCGATCGGCACGAGCGTCGGCGCCTCTGCCGAGCATTCCGGGATCGCGTCGTCGCAGCGCGGCACGAAGGGACAGCCGCGGATGTGGCGCGAGGTGTCGGGAGGCGTACCGCGGAGCCCGACGAACGGCGTGCCTATCGGCGCGGTGAGGCTCGGCACCGACGCCAGCAGTCCCCGCGTGTACGGGTGCGACGGCGACAGCAGGACGTCGTCGACGCTGCCGAACTCGACGATGCGGCCGGCATACATGACGGCGATCTTGTTCGCCATGCCGGACACGACGCCGATGTCGTGCGTGATGAGCACGACGGACATTCCGAGCCGCTGCTGCAGGCTCTTCAAAAGATCGACGATCTGCGCCTGCACGGTGACGTCGAGAGCCGTGGTCGGCTCGTCGGCGATCAGGAGCTTGGGCTCGCCGGCGATGCTCATGGCGATGCCGACACGCTGCCGCATGCCGCCCGACAGCTCGTGCGGATACTGTCGCATCCGACTCGCGGGATCGGGAATGCCGACCAGCGTCAGAAGCTCGACCGTGCGCGTCGCGGCCGCTGCCGCCGTCAGCCCGAGATGGCGCTCGGCGACTTCGGCGATCTGCGGCCCGATGCGGCGCACCGGGTTCAAGGCGCTCAGCGGGTCCTGGAAGATCACCGCGAACTCGCCGCCGCGGATGCTCTGCAGCTGGGCCTCCGAGGCGGCGAGCAGGTTCACGCCGCGAAACTCGGCCTTCCCTTCGAGGTCGACCGTGACCCCGGCCGGCAGCAGCCCGAGCGGGGCCAGATTGAGCACGGTCTTGCCGCTGCCGCTTTCGCCGACGATCGCCAGCACCTCGCCGGGCGCGACCGAGTAGCTGACGTGATCGACCGCGCGCACCGTGCTGCTGGCGGTGAACAGCGTGACCGACAGGTCCGAGATTCGGAGCAGTGGCCCGTCCGATTTCGCGAGGTGGAGCCCGTTCATGCCACCGCCTCGCGGGTGAACAGCTCGCGGCGCGCGAGCAACTCCCGCCGCTTCAGCCGCTTCGGGTGCTTGGCGAGCGCCACCGCTTCGCCGAAGATGTTGAAGCCGATGACCATGATGGTGAGAGCGAGCCCCGGGAGGATCACCTGCCGCGGCGACTCCTCGAGGTAGGGCAGTGCCGAGACGAGCATCTGGCCCCACTCGGCGAGCGGCGGCTGCACGCCGAGGCCGAGGAAGCTGAGATTGGCGATCGCGAGGGCGAGCATGCCGGCGTCGGCGCTCGCGTAGATGAGCACCGAGCCGAGGGCGGTCGGAACGAGGTGCCGGACGATGATCCGCAGCCGGCTCGCGCCGAGCACCCAGAGGCTCTCGATGTGCGGCTGATGGACGGCCGAGGCCACCACGCTGCGGGTCAAACGGGCGTAGATCGGAACCCAGGCGATCGCCAGGGCGAAGATCATGTTCCAGTATGTCGGCCCGAACACGCCGACGATCGCCAGGGCGACGACGAGACTCGGCACGCTCAGGCCGAAGTCTATGATCCGCATCAGGATCTCGTCGATCCAGCCGCCGAAGTAGCCGGAGATCGTGCCGATCGTCAGGCCCACCGAGGCGGCGATCAAGAGGATCGTGGTCACCCCGAGCAGCGTCGTCTGCGCTCCCTTGATCAGCCGGCTCGCGGTGTCGCGCCCGAGATGATCGGTGCCGAGCCAGTGCTTGGCGCTGAACGACTGGTTCGCCTCCATGAGGCTCTGCGCATTCGGATTGTACGGCATGATGAAGTCGGCGAACGCGGCGATGAAGACGAAGCAGCCGACGATGACGACCGCCGGCAGCCCCAGCGTCGCCACGATCTTGCGAGCGCGTTCCATATCAAGCCTGTCCCGGTCGGCGTTGAAGGGGGTCGACGATCATGACGAGGATGTCGACGATGAGATTTACCGTGATGAACAGGATGGACATCATCAAGAGGCCCGCCTGGAGAACCGGCAGATCCCTGAAGCGTGCCGCTTCGACGAAATAGGCGCCGATCCCCTGCCATGAGAAGATCGGCTCGATGATGATCGCGGCCTGGATCAGAAACGCCAGATCCATGCCGAATGCCGTGAGAACCACTGGAAAGATGTTCGGAAGAGCATCCCGATACAGAATTCGCCGGCGGCCGAAGCCTTTGCTGACCGCCGTCACGATGAAGGGACGGGCCATCGCTTCTTCGAGCGACACCCGTGCCACCCGGCTCAGCAGCGCCCCCGGCACCACGCCGATGGCGATGGACGGCAGGATCCAGGACGACGGTCCCCGGAACCCGAATGTCGGCAAGACATTCAGCAGCACGCCGAAGGCATAGATCAAAAGAGCAGCGAGGAAGAACTTCGGAATCGAGATGTTGACGAGCGCGATTCCTCTTATCACCCTGTCGACGATCCCTCCGGGCCAGAGGGCTCCGGTGAAGCCGAGCACCAGCGCGACGAACAGGGTGACGAGGCCTCCCCCCAGGATGAGCACCATCGTCGGCTGCAGGCGCTTGCCGAACGCGGTGGCGACCTCTTCGCCCGTGCGCAGCGAGCGGCCGAAGTTCCCCTGCGCGACGTCCGCGAGCCAGTAGCCGTAGCGGACGATCAGCGGATCGTTGAGGTGGTATTCCTCGGCGACCTTGTCGACGACGTCCTGGGAAACGAAGCCGCCGCGCAGCTCGGCGATCAGCGCCGCCACGTTGCCGGGAAATGCAGCGATCAGAAGGAACGAGAAGACGGAGGCGATGAACATCAGGATCACCGCCGAGAACGCACGATTGACCACGAATCTCAGCATGAGCTCGCCCCGGCTGTCGGAACAGGTCGAAAGCACGAGCCCGGGCCCCGGTGGGTTGGGGGGCCGGGGGGGCGCGGAAAGG
>JAEZCD010000330.1 GCA_023430145.1 Pseudomonadota bacterium
GTCTTCTACGTTGGCGGCGGCGCTGCGCGACCGGTGGGCGGCGCGGCTCGACAAGGCACGGGCCTATGCGACAGCCTGGAAGCCCTATGTTTGGCCAGTCACGGGGCTCGACGACCTCCGCGTCGCCCCGTTCCACCTCCTCGCGAGCGAAGGCGCGGTGCATTTCGACCGCGACCACGCCTGGCACATGGAGATGTCGCGTCGGCTCGTCGACACCGGGACGCCGAGCCTCGCCGCGACCGCCGTGCGGCGGCTCGATCTTGCCGACGAGAATGCGACGGCCGCGGCGGTCGCCTGGTGGGAGGCGCTGGTCGCCGGCGGCGGCGAGGGGATGGTGGTGAAGCCGCTCGCCTTCGTGCCGCGCGCCGAACGAGGGCTGCTGCAGCCGGCGCTGAAGGTGCGCGGCCCGGAATATCTGCGGATCATCTACGGGCCGGAATACGACCTGCCCGAAAACCTCGCCCGCTGCGCAAGCGCGGCCTCGGCGCCAAGCGCGGGCTGGCGCTGAAGGAGTTCGCGCTCGGCCACGAGGCGCTCACCCGCTTTGTCGCCGGCGAGCCGCTGCGCCGCGTGCACGAATGCGTCTTCGCCGTGCTGGCGCTGGAGAGCGAGCCGGTCGATCCGCGGCTGTGAGGCTGCAATGAAAAGGCCGCCCGGAGGCGGCCTTCACAGCAGAAGCGGCGCCCCGGAGGGGCCCCAAGAAAAAAATCAGCGCGAGTAGAACTCGATGACGAGGTTCGGCTCCATCTGCACCGGGTACGGCACCTCGCCGAGCGTCGGCACGCGCACGAAGCGGGCGGTCATCTTGTTGTGGTCGACCTCGAGATAGTCGGGCGTGTCACGCTCGCCGGAGGCGACCGCCTCCATGACGAGCAGCATCTGCCGCGACTTGTCCTTCACCTCGATCACGTCGCCGACCTTGACGAGGTAGGAGGGGATGTTCACCCGGCGGCCGTTCACCTTGATGTGGCCGTGATTGATGAACTGGCGGGCGGCGAACGGGGTCGGCACGAATTTCGCGCGATAGACCACCGCGTCGAGGCGGCGCTCCAAGAGGCCGATCAGATTGGCGCTGGTGTCGCCCTTGGCGCGCGAGGCTTCCGTGTAGACGCGCCGGAACTGCTTTTCGGTGATGTTGCCGTAATGGCCCTTCAGCTTCTGCTTGGCGCGCAGCTGCACGCCGAAGTCGGAGAGCTTGCCCTTGCGGCGCTGGCCGTGTTGGCCGGGGCCGTATTCGCGCCGGTTGACGGGGCTCTTCGGCCGGCCCCAGATGTTCTGGCCGAGCCGGCGGTCGATCTTGTGCTTGGATTCGTGTCGCTTCGACATTCTCGCGGTTCCTGTTCGGCCGGCGCGTCCGCATGGGGACGCCCGGACCATCGGTTCGGGAACACGCGCCCTCCTCTGCCGCGAACGGCCGACAGGTTTCGCTTCGGCGAGAAACGAGAACCGCGGGTGCGTGGAAACGCGCCGGGCGGCTCACCGCCCTGCGCGAAGGCCGCTTGCTAGCGCGGGAGCGGGGCCGATGTCAAACGCCGGGGGGTGCCCTCTTCCCTCTCCCAGCGGGAGAGGGTGCCCGCGAAGCGGGCGGGTGAGGGGTTACGGCGTATTGGAACGAGCGCCGTACCCCCTCATCCGGGTTATGGAGTATCAGAACAGGCGCCGTACCCCCTCATCCGGCCGCTTCGCGGCCACCTTCTCCCCTCGGGAGAAGGAAGAGCAAGAGAGCTTCGCTATCACGCGATCGCCGAGAAGCCCGATGTAAGGATGAAGTCCCGCAACTCGGTGTATTCGCCGAGCGAGAGGATGTAGTCGCCGGTCGACAGCGTGCCGAGCCACGAGGTGACGGTGACATTGACCATTGGCGCCTGGTCCGCGACGGGTGGGGTGAGAAGACAGAGGATCGTCACGGTCATGAAGATCACCTTGCCCTTGCAGGTCAGCCTATCGCCAGCCGTGTTCACGCGAACGGTGTGAACATCGATCGCCTCGTGCCTGTCCGGCGTCGCCGCCCTCGGATCGCGCCCGGCGGCCCACTGCCGCATCTCGATCCTGCCGGTGTCGCCGGTGCCCTTCTCGAGCACGATCTGAAAGCTCTCGCCTTCCGCGCTCTTTGCGTCGATCGTCGCCGTCATGCGAAAAATCCCCGGTGGAAGCCACCGGGGATTGTACTCAGCGCCGACCAAACGGCAATCTAAGAGTGTAGATCGCGACTCACGCAGCCCGGGCGAGCGCCGAGCCCTCGGCGATCGCCTCGCGTGCCTTGGCGATGCTCTCGGCCCGCACGTCCGGGCCGAAGGCCAGCTTCTCGGCCCGCACGAAGGTCACGTCGGTGATGCCGATGAAGCCGAGCACGGCGCGCAGATGCGGCTCCTGCGCGTCGAGGAAGGCGAGCGGCCCCTCGCTGTAGAGGCCGCCGCGGGTCTCGACGACGATCGCCCGCTTGCCGGTCGCCAACCCCTCCGGGCCGCTCTCGGTGTAGCGAAAAGTGACGCCGGCGCGCAGCACATGGTCGAACCAGGCCTTCAGCGGCGACGGCATGCCGAAATTGTACATGGGCGCGCCGATGACGAGGATGTCGGCGGCGAACAGCTCGGCGATCAGCGCGTCGGACAGCGCGCGGGTCTCCGCCTCGGCGCCCTCCGGCTGCTCCTTGGCGAAGCCGCCGATCGTGTCCGGCGTCAGATGCGGGATCGGGGCGGCGCCGAGGTCGCGTTCGATGATGTCGAGCCCGGGAGTCTCCGCCCGGAGCTGCGCGACGATCTCGGCGACGAGCGTGCGCGAGACCGAGCTCGGACCCGTGATGCTGCTGTTGAGGACGAGTGCGGTGGCCATGATCTTTCCCCCTTTGGAACCGGTGGACTTGCGTCGATGGCAGAAAGGTAGGTGTTTCCCGATCTGGCGATAATCGTGCTATCCGGAAACGGTCTGTTGCCGAAGGGGGAACGCCGATGTCGGAGTTCGACGCGATGCGCGCCTTCGTCGAGGTGGTGGAGAGCGGCGGCTTCGGCCGCGCCGCCGAGCGCCTCGGCCTGTCGAAGTCGATCGTCTCCCGCCGCGTCAGCGGGCTCGAGGCCGCGCTCGGCGCGCGCCTGCTGGACCGCACGACGCGCGGCGTCGCGCCGACGCCGGCCGGCGAGGAGTTCAAGGCCCGCGCCGAGCGCATCCTCGCCGAGCTCGAGGAGGCGCGCGACGTCGTCGCCGAGAGCGGCCGCGCCGTCGTCGGCCTCTTGCGCCTGTCAGCGCCGCTGTCCTTCGGGCTGCGCAACATCGCCCCCCTCCTCGCCGAGATGGCGCTGCGCTACCCGAAGCTGCGGATCGAGGCCTCCTATTCCGACCGCGCGGTCGACCTCATCGCCGAGCGGTTCGACGCCGCCGTCCGCATCGGCATGCTGCGCGACTCCTCCCTCGTCGCCCGGCGCATCGCCGCCGTCCAGGCGGTCGTCGTGGCGAGCCCCGCCTATCTCGAGAAGCACGGTACCCCGCGCATCCCGGGCGACCTCGCCGCCCACGAGTTCCTGCTCCGCAGCGGGTCGGTCGGCGACGAGTCGCTGCGGTTCCGGGCGGGCCGGCGCTGGATCTCCGTGCGGGTGAAGGCGCGCTTCCGCGCCGACAATGGCGAGGCGCTGCTCGCCGCGGCGATCGCCGGCGTCGGCCTCACGCCGATGCCGACCTTTCTCGTCGCGCCGGCGATCGAGAGCGGCGAGCTGGTGCCGCTGCTCGTCGACTACCCGATGCCGGAAGCCGGGCTCTACCTCGTGCGACCGCCCGGCGCCCATGTCCCGGCCAAGGTGCGGGCGCTCACCGAGGCGCTGGTCGAGCGCTTCGGCGGCGAGCCCTGGTGGGACGCCTGCATGATGCACCGGCGCGCCGCAGAAGGCCTATCGGGAAAGGTCGGCGAGCGCCCGGGCGAGACGAACGAAGCCGCCGACATCGATCTCCTCGGCGCGCGCGGTGGGTGAGATGCCGGCCGTCTCCAGCAGCGCGCCGGCGTCGACGCCGAGGCTCTTGAGACTCTGCCGCAGCATTTTTCGGCGCTGGCCGAAGGCGGCCTGCGTCACCCGCTCGAGATCGCCGAGCCGACACGGCAGCGGGTCCTTTCGCGGCACGAGGCGGACGACCGAGGACGTCACCTTCGGCGGCGGCACGAAGGCTTGCGGCGACACGTCGAACAGAATCTTCGCCTCCGTCCGCCAGCCGCAGATGACGCCGAGCCGGCCATAGGCGTCCTCGCCGGGCGCGGCGACGATCCGCTCGGCGACCTCGCGCTGGAACATCAGCACCAGCATCTCCCACCAGGGCGGCCAGGGCTCGGCGCGGATCCATTGCAGGAGCAGCGCGGTGGCGATGTTGTAGGGCAGGTTGGCGACGATCTTCGCCGGGGCGCCGCCCGCTAAGGCCGACAGGTCGGTCACGAGCGCGTCCGCCTCGACGAGCTCGAGCCGCCCTTCGCTCGCCGCCTGCACCTCCGCGAGCGCCGCGAGCGCGCGGGAATCCTTCTCGATGGCGACGACGCGGTCCGCCCCTTCGGTGAGCAGCGACCGCGTCAGGCCGCCGGGACCGGGGCCGACCTCGATCACCGTCCTGCCGCCGAGCGGCGCCGCCGCACGGGCGATGCGGCCGGTAAGGTTCAGGTCGAGCAGGAAATTCTGGCCGAGCGATTTTCGCGCCGACAGCTCGTGCCGCCGGATGACCTCGCGCAGCGGCGGCAGCGCGCCGATCACTGCGCGGCTTCGAGCCGGGTCGTGGCGTCCGCTCCGGCGAGGCGGTGGGCGAGGCGCAGCGCGGCAAAAAAGCTCGCCGGCGAGGCGCGGCCGCTGCCGGCGATGTCGAAGGCGGTGCCATGGTCGGGCGAGGTGCGCACGAAGGGCAGGCCGAGCGTGACGTTGACGGCGCTGTCGAAGGCGATCGTCTTGATCGGGATCAGCGCCTGGTCGTGGTACATCGCCAGCACCGCGTCGTAGCGCTCCCGCGCGGCGGCGTGGAAGAGCGTGTCGGCCGGGTGCGGGCCGGTCGCCTCGATGCCGGAGGCGCGCAGCGCCTCGACCGCGGGCGCGATGACGTCCAGATCCTCCCGTCCTATCGTGCCCGCCTCGCCGGCATGCGGGTTGAGCCCGGCGAGCACGAGGCGCGGCCGCCGCAGCCCGAACCTCTCGCGCAGGTCGGCGTCGACGATCCGTCCGGTGCGAACGATCAGCTCCGTCGTGAGAAGGCGCGGCACGGCGGCGAGCGGCACATGCACCGTCACCGGCACCACCGCGAGCTCGGGCGCCCACAGCATCATCACGGGCGTCGCCTCGACGCCCCAGAGGTCGCGGGCGAGCTCGCCGAGATACTCGGTGTGCCCGGGATGCCGGAAGCCGGCCGCCGTCAGCGGCGCCTTGGCGATCGGCGGGGTCACGACGGCGGACGCCCCACCGGCGCGGACGAGCTCGGCGGCCCGCCGGATGGCCTCGATGACGGCCGGCGGATCGCGCCGGTCGGGCGTTCCGGGCGCGGCGTGCGCCCGCGCCTCGAGGGGGACGACGGGAAGCGCGTCGGCGAAGCGGGAATGGGCCTCCTCGGGCAGGGTCTCGCGGATCGGCACCGCAAGGCCCAGGCGCCGTGCACGGTCGGCGAGCAGCGCCGGATCGGCGAGGACGAGGAAGGCCGGCAGACCCGCCTCGGCGCGCGCGGCCCAGGCGGCGAGGATCAGATCGGGACCGATTCCGGCCGGCTCGCCCATGCTGACCGCGAGCGGGCGCCCCCGCCGCGCGGTCATCTCAGCGGTACTCGATGACCGCGCGGACCCGCAGCTCGGTGAGATATTTGCGCGCCTGGATGTCGTACTGCTCGTCCTTGAGCTTCTCTTCCATGACCTGCTGCAGGGCGCCGGTTCCGGATCCCTCCTTGCGCTCGCAGACGGCGACCATCTCGATGCCGACGTCGCTCTTGTCCGGCGGCGTCAGGCTGCCGATCGGGGTCTTCTCCAGGGTCTCGCGCAGCACCGGCGAGAGCTGCAGCGCCTCGCGATTGGTCGGCTCCTTGACAGCCACGTCGCGGAGGCCCTTCAGGAACTCGATGCCCTGCTGGCAGTTGCGGAAGCGGCCGCGCGCCGCCGCGGCCTCCTGCTTGCGCTGCGCCACGAGCGAGTCGGAGGCGTTCTTCGGCAGGACGAAGATCACCTGGCGCACGACATAGGTGACCGACTTGGCGTTGGCGATCTCGGACTTGTCCTTGCCGGCCACCGCGGCGATCACGTCCTGCTCGCGGACCACCGACAGCGCCCGGAACTTCTGCCGCACGAATTCGCGCCAGCCGAGCTCGGCCCGGATGCGCGACTTCAGCGTGTTCGCGTTGATGCCTCGCCCTGCGAGCGCCTGCGTCAGCTGCGCCGGCGTGAGCTTGGAGCGAGCCGCCATGCTGGCGAAGATGAGGTCGACCTCCCGGTCGGTCGGCAGCAGGTTGACGCGACGCGCCTCCATCATCTTGAGCCGTTCCTCGACGAGCTCCTCGAGAACCTCCTTCTGCGACACCGAGCCGCCCGACAGCCGCATCAGGTTGCCGCGGCTCTGCACGTCCATCGACGAGATCGGCGCCCCGTTGACGATGGCGACGATGGACTGGGCCTGCGCGGCACCCGGCATCGCGAGGCCGAGCAGCAGCGCGGCGGCGGCCACCCAGGACAGAGGCCTGCGCCGGGCGCCTTCGGGGGAGAGAGGTGCTGTTTTCATGTCGCTCCAGATTGCCGGACGGCTTGGCAATTCTGTGGCGAAACGACCGCCGGCGCCAGCCCGAACGGCCAGGATACCGACTATCGGGCCAGCTGAAGCCGTGGCGCCTGCCGGTCGAGCCGCGCCCAATCGGGCCGCACAAACAAATATTTGAACGGCGAGGTCTGCCGCACGAGCACGTGCAGGATCAGCGGCGCGACCACCGCGACGAGCGTGACGAGGAGCGAGATGAGGCCGACATCGGCGACGATGCCGGTCTTCAGCAGCACGGTCCGCGTGACCGCCATCGGCAGGAAGAAGGCTAGATAGACGACGATCGAGTTCTCGCCCGCATAGCGCAGGGCGTTGGCGATGCCGAAGCGGGCGAGAAGGGCCGCCGTGGCGATCACCGCGCCGGCACCGGCGAGGCCGAGCGCGAGGCTCACGCCCGGCAGCGTCGCGACGCCGGTCGCCACCGCGGCCGCGTTCACCCCGGCCCAGGCGGCGAGGCCGAGCAGCGCCAGCCCCGGCCATTCGGCGGCCTTGTCGGCGAGCAGGAAGGCGTAGCGGGCGCCGTACCAGCCGACGAGGAAGTAGATCCAGCGGCTCGCGAACTCGTCGATGACGATCCAGCCGGTGTGCAGATCGGTGCTCTCGAGCAGGGCGCCCACCGCCAGCACGAGCACCGGCGGGACGCCGCGCAGCAGCTTGGCGGAGACGAAGAAGATCGGCAGCAGGTAGATGAACCAGAGCGTGCCGAACGGCTCGATCAGGGCGAGCCCGAACGCTTCGGCGACCGCCAGCGGGCCTTCCGCCATGGCGAGGGACGGCCATTTGAAGGCGCCCTGGATGAGGAGCCAGAGGACGTAGAAGTAGGCGAAATGGACCACCTTCCGGTCGAGATAGGTGCGCCAGTCGCGGTCGATGACGAGGCCGATGAAGAGGCCCGAGATGAGGAAGAAGTCCGGCATCCGGAACGGCCGCGCGAAGGCGACGACCCAGTCCATGAAGCCGGTCTCGCCGGCCGCCTCCTGCACGCCGAGCGTCGAATGCATCATGACGACGAGGACGATGCAGACGCCCTTGGCGTAGTCGACCCAGGCGATGCGCGCCACGTCCGTCGCCGCCTCGCGCGGCGGCGCCGCCCGCAGCGGGAATGCCTGTGTCGAAACCGGACGCATCCGCCTCTCCCGTACCCATTCGGGACACGGTCTTTCGTCGAGACCGCGTCCTGCCCCTGCCTGTTCACGGACCGTGCCAGCCGCCCTGCGGCCCCTGCGGCTCGCCGCGGAGCGAGCCGTTTGCCAGCGATTCGCTAAGAGACTCTTGCCCGAATCGCGGAGCGGCGACGCCGCCTGGCGGCATCCAGCAGGCGCTTGCGACCCGGCCCGCGAAGGGAGCCGTATCGCAACGGCGGCATCCCCGGCTATGATCGCTCGCCGCTGCAAATGCCGCCGGCGCCGCCAAGCGGGAACGTTGCGGCAGGGTGAAATGTTGGTGCGGCGATGCGGCCTGCCCGAGGAGGCTTCCCATGCGTTGGGAGGACTATCGCCAGAGTGACAATTTCGAGGACCGGCGCGGCGGCGGTGGCGGCGGCGGCGGTTTCCGCATCCCCGGCGGGCGCGGCGGCGGCCTCGGCATCGGCGGCCTGATCCTCGTCGGCGTGCTGGCGCTCGTCTTCGGGGTCGACCCGCGCATCATCATGGGCGGCATGGAGATGGCCGGCGGGCCATCGACGCAGACCTCCGCACCTCCCTCCCGCGGCCGCGAGGGACCGTCCACCGACCAGTCGGCGCGCTTCGTGCGCTCGACACTCGCCATGGCGGAGGACGTCTGGGCGCCGATCTTCCAGCAGTCCGGGCGGCGCTACCAGGCGCCGACGCTCGTGCTCTACGACGGCCGCGGCACCAACACGGCCTGCGGCTTCGGCCAGCCGGCGATGGGGCCGTTCTATTGCCCTGGGGACCGCCGCATCTATCTCGACACGAGCTTCTTCGACGACCTCGCGCGTCGTTTCGGCGCACCCGGCGATTTCGCCGCCGCCTATGTCATCGCGCACGAGGTGGGCCACCACGTTCAGAACTCGCTCGGCCTCCTGCAGGCCTCGCAGGAGGCGCGGGCGCGCACCTCGCAGACCGAGGCGAACCGGATCTCGGTCGGCACCGAGCTGCAGGCGGACTGCTTCGCCGGCGTCTTCGCCTTCCACGCCCGCGACCGGCTCCGCGTGCTGCAGGAGGGCGACATCGAGGAGGGCATGAAGGCCGCTTCGGCCGTCGGCGACGACACCATCCAGCGCCGCTCGCAGGGCCGCGTCGTGCCCGACAGCTTCACGCACGGCTCCTCGGCGCAACGGGTGGCGGCATTCAAGCGTGGCCTCGAGCGCGGCCGGCCAGGCGACTGCCAGACCTGACGCGGGTCACCGCCCGGCGATGAGGCGCTCGGCCTCGGCGAGATCCTCGGGCGTGTTGGCGTTGAAGAACGGGTCGACCGGCTCCGTCGGCCATTCGGCGGTCGCGAGCCGATAGCGCGCCGTGAAGCGGTCGACGCGCCGCAGCCCCTCCTCCACGAGCGCCGCGCGGAGCGGCTCGCGCAAGGAGACGGGCCAGAGCGCATCGACATTGTGATTCTGCCCCGCGGTCGCCGCGCAGGCGAGGGCGGCGCCGGCGGCGAGGCGGGCGGCGTGCAGGCGCTGCACGAGATCGTCCGGCAGGAAGGGGGTGTCGGCGGCCGCGGTGAGAACCCAGGCGATCTCCGGGCGGTTGGCGGCCGCCCAGTCGAGGCCAGCCAGCACGCCCGCCAGCGGGCCGGCGAAGTCCGGGATGCTGTCGGCGACCACCGGAAGGCCGAACGCGGCGAAGCGGGCCGGATCGCCATTGGCGTTCAGCACGAGGCCGGCGCATTGCGGGCCGAGCCGCTCGATGACGCGGGCGAGGATCGGCGTGCCGCCGACGAGGAAGAGGCCCTTGTCGCCGCCGCCCATGCGCCGCGCGAGGCCGCCGGCGAGGATGACGCCGAGAGTGGGGGGAAGTCCCTGCCGATCGGCCACTGCTTCTCCTCGCTCCGATGCCGAAGCCGAACCTTCCCTCTCCCATGGGGAGAGGGTGCCCGCGCAGCGGGCGGGTGAGGGGGTACGGCGTAACAGCCACGAGCTCCGTAGCCCCTCATCCGGCCGCTTCGCGGCCACCTTCTCCCCATGGGAGAAGGAGGTGATTCCAAGCTGGCTGGCCGGGACAAGCCGTCCACGGGACCATATAGGCGGAGCGCCGGGCGAGCTATAAGGGGAGGCGATCGCGAGGTATTTCATGCGCATCGCGCTTTTCAACATCGACTGCCTCGCGACCAACGCGCCGATCGGCGCCTTCATCGCTCGGCACCGGCGCCAGATCGCCTATGTCGGCCTGTCGCCGCCGTTCCGCCGGCAGCGCGGCGGCTTCTTCCGCCAGTCCGCCCGGCACCTGCGGCGATCGGGCACCGATTTCTCGAACTTCCTCACCTGCAATTTCGTCCTGCCGCGGCTCGCCGGGCGCCGGCTCGGACGCGGGCCGACCATCGAGCAGTTCTGCAAGAGCGTCGGCATCCCGGCCGAGCCGGTCGCCGACGTGGATGCGCCGGAGGTTCGCGAACGGCTGTCGGGGCTCGGCGTCGACCTGATCGTCAGCTGCTATTTCGACCAGATCTTTCGGCCCGAGATCCTCGCTCTGCCGCGGCTCGGGGCGATCAACGTCCACTCGGCGCTGCTGCCGGACCATCGCGGGCCGATGCCGGTCCTCTATTGCGCGCTCGACACGCCGCCCTCGCTCGGCGTCACCGTGCATCGCCTCGAGGCGGCGATCGACACCGGGCCGATCCTCGCCCGAGCGCCGTACGCCGCGCCGGCAGGCGAGACGGTGCTGCGCTCGATGCGGGCTCTGCATGCGAGCGGGCTCGACCTCGTCGCCGGGCTGCTGCCCGGCCTCGCCGCGGGCGAGGTGACGGGCACGCCGCAGAGCGGCGGCAGCTACGAGGGCTTTCCCTCGGCCGCCGACGTGCGCGCCCTGAAACGCCGCGGCGTCCGTCTCGCCGACGCGGAGGATTTTCGCACGGCGCTGAGGACGCCGATCGGGACGTGAGGCACTTTCTCTTCTTTCTCCCCACAGGGAGAGGGAAGAAAAGCCCCACCGCCTACCCCAGCCCCCAGCGGAGCGCGGCGGCGGTGACGACGCCGACGGCCACCACGGCGAGGATCGGCAGCCGCGCGGCCGCGGCCGCGATGGCGGCACCGGTGGCGATCGTCTCCGGCAGGCCGGTGACGAGCGCGGTCGGCGCGATCACCGCCGTCAGCACGGCCGCCGGCAGCGCCTCGAGCGCCGCCCGCGCGCGGCCCGTCTTCGGCACCCAGGCGGCGATGACGAGCCCGGCGATCCGCGTCGCATAGGTCGCGGCCGCCATGGCGAGGATGGCCAGAAGCGTCGCGGCGTCGATCATCCGATCGGGCTCTCGCCCTCGAGGCGGCCGTTGTCGGCGACCACGGCAGCCATCAGCACGCCGGCGACGGCGCCGACGAGCACGTACCAGGCGCCCGGGATGAAGGCGTGCGCGGCGACCGCGGCGAGCGCGCTCGCCGCGCCCACGGCCACCGTCGGAGCGCCGCGCCAGAATCCGGCGACGAGGGCCACGAACAGGGCCGTAAAGGCGATGTCGAAGCCGAACACGGCCGGGTCCTCGATCAGCGCCCCGAGCCGGGTGCCGAGCACGGTCCAGACGAGCCAGTTGCCGTACAGCATCGCCGCGATGCCGAAATAATAGCCAGGCGTCAGCGGCCGCTGCACGGCGCGCGCCTCCGACATCGCCCAGCCCTCGTCGGTGAGGAAGAACATCGCCGGGGGCCGCAGCCAGCCCGGGAAGCGACCGAGCTTGCCGGCGATCGAGGCGCCCATCAGCACGTGCCGGAGATTGACGAGGAACACCGCGAGCGCCAGCGCCGCCCAGGGCGCCGGCTCGGTCCACAGCTCGACGGCGACGAACTGGGCGCCGCCGGCGAAGACAAGGCCGGAGAACAGCGCCACCTCGGCGGCGGAGAGGCCCTTCTGCGCCGCCGCGGCGCCGAGCATCAGGGCGAAGGGGATGACGGCCAGGGCCGCCGGCAGGATGGCGGCGACGCCGTCGCGAAACTCGCGCGTGGGAGGGAAGGCTGCGTGGTGCATTGCGGCCGGCTATAACGCCCCGAGACTCGTGTGCACAAGCGCAAGGCGGGCATTGCGCAAGAAGGGGGCATGATTACGGTTTCGTATCGATCGCAGCTATCGGCGGCGACGATTCGCGGAACGAAGTCCCGGCCTGGCGGTTCGCTCAGAAATACCGGCAACGACAAAGGTCCCCGAGATGACGCTGACGACTCTCCTGATCATCATCCTCATCCTGATCCTGATCGGCGCGCTGCCGGCTTGGCCGCACAGCAGAAGCTGGGGCTACGGACCCGGCGGAATCATCGGCGTCATCCTGATCATTCTTCTCATCCTGATGCTGATGGGCCGCATCTGATCCGCCCGTCAGCCTGAGCCGACGAGGGCCAGCCACTCCTCCTCGGTCAAAACCTGGACTCCGAGCTCGCGCGCCCTTGCGAGCTTGGAGCCGGCCCCCGGGCCGGCGACGACGATCTCGGTCTTCTTCGACACCGAGCCCGCCACCTTGGCGCCGAGGCGCTCGGCCTGCGCCTTGGCCTCCTCCCGCGACAACTTCTCCAGCGAGCCGGTGAACACGACGGTCTTGCCGGCGACGGCCGTGTCGAGCCGCCGCGCCTGCATCGGCTCCACCGTCAGCTCGGCACGCAGCGCGGCGAGCGCCTCCCGGTTGTGAGCCTCGGCGAAGAAGTCGACGATCGCCTCCGCCACCACTTCGCCGATGCCGTCGATGGCGACGAGCTCGGTCCAGGCGTCGCTCTCGCGGTCCGCGGCGGCGGTAGCGGCGGCGAGAAATACCTCGAACGTGCCGAAATGGCGGCCCAGCAGCCGCGCGGTAATCTCGCCCACGTGGCGGATGCCGAGGCCGAAGACGAAGCGGTCGAAGGCGACGGTGCGCCGCTCCTCGATGGCGGCAAGGAGGCCGCGGACGAGCTTGCCCTCGTCCTCCTGCTTCTTCTTGGCGGCTTTCGCCGGCTCCCTGCCTGCCGCCGCGCGGCGCTCGGCGGAGAGCTCCTGGCGGTACTGCTTCAGCAGATCCTGCACCTGGTCGAAGCCGAGCTTGAAGATGTCGGCCGGCGTCTGCACGAGCCCGCGCTCGACGAACAGTTTTATGTAGATCTCGCCGAGCCCCTCGATGTCGAGCGCATTGCGCGAGACGAAGTGGCGGATGCGCTCGATCCGCTGCGCCGGGCAGATCAGGCCGCCGGTGCAGCGGCGCACCACGTCCTCGCGGCCCGTCCGCGGATTGACCTCGCGCACGGCATGCGAGCCGCAGACGGGGCACACATGCGGGAAGACGAAGGGCGCCGCATCGGCGGGCCGCTTCTCCGGCACGATGCCGAGAATCTGCGGGATGACGTCGCCGGCGCGCTGCACGATCACCGTGTCGCCGACGCGCACGTCCTTGCGCGCGATCTCGTCCTCGTTGTGCAGCGTCGCGTTGGTCACGGTGACGCCGCCGACGAAGACCGGCTCGAGCTTGGCGACCGGCGTCAGCGCGCCGGTGCGGCCGACCTGGATGTCGATGCCGAGCAGCACCGTCGTCGCCTTCTCGGCCGCGAATTTGTGCGCGAGCCCCCAGCGCGGGCTCCTCGCGACGAAGCCGAGCCGGCGCTGCAGGTCGAGGCGGTCGACCTTGTAGACGACGCCGTCGATATCGTAGCCGAGCCCGGCCCGCTGCTCGCCGATCCGCCGATAGGCGGCGAGCATCTCTTCCACCGAACGGCAGAGCGTCATCAGCGGGTTGGTCGGAAATCCCCAACGGGCGAATGTCTCGACCATGCCCATCTGCGTGTCGGCCGGCATGGCCGACATCTCGCCCCAGGCATAGGCGAAGAAGTGCAGCGGCCGCTCGCGCGTGATGTTGGGGTCGAGCTGCCGCAGCGAGCCGCCGGCGGCGTTGCGCGGATTGACGAAGGGCGGCCTGCCGGCGGCCTCCTGGCGCGCGTTCATGGCCCGAAAATCGTCGTGCCGCATGTAAATCTCGCCGCGGATCTCGCAGAGCTCCGGCACGTCCTTCGCCGTCAGGCGCTGCGGGATCTCGCCGATCGTGCGGATGTTCGGTGAGACGTCCTCGCCGGTCTGGCCGTCGCCGCGCGTCGCGCCGACGACGAGGCGGCCCTTCTCGTAACGCAGGTTCGCCGACAGGCCGTCGATCTTCGGCTCGGCGGTGAAGGCGAGGTCGGCATCGGCGGGAAGGCCGAGGAAGCGGCGGACGCGGGCGACGAACTCCTCCACCTCCTCGTCGGCGAAGGCGTTGGAGAGCGACAGCATCGGCACGCCGTGCTGCACCTTGGCGAATTTCTCCGACGGGGCTGCACCGACCGTCTCGGTCAGGCTCTCGGTCGAGCGCAGCTCCGGAAAGGCCGCCTCGAGCGCCTCGTAACGCCGCCGCAGCGCGTCGTATTCGGCATCCGAGATGCTCGGCGCGTCCTCCTGATAGTAGCGCTTGTCGTGCTCGGCGAGTTCCTCGCCGAGCCGCGCATGCTCGGCCGCGGCCTCGGCGGGCGACAGGTTCTTCTCGGTCACGCGGTGCTCCACTCGCAGTGCTCGACATGCCTCTCGTCATTGCGAGGAGCGGAGCGACGAAGCAATCCAGTTCTTTCGGCCGTGAAGGAAGTCTGGATTGCTTCGCTTCGCTCGCAATGACGAGAGGAAGCGCGTCTGACCCCGGTCCTCACACCGCGCCCTCGATCAGCCTTCCGGCGGCGGCGCGGGCCTCGTCGGTCACCGAGGCGCCGGCCAGCATGCGGGCGATCTCTTCGCGCCGCTCGCCGGCTTCCAGGCGCTGTACGCGTGTCGCCACGCTCTTGCCCCGCGCCACGCCCTCCTTGGCGATGCGGAAATGCCCCTCCGCGCGCGCCGCGACCTGCGGCGCGTGGGTGACGGCGATCACCTGCACCCGGCCGGCGAGGCGCGCGAGGCGCTGGCCGATGGCATCGGCGACCGCGCCGCCGACGCCGGTGTCGATCTCGTCGAAGACCAAAGTCGGTGCCGAGCCGCGGTCGATCAGCGAGACCTTCAGGGCCAGCATGAAGCGCGCCAGCTCGCCGCCCGAGGCGATGCGGCCGATGGCGCCCGGCCGGGTGCCGGGGTTGGTCTGTGCCCAGAATTCCACGCGGTCGATGCCGCCCGGGCCGCCGGCCTCGGCATCGGTCTCGATCCGGGTCGTGAAGCGCGCCCGCTCGAGCTTCAGATCCGGCAGCTCGGCATTGACGGCGGCGTCGAGCTTCTTGCCCGCCTTGAGCCGCGCCGCGCTGAGCCGCGC
>JAEZCD010000362.1 GCA_023430145.1 Pseudomonadota bacterium
CGCGGTCGGCTGCGTCGGGCGCCAGCAGCACGGCGCCGGTGCCGCCGTCGACCATCGCCTCGCCGCGGTGCGCCGCCTCGAGGCCGCGGCCGAGCGCCACCACCATCGGCACGCGGTGCGCGCGCGCCAGCATGGCGACGTGGCTCGTCGGGCTGCCCTGGGTGAGGACGATGCCGCCGAGGTCGCCATGCACGGTAAGGAACAGGGAGGGCGGCAGGTCCTCGGCGAAGACGATCGCGCCGCTCGGGATCGCCGTCGCGTGCCTGCCCGTGAGGACATCCAGCACCCGGTCGCGGATGTCGACGAGGTCGCCCGCCCGGGCGCGGAAATACTCGTCCTCGGCCTGCCGGTAGCCGGCGATCTCGGTGTCGAGCGCACTGCCCCAGGCGCGCTCGGCCGGCACGCCCTCGGCGATCGCCGCGAAGGCCTCCTCCGCCAGCACCGCGTCCTCGAGCATGGCGACCTGGAAGGCGAGCATCTCGCCCGCCTCGCCGCCGGTCTCCTCGGCGAGCCTCGACAGCGCCCGGACGGCCTCGGCGATCGCCATCCGCAGCGCCGCCGCCTCGCGGCCGGGATCGCCGCTCGCCACCCGCTCGCCGTGCCGCTCGCCGAGCACGAGAATGGGACCGAGCGCGAGGCCCGGCGACGCCGGCAGGCCCGTCAGGCGGTCGGTCGCCAAGCCCTCACTCCTCGTCGAAGCGGCGATCGACGAGGTCGACCATCGCGGCCAGCGCCGCCGGCGCGTCCTCGCCTTCTACGCGGAAGTAGAGCGTCGTTCCCTTGGGCGCTTTGACGCGCATCACGCGCACCGGGCTCTTGGCATCGGTCCAAGGGCCCTCGGTGGTCACGGCGAACTCGACCGTCGACCGGAACGTCTTGGCGAGCTGCGTCAGCTTCACCGAGGGCCGGGCGTGCAGCCCGACGGCGTTGGTGAGCAGCGCGCTCCCGGTCGCCACGGTGACCGCCGCATCCTCGTGCATCACGGGCTCAACTCCTCGGCCGTCCGCCGCACCGCCTCCAGCTGCGAGCCGCCCGAGGCCTCGGTGGCGGCGATCACCGCGCCCTCGACGATCGGCGCGTTGCAGACGAGCACCTTGCCGGCCATCTCCGGCGGCAGCAGCTCGACCGCCATCTCGCTGTTGGTCTCGGCGCCGCCGAGGTCGACCAGCACGGCGACGCCGGCCGGCGACCAGGCGCGCTGGATCGCCTGCATGATCTGCTCGACCGAGGTGCCGAGGCCGCCGTCGACGTCGCCGCCCGTGAAGGCGAGCGGCACCGCGTCGCCGACCATCTGGCGCACCATGTCGGCGGCGCCCTCGGCGACCTTGGGCGAATGCGAGACGATGACGATGCCGACATTGGCCATCGCTCAGTCCTCCAGCGCGTCGCAGAGGGCGGCGACGATCAGCGCCGAGGAGCGCGCGCCCGGATCGACATGGCCGATCGAGCGCTCGCCGAGGAAGGAGGCGCGGCCGCGCGTGGCGAGCAGCGGCCGGGTCGCCTCGGCGGCGGCGAGAGCGGTTCCCTTCACCGCCGCTGCGTCCTCCCCTGCCTCGAGCGCGCGCTCGACCGGGCCGAGCACGTCGAGCATCGTCTTCTGTCCCTCCTCCGATTTCCCGCGCGCCCGCACCGCGAGGATGGCGGCGGCCAGCGCCGGCGCGAAGTCGGCCCGGGCGGGCTCGGGCGGCAGGTGCTTGCCGAACTCCATGGCGAGCGTGCCGTAGAGCGGCCCCGACGCGCCGCCGACCTTCATGACGAGCTGCATGCCGGCGGCGCGCAAAACCTCGCCCGGCGGCTTGCCGGACCAGTTCGGCAGCTCGGCGAGCACCGCCTGCATGCCGCGCCGCATGTTGAGGCCGTGGTCGCCGTCACCGATCGCCTGGTCGAGCGCCGTCAGCTCGTCGGCATGCTCGATCACGGCGCGGGCGACGGCGTCGATGAGGCGGCAGAGCCGCGCGTGGTCGAGCATGGGGCGTTCCGTTGCCACTCCGATAGTCCATCCGCGATGGCGCCGAGCCAGATCGAGACGGCCACCGCGCCGCCGTCCGGAACCCCGAGCGCGCGCTCGCTGAGATAGCTGGCGCGCCCCTGCAGCGGCCGCATCTCCGCGGTCGCCGCGGCGCCTTCGGCCGCAGCCTCGGCAGCGGCCGCAAATCCGGCGTCGCGCCACGCCGCCAGCGCCGGCACCAGCGCATCGAGCATCGTGCGCTCGCCGGGCTTGGCGCCACCGAGCTCGGAGATCGCCTCGATGGCAGCCGCGAGCGCGTTCTGCCAGTCCGCCTCGTCCGGCGCCTCGAGGCCGCGCAAGCTGGCGCCGGCACGTACGAGGCCGGTCGCATAGAAGGGACCGGAGCTGCCGCCGATCGCCCGCCGCACCGCCCCGCCCATGGCGTGCAGCAGGGCGCTCGGCGTCGAATAGCTGGCATCGGGCAGCGCGCGCAGAGCGTCGGCGCCGCGCGCGAGACTGGCGCCGAGGTCGCCGTCGCCGGCCCGCGCATCGAGGTCGGTCAGCTGCGCCTCGGCGGCGGAAAGCCGGTCGGCGACGGCACCGACGAGATGGCGCATCAGCTGCGACTGCGGGCCTTCGGCGGCCTCGTCGGCACTCGCCGCAGCGGCGGCGCCGTTGCGCACGATCCTGCGCCTGTG
>JAEZCD010000008.1 GCA_023430145.1 Pseudomonadota bacterium
CGGGCGCGGGGGGGCGGGGGGGCGCCCGACCCGGTCGCCCTCGCGCGCCTGCTGATGACGGCCGCGCTGCGGCGTGGAGCGCGGCTCGCCGCGCCCGTGACCGCGACCGAATACGCCGCGACCAGCCGCGGCGTCGAGATCGCCACCGACAGGGGCTTCGAGGTCTCCGCGCGCGTCCTGATCGTCGCCAGCGGCTACGAGATGCCGGGCTTCGTGCCCGCCGAGCATCACCGCATCGTCTCGACCTGGGCGCTTGCGAGCCGGCCGCTGCCCCAGGACAGCCTCTGGCCGAGCCGGGCGCTCGTCTGGCAGGCGAGCGATCCCTATCTCTACCTGCGCACGACGCCCGACGGGCGCATCGTCGCCGGCGGCGAGGACGCCGAGCTCACCGACGCGGCGCAGCGCGACGCGATGACCGAGGCGAAAGTGGCGACGATCGTCGAGAAGCTCGGCGGCATCCTGCCCGGGCGCCCGATCGAGCCGGCCTATGCGTGGTCGGGCTTCTTCGGCGCCACCGACGACAGCATGCCGCTGATCGGCCCCGTGCCCGGCATGGCGCACTGCTTCGCCGCCTTCGGCTATGGCGGCAACGGCATCACCTTCAGCGCCATCGCGGCCGAGATGCTCGGCCGCCTCGTCACCGGCGAAAGCGATCCGCAGGCGGCGACGTTCGCGCTCGACCGCGGCTGACGCATTGCCGAGGATTGGGGGCGCCGGATCGCGCCCCCCTGGCGTGTGCCGCTCAGCGGGCCTTCAAGAGCCCGCCGACCTCGAGCAGCACGAACGCGTTGTCGTCCGCCTTCTGCGGCTCGCGGCTGGAGGAGAACGGCAGGTTGTTGTCGTTGCCGACGACGATGTGCATGCCGTCGACGACGTCGACGTTCTCGCGGCCACCCCGGATCAAGTCCAGGATCAAGTCCGGGGCAAGCTCTTCTCCCCCTGCACAGCGAGAAGGGAAAAAGGGCACACCTTCCCGTTCCCGCGGCGCGTTCGCGCCCGAGGCATGCGCCGAGAAAATCCCGCCCCGACGAGGGGCGCGCGGGATGCCGGAGCACCGACGTGCCCGCGGCCCTGTGTGCGTATGATTGAAAGCACACAGGCAGAAGTCACCACAGGCGGCCGGCGAAACTCCGGCATCCCGCGCGCGGCGATCTTCGGCTTGCTCCGCGAGGCCCCCGGTGGACTCCTACCTTCTATCCACCGCTGAAGCCCTGGAACGGCCCCCCGGACTAGCGACGACCTCGCGCGCACGGGACCGCCCGTCGTTGTGGCCCTTGTGACCCGCGGAGAGGCGAGCCGGGACCATCGCGGCTTGGGCCGCCGCGGTGTGGTTGCGAGCCACGCCGCGGACGCCGCACCCCCGCTCCGCCTTGTCAGAACGCCTCCGGAAGACGCCCCTCGCCGCGAGCGGGAGTGATTTCGAGTGTAGGGGTGGTGGCGAGGAGGGGGGATAACTCCGCTCATCCCCGCGAACGCGGGGATCCAGTTCTTCTCCCTCGCCCAAGCTCCTGGATGCCCGCCTTCGCGGGCATGAGCGGAGGAGCCGTAGCCCGGGCGAGCGAAGCGAACCCGGGACGGCGTCGCCGCACCAAGACCCGGATGGCGCTCCGCTCATCCGAGCTACGCCTGCTGCGGGCGGAATCGTCAGCGGCGCTCCTCGGGCGGCGACCGATGCTTGACGGAGTTGGACGGTCGTCCTAGACTCCGATTTGGACGATCGTCCCACCGCTTGCGGCCCAGTGGACGGATCTCCGGCCGAGCGCGTGGGACGAGCAGATGATGGGCGATCTTCTTCGACAAGGAATGCCGGCGCGATGAGCGGCGGGACGACGCGCGACCACATCGTCGGAGCGGCCGACAGGCTGTTCTACGAGAACGGCTACGAGCACACGTCGTTCTCGGACATCGCCGCCGAGGTCCGCATCTCGCGTGGAAACTTCTATTACTATTTCAAGACGAAGGACGAGATCCTCGCCGCGGTCATCGAGCGTCGCCTGGCGAAGACGCGGGCGATGCTCGATCGATGGCAGGCGGAGGGCGCCTCGCCGGCGCAGAGACTGCGCAGTTTCATCCGTATCCTGGTCGCCAACCGCGCCCGGATCATGCAGCACGGCTGTCCGGTCGGCACGCTGTGCGGCGAGCTCGCCAAGCTCGATCACGACGCCCGTGCGGGTGCGAACGCGATCATGGCCCTGTTCCGCGACTGGCTGGCGCTCCAGTTCGCGGCGCTCGGGCGCAATGCCGATGCGGACGCGCTGGCGCTGCACCTTCTGGCACGCAGCCAGGGAGTTGCGACGCTCGCCAGTACCTTCCGCGACGAGGAGTTCATCGATCGGGAAGTGGAGGCGATGTGCCGCTGGGTCGATGCGCAGGAGCGCAGGAAGGATTAGGCCATGTTCGTGGTGATGCTCGAGTTCTCCGGCGATCGGGACCGCGCCGCGCGGCTGATGGACGGCCACAACGACTGGCTGCGGCGCGGCTTCGATGACGGCATCTTCGTGCTCTCCGGAGCCCTGCGGACGAAATCCGGCGGCGGCATTCTCGCGCACAACACCTCGCTCGACGAGCTTCGCAGCCGTGTCGGCGAGGACCCGTTCGTCGTCGAGGGCGTCGTCCGGGCCGAGATCCTCGAGATCGCGGCCGCGCGCGCGGACGAGCGGCTCGCCTTCCTGCTGGGCGAGGCGTGAGCCGCACCATCGCCGGGCCGGACGGCAGGCCGCGCTGCGCCTGGTGCGCCGCGGCGCCGGAGTTTCTGCACTATCACGACACCGAGTGGGGATTTCCGGTCGCCGACGATCACCGCCTTTTCGAGAAGCTGTGCCTCGAGGGCTTTCAGTCGGGGCTCAGCTGGCGGACCATCCTCGCCAAGCGCGAGAACTTCCGCGCCGCTTTCCGTGGCTTCGATTTCGATGTGGTGGCGCGGTTCACCGATGACGATGTGGAGCGACTGATCGGCGACCCCGGCATCGTCCGTCACCGCGGCAAGATCCGATCCGTCGTCAACAATGCGAGGCGGGCGCAGGAGCTTGTCGAGAGTGAGGGCTCGCTCGCGGCCTATCTGTGGCGCTACGAGTCGGACGCCCCAGCGCGGCCGCAGACGGTCTCGACCTCGGCCGCCTCGATCGCTCTGTCGAAGGATCTGAAGAGGCGCGGCTGGTCCTTCGTCGGGCCGACCACCGTCTACGCCTTCATGCAGGCGATGGGCCTCGTCGACGACCATGTCGAGGGATGCATCATCCGGGACGAGGTCGAGCGGGCGAGGGCCAGCTTCCGGCGGCCGGGGCGCGACGGCTGACGATCATCTTCCGGCACGACCCCTACAACCGCGCCTCCGGCGCCAGGTAGGCGGCGATGTCCTTCAGCATCTCGGTGGACAGATTTCCGTCGAGCGCGGCGCCGTCGAGCATCGTCGTCGACACGACGATCGCAAGCTGGCGCGACGGCAGATAGGCCATGGTCGCGGCATAGCCGGCGAAGGAGGGATTCTGCACGATCCAGCCGTTCACGACGAACACCCCGAGACCGTAATATCTGTCGGCGCTCCACGGCTGGAACCTCGCGGTGAGCGGCGCGAGCTGCAAGGCGTGCGAGGCCCGTGAGACCAGCCTTCCGGTGGCGATCGCGGACACCGACGTCAGGATGTCGGCGACGTTCGAGGTCATGATCGCGCCCCGGGCGAGCGTCCAGGACGGGTTCCAGTAGGTCGACTCCTCGTACTTTCCGCGCTCGGCGTTGAAGCTGTGCAGCACCGGCTGCTGGATGATCGCCGTACCCTCGCTGCGGGTATTTCTCAGCGACAGCGGCTCGAGGATCCCTTCGCGGATGAGATCTTCGAGCGGTCGTCCGGACGCCTTCTCCAGCACCTTGCCGAGAATGACGAAGTTGGTGTGCGCATAGGACCAGCACGCCCCGGGCTCGCAGGGCATGGGCTGCTCGAGCGCCAGCGCGACGAGCTGGTCCGGCGTCCAGTGCCGGAACGGGTCGGCGTAGAAGAGATCGATGAACTTCCGGTAGGTGACGTAGTCCGGATAGCCCGAGGTGCCGTTGATCAGCATCGTCAGCGTGATCTTTTCGGCCCGCGGATAGTCGGGGAACCATTTCGACAGGGTGTCGTCGACGTTCAGCACGCCCTTGTCGTGCAGCTGCAGCAGCACGGTGCCGATATAGGCGATGGCGACGGCGCCGTTGCGGAAATGCATGTCGGCCGTCGCCGGCACGCCGGTCATGGACTCGCCCCACGCCGTGACGAAGAGCGGCCGATCGTCGACGCTGACGCCGGCGATCACCGCCTTCAGCCGGTGCTTCGCCATGCCGGCGCGGACGATCTTGTCGATCGCCGCGGCGGCCTCGGCCGCGGGCACGCACTTCTCGGCGACGGCCGTCTCTCCCGTCCCGCAGGCCGGTGCGGCGTGTGCGCCGCCGGCGATCGACGGCAAAAGGAGCATGAAGGCGGAGAGGAGGAGGGCTCGCAGGAGCGTCATCGCGCTAAAATCCTTGCCGATGTCGTTGCCTTGGCGATCGGGCCCGGACGCGAGGTTCCGGCGGATACCGCTTTGTGACGTAGATGCAGACGTCGGTGCCGAGCCTATCGGCGAGCATCAGAGCGGCTCGCGATCCTCGGCCGCCGGCTGCTCGCGCCCGTCCAGGAAGTTCTTGGTGGCGCGTGGACCACCGGGGAACAGGTCATCCCATCGCTTGCCTTTGGGAAGGATCACCCGGCTGTGGCCGACCTTCAGACTGTCGACCTGATGAACGTCGTCGGGGAATGCGACCGCTTTTGGGAGACGCACGGCCTGCGAGCCGCTGGTGGTGAAAACAACGGAGCTGGCCATGACACCCTCGCGTCTATCCGCGTTGGATATGTATCGCTAGGGCAAGCTCTGGCGGCAAGCCAACCGGAGTAGGGGCGCAGGCGGGAGCGGGTGCTCCCGCGCGCATTCCGATTTCGACCGACGCCGCCGTGACGCGGCGTCGGCGATAAGCGCGGGCGATCAGGCCGCCTTTCGCCGTCCGCGGGTCGGCTTTGCAGGCGCGGCCACCTTGCGGCCGAGGCCCATCTTCTTGGCGAGCTCGGACCGCTGGGCGGCATAGTTCGGGGCCACCATCGGATAATCGCGCGGCAGTCCCCACTTCTCGCGATACTGCTCGGGCGTCAGGCCGTGGCCGGCGAGATGCCGCTTCAGCGACTTGTAGCGCTTGCCGTCCTCGAGGCTGATCAGGAAGTCGGGCGTGATCGACTTGCGGATCGACACTGGCGGGGTCAGCGGCTCCGGCTTCGCCGGCTCCTTGCCGAGACCACCCAGCGAGCTGAAGACGCCGGCGATCAGGCCGGGCAGCTCGGCTGCTTCCACGCGGTTGCCGGATACGTAGGCGGAGACGATGTCGCTCGTGAGCTCCACGAGAGTCTGATTTTCACTCATTCTAACCTCGCGTCTGGGAGAGGTTCCCCAATACACCCGTTCGGCGAAGATTGGAACCGTGCGCTAGTCGACTTCCGCATCATCGTGAACGACCGATGCCGTCACTGCCTCCGCCAGCGCCAGTCCGCCGGGAAGCTTGAGCAGCACGGCCAGCATCCGGATGGCCTGCGGGATAGTCCGCTTGCCGCGCAACATCTGCTCGAAGCGATCCTCGCGGGTTCCCGAGATCCTTGCGAATCGGGTGGCCGTGAGGCCGAGTTCCTTGAGGGCTATCCGAAGCTCTTCGGGCGTCATCTCGTCATAGGTGTAGCGTCGGCTCACTGCTCAAATTCCCACGGATTTCTCGAAGGGCGAAGCTGCTTGGCTACAGCCTAGCGGCGAGAATGGCAAAGGTTCGAGGGCGAATGGACAAAGCGTCGCGGGGCAGGCTCCGCGCCGCAGGAAGATTCACCGACCCCGGTGCCGTGGCTGTGCTCAGCCCGCCCCGGGCTTCGGTGGCGGCGTGCTTGCGGGAGACGCCGGGAGCGGGCCAGATGCGCGCCCGCCGTCAGGGCGGCGAGCCCGCGCGATCGCCGAGGACGGTCGCTTTCACCGGCGGCGCACCGAGTGTCGCGTCGACGGCGCGGTCGAGGAGGGCCGCCGTCCGCCGTCGCGCCGGAAGCTCCACGAACCGGTAGACCAGCCATGCGAGGCCGACGATCAACAGGCTCGTCCCGCCGAGCAGGACGAGCGGTGGCAGGGCGAGCCCCTCGAGACGATTGAGGGCCACGTAGCCGATGACCTGGTGCAGAAGGTAGAGCGGATAGGTGAGCCCACCCAGCGCCAGCAGGAGTGCGGCCGGGAGCGGAACGCGGCGGATCATGATGCCGGCGGCGACGAGCAGCACGGATGCGACGCTGCCGGCGACGACGACGAGGGCGGAGAGCTCGACCGAGCGGGCGCGCTGGAAGTCCGCGTTCCAATTCTCCTGGATCGCGCCGAAGGCGGTAGCGGCGAGGAGGAGCGTCCAGACGCTGGGCGCCCTGCGGCCGCGGAACAAGAGGTAGAGCATGAGGCCGGCCGAGAAGAAGCCGCTGTAGTTGGTGATGAAGAGGCGCCGCACTATTCCGGAGTCGAGGAACAGCTCGTTGCCGAGGGAGATCAGCAGCCAGCCCGCGACGAGCTCGGGCAGCCGCCGATCGAACAGCCCGAAGGCGATGGCGAGCGCCGCCCAGCCGTAGAAGACGATCTCGATGACGATCGACCAGTAGACCGAGTCCATGTAGGGCTGCCCGAGCGCCGGGGCGGCGACGAACAGGTTCGCCGCCCACTGCATCGCCGATGTCTCGAGGCGCGGTGCACCGAACAGCAGGACGACGACGAATGTCAGCGTCATGCAGAACAGAAAGCCCGGATAGATGCGGGCGAAGCGGGCGACGACGTATCGCTGCAGCGGCCGCCCTTCGGCCGAGTAGGGGATGACGAAGCCGCTGATGACGAAGAACAGCGGCACGCCGAGATAGAAATACTTCGTCACCGGCGCGGCGTCGGGGATGGAGAACCAGGTGAGATCGTAGGCCCCGGGGCCGTGGAAGGTGTAGTGGTAGACGACCACCATCACCGCCGCGACGAGCCGCAGAAGATCGAGCGCCTCGACCCGCAGCCGCCCCGGGCCTTGCCTGCGGAACGAAGGCGCGGCGACCACGGCCTGGCCGGTCAGGCGAGCTGCAGGGCGAGGGCGGCGGCGACCATGACAGCGACGACGCTCCAGGGCGGCCAGCGGAACACGATCAAGAGGACGAAGCCGCCGGCGACGACGAGGAAGTCGCGCGGCGCCAGAACGGCGCTGGTCCATACCGGGTGGTAGAGCGCGGCGGCGAGAATGCCGACGACGGCGGCATTGGCGCCGCGCAGGGCCGCCTGGGCGGCGGGGCGCGCGCGCAAGCTCTCCCAGAACGGCAGCGCCGCCAGCAGCACGAGGAAGCCGGGCAGGAAGACGGCGACGAGCGCGATGGCGGCGCCGAGAACCCCGTTTGGCGGCGGCGTCACGGCGGCGCCGAGATAGGCCGCGAAGGTGAACAGCGGCCCCGGCAGCACCTGGGCGGCGCCATAGCCGGCCAGGAACGCGTCCTCGCCGATCCAGCCGGGCGGCACGAGCTCCGCCTCGAGCAGCGGCAGCACGACATGGCCGCCGCCGAAGACGAGGGCGCCGGAGCGGTAGAAGGCGTCGAACAGGGCGAGGCCCTGCCAGCCGGTGACGCCGCGCAATGCCGGCAGGCCGACGAGCAGCGCGAAGAAGAGGATCAGGCAGACGAGGGCCAGCCGCCGCGAGCCGGTGAACCGCCGCTCGGACGGCGCGGCGCCGACGACGCCGCTCCGGCACAGCCCCAGCCCGAGCCCGGCGCCGA
>JAEZCD010000101.1 GCA_023430145.1 Pseudomonadota bacterium
CGCAGCAGGAGCGCGCCCGGCGCGTCGGCAGCGCGGTGCGCCAGAGCGAGCCCTTCCGCCGCCGGCCGACCGATGCCAACTGAGACTGAGCCGGACCGATCGACCCGATACTTCTGACAAGCTTGTGCATGCGAACGGCCGGGACGCGTGCCATAGTCGGGCGTATCGGTTTCCCGGAGCGTTCGATGTCCCGCGTTCCCCTCGCTTTGTTCCTGCTCCTCTTCGCCACCGCCCTGCCCGCCTCCGCCGAGGTCCGCATTCTCGCCAGCCCGGGCGGCCAGATCGGCCAGTACCTGCGGCTGTTCGCGATGGTACGGGAATCGGGCGAGCGCGTCGTCATCGACGGTCCGTGCCTGTCGGCCTGCACGCTCGTGCTCAGCGTCGTGCCGAAGAACCGGATCTGCGTAACGCGCAAGGCGATCCTCGGCTTCCACGCCGCCTGGAACCCCGACCGGCGCGGGCGCCCGCTCACCAATGCCGAGGCGACGCGGCTGATGCTCGCCTCCTATCCGGCTCCCGTGCAGAGCTGGATCAGGAAGAAGGGCGGCCTCACGTCGAAGACGCTGTTGCTGCGCGGCCGCGAGCTCAACGTCATGTACCGCGTCTGCACGTAGCGGGTCCGTCCGATCAGGCGACGATCTCGCCGCCGTTCGGGTGCAGCACCTGGCCGGTCATATAGGACGAATCGGCCGAGGCGAGGAACACGTAGCAGGGCGCCACCTCGTCCGGCTGGCCCGGGCGGCCCATGGGCGTCGAGGCGCCGAATTTCGCCACCTTGTCCGCCTCGAAGCTCGCCGGGATCAGCGGCGTCCAGATCGGCCCCGGCGCCACCGCGTTGACGCGGACATGCTTGTCCGCGAGCGACTGCGCGAGCGCTCGCGTGAAGCCGAGGATGGCGCCCTTGGTCGAGGCGTAGTCGATCAGCGTCGCGCTGCCGCGGAACGCCGTCACCGAGGTGGTGTTGATGATCGCCCCGCCCTCGGGGATGTGCGGCAGCGCGTGCTTGGTGAGGTAGAGCATGCCGAACACGTTGGTCCGGAAGGTGCGCTCGATCTGCGCCTCCTCGATCTCGGCGAAATCCTCCACCTCGTGCTGCTCGGCGGCGTTGTTGACGAGGACGTCGAGACGCCCGAACTCGGCCAGCACCTTGTCGATCGCCTGCCGGCAGAAGCCGCTGTCGCCGATGTCGCCGGCGATCAGCACGGCGCGCCGCCCTTCGGCTTCGACGAGGCGCTTGGTCTTGGCCGCATCGCCGTGCTCGTCGAGATAGAGGACGGCGACGTCGGCGCCCTCCTTGGCGAAGGCAATCGCGACCGCGCGGCCGATGCCGCTGTCGCCGCCGGTCACGGCCGCCACCTTGCCCTCGAGCTTGCCGGCGGCCTTACAGCCGCGCGCCTCGCCCTCGGGAGCCGGCCGCATCTGCGACTGGATGCCCGGCTGCCGGTCCTGGCTCTGCGGCGGGAGTGTCTGCTGCTCGGCCATGGCGAAAGCTCCTTGGCGTGATCGGGGCGCCGCTCTCGACGGCGCTCCGACAACTCGGGGGTCGCGGACCGGTTCCGAGAGGCGAGGCCTCGTGGGTCGCCGCGCTCCTCTCGGAAGGAACGGGAGGTCCCTCATGTCCCGCTATCGGGAGTCACGGCTGCTCGCTGCGACGACCTGCCTCGCCATCCTGGCCGATAGGTGGAGACCACCACCTCGCGAAGATCGTCGGCAGGGGCACGGTGGTTCTTTGGCGCGGGGGGGCGAGGAGGGCATTCGGAGACCCTCCTCCGTCGGCAGGCGCCGCGACCGAATGCGCGAGGCAATGCGTCGATCGCGTCACGAGGTCTCTTGCGGAGCCGGGAGGGCCTCCATATAAAGCGGGCCTTCACGTCGGAGTGTAGCGCAGTCTGGTAGCGCACCTCGTTCGGGACGAGGGGGTCGCAGGTTCAAATCCTGCCACTCCGACCATCACTTTGCCCTAACCCGATAGGGCTCGCCGACTCTTCTTCCGGTGGAACGGGCCAAGCCGCCCGCAGGGGCTGCGCGATTGCCGCCGCCTATCCGAAGGAATGCGGCTCCGCATACCGGGACGACCGATTGCGGCTTCAATCACCGAGCTGGCGGGAAGCCACCTGCAGCCGATCGGCCTTGCCGCTGCGGGCCGCGTAGGCGCGGGCGAGCGAGGAGTTCGGCCGCGGCGTGCTGTCGAGCGCAGGCACCGACGTGCCACGCATCACGGTGGTCGTAGCGCTCTGCGGATCGGAGACGTAGACGAGCTGGCCGGCCGCGTTGCGGACTATGATCTCGCGAGCACCCGCTTCGCCGGGCGTCGCCCGCACGAGGTATTCGATTTGTGCGTCGGCCGGCAGGCGCAGGCTGGCGAGGCGGTCGCCGCGGCCATCATGGTCCATGCCGACGACCCAGGTCGCCGCAGCCGAGGCTGCTCCGACCGCGACGATCAGGGCCGTCATCGATTCGTGAAGCCGCATCGCGTCCTCCCCGTCGGGCTGCGCGGCGCCGGGCCGCTGCTGCACGCAGGAAAGACGCTAGTTCAGCGCGCTTCTGGCGGAAATTCGGGCGACTACGAGTCCGTATTCGTACGGAGGGTCGCCCCTCTCCGAGGCGCCCGCCGAGGGCGCCTCGAGCTCATGGGCGAGGACCGCGTCCCCGCCCCGTCTCTTCTCATCGCTGACGAGTCGGCCCGGGCCGATCGGCGAAACGGTCCCAAGGGCTCAGTTCGGGAACGCCTTCTCGGCGAAGTCGCGCAGGCTCTCCCGCCAGACCCACCAGTCGTGGTCGCCCTGCTTGGCCTCGGCGACCACGGCGACATTATTGCCCTTGAACAGCTTCCAGATCGCCGCGCTGTCCTTGTAGCCGGCGTCGTCGGTGCCGACCGACCAGTAGAGGAGCTTGGCCTTGCCGAGCATGTCGCGCAGCGCCGCCCACTGCTCGGGCGTCTTGAGGCCTTCCATCTCCTTGCGCAGCGGGTTCACCCGCGAGCGCGAGAAGCTGAAGATGCCGACATTGCCGAACGTGCCGGGAGCCTCGCGGGCGAGCGCGAAGGTCTGCGAGGCGCCGCGCGACAGGCCGGCGATGGCGCGGTCCTTCGGGTCCTTGGACACCGCGTAATTGGCCTCGATGTAGGGGATGATGCCCTTCAGCATGTCGGGCGTCAGCAGATCGGGCGAGGTGCCGGAGGGCACGCGGAAATCGTCGACATAGCCGTCCGGCATGACGACGATCATGCGCTTGGCCTTCCCTTCGGCGATCAGCTTGTCGAGGATGAACCCGGCGCGGCCGAGTTTCGGCCACTGGTCCTCGGCACCGGTGCCGCCGTGCAGGAGGTAGAGCGTCGGCAGCGGCGCCGCCTCCGGCTTCAGGCCGTAGCCCGGCGGGGTGTAGACGCGCATGCGGCGCTCGAACTCGACCCCCGGCGTGCGGTAGAAGACCTCGGCGATGGCACCGTGCGGGATGTTCGGATCGTTGCGGGTGAACTCCTCGCCGCCGCCGATGGCGACGACGTTCTCGTAGCGCGAGCGGCCGCCGACCAGCCACAGGTTGTTCGGGTCGACCGTGTCGACGCCGTCGATCTGCACGTAATAGCTCTCGTAGCCCGGCTTTATCTTCGGCGAGGTGTAGGTCCAGACGCCCTCCTCGCCCTTGGTCGCCGGCATGACCTTGTCCTCGAGGCCTCCGATGCCGACGCTCTGCGCCTTCGGTGCCCAGATCTTGATCGTAACCACGCCGTCGGGGCTGACGACCGGCGAGACGATGTCCGGCTTGGGGTTGGCGCGCTTGGCGCGACAGGTGCTGTCGCAGCCGACCCAGTCGGCCGGCACGCCCGCCGCCGGCGGCGGCTGCTGTGCGAAGGCGAGCGGGCTCGCAGTGATGGCCATCACGAACAGCGTGGCCGCGATGCTGCTTGATTTCCTCATCCTAGGTCTCTCCGGCTTGTTGTTCCGCCGCTCGAAAGCCGCGTTCGGGAGGTTTTTGGGCCCCCGGGCGATAGGCTGGGCCCATGACTGTCGACTGTCAACAATCGGCCGGCCGACTGTGGACGGGTCCCGGTCGGCTGTTTTTGGGAACCGACGCCGATCGGCGTCGTTGACGCGCCATGGAGCGGACCCGAAGCCTCGTCGCAGTTGCACTGGTGGCACTCGCGACCCCGGCGGCGGCGCAGTTCGATGGCGCCTGCGTCGACCGCCGCAACGATGCGCTGCGCAGCGGCCTGATCGTCCATGTCGAGACGGTCGATGCGCTGACCGCGACGCTGGTTGTCGACGAGGGACGCTGGAACGCGATGCCGTTCAAAGAGAAGGTCGCGCTCGGCGAGACGGTCGAATGCGCCATCATCCGCGACACCTCACCGGCCGGAGCCGACCTCGTGGTGCGCAGCCATCTCACGCGGAAGGTGATCGGGACCTACAAGACCGGCGGCACGCTGACGGTCCCGTAGCCGGACGACGCCGAGTTCGCCGGCATCGACGGCCGAGGGCAGGCGGCCACGCCGTGCCGCCCGGCCATGCGGTCCGATCGGCCTGTTCACGGGGCGGGGACATCCCTCGCTGCACGATCGATCACGTCGGCGACCGCCTTAGGCTGCGTCATGAAGACGGCATGGCTGGCTGGAACCTCTGTGACGGTTGCGCCGATGCGCTCCGCCATCCTGCGCAGCATCCGTCCGTCGAACGCCTTGTCCTCTGTGGCGATCACGGCCCAGCTCGGCTTCGTTCGCCAGGCCGCGTTCGTCAGCTTCGTGCCGAAGACCGACATGGCGATCGGGACCTGCGAGTCGCGCAGGAACGCCGCATCCGCATCGCTCGCGTCGGCGGCGAAGCCGGCCTTGAAGCTCTCCGGCTGGATGAACCCGAACCCGTCCGGGCCGGTCTCGATGACGAATTCCGGCGGCGTCTGGAAGCCCGCATACTGCTCGGCCGTGGTCTCCCCCGCGTCCGGCGACAGAGCAGAGACGTAGACGAGCCCGACGACATCGGGATGGACGCCCGCCTCGGTGATCACCGTCCCGCCCCAGGAATGCCCGACGAGGATCGTCGGTCCCTTCATGCGGTCCAGCACCCGCCGCGTCGCGGCGACGTCGTCGGCGAGCGAGGTGAGCGGGTTCTGCACGATCGCCACCCGATAACCGCGCGCGGACAGAGCGTCATAGACGCCCCGCCAGCCCGAGCCGTCCGCGAATGCACCATGCACCAGCACCACGTTCCGGACGGGTTGGCTTTGCGGGATGGACTCGGCCGAATGCGCAAGCGGCACCGAGGCGAGCGTCGCCGCGGCGACCAGGGATGCGAGGTGCTTGGCTTTCGTGCTCATGACGTCACTCCGTTTGATGCTGCGACATTTATTATTGCGATATCAACCCACATAAATGACCCAGCACTCCTTGTCCAGAGAAACTTTATCGCGATATCATTTTCGTGAGCGGCCATAACGACCGTGAGGAGCCTTCGACGATGCCACGCAAGACGACCGGCCCGGCCCCGCTCGACGACCAGCTCTGCTACGCCATCTACTCGGCCGGCATGGCCATTCAGCGCGTCTACAAGCCCTTGCTCGACGAGCTCGGCCTCACCTATCCGCAATATCTCGTGCTGAACGTGCTCTGGCGGCGGGACCGGCAGACGGTCGGCGGCATCGCGCAGCAGCTCGCGCTGGAGTCGAGCACGCTCACGCCCCTGCTGAAGCGGCTCGAGGCGGCCGGGCTCGTCACCCGAGCCCGCAACCCGGTCGACGAGCGGCAGGTGACGGTCGCCCTGACCGACAACGGTCGCGCGCTCCAATCCCGCGCCGGCTGCCTCGCAGATGCGCTCCTCGGCGCCGCTGGACAGAGCCCGGCGCGGCTCGGCGAGCTCAACCGAGGCGTCCGAGAGCTTCGGGATGCGATCTATCGGCACGTCGAGGGCTGGACCTCGCCGCTCTGACCACGGCGCACCGCCGCTCGCCGGGAAAGACGAGCCCGCTGCAGCTTTGCGCAGATGGCCGCTTCACTCTGCTTGCGTTATATGCAGTGGTGCACTGCAACATCGCGAGACGAACTCTATCCATGTCGACCCTCGTTCTCGAAGACACCGACTCCCTGGTCGACACTGCGGCGCTGGCCGCCGATCTCGACCGCGTCGCCGCGGGC
>JAEZCD010000188.1 GCA_023430145.1 Pseudomonadota bacterium
GCGCCAAGAAGGTGACGATCGACAAGGACAACACGACCATCGTCGATGGCGCCGGCAAGAAGTCGGACATCAGCGCTCGCGTTGCCCAGATCAAGGCGCAGATCGAGGAGACGACCTCCGACTACGACAAGGAGAAGCTGCAGGAACGGCTGGCGAAGCTTTCCGGCGGCGTGGCCGTGCTGAAGGTCGGCGGCGCCACGGAAGTGGAGGTCAGGGAACGCAAGGATCGCGTCGACGATGCGCTGCACGCCACCCGCGCGGCGGTCGAGGAAGGCATCGTCCCCGGCGGCGGCGTCGCTCTGCTCCGCGCCAAGAAGGCGGTCGAGTCCCTGCACGACGACAATCCGGACATCCAGGCCGGCATCAAGATCGTCGCCCGCGCGCTCGAGGCGCCGATCCGTCAGATCGCCGAGAACTCCGGCGTCGAGGGCTCGATCGTCGTCGGCAAGGTGCTGGAGAACAAGTCTCCCTCGTTCGGCTTCGACGCTCAGAACGAGACCTATGTCGACCTGATCGAGAAGGGCATCGTCGACCCGACCAAGGTCGTCCGCACCGCCCTCCAGGATGCGGCCTCGGTCGCCTCGCTCCTCATCACGACGGAGGCGATGGTCGCCGACGCGCCGAAGAAGGAGAGCGCCGGCGGCGGCGGCATGCCGGGCGGCGGCATGGGCGGCATGGGCGGCATGGACTACTGAGCCGCCCGCTCAGCCGATCGGACTTTCGCGAAGGCCGCCCTCCGGGGCGGCCTTTTTTGTTTCTCGTTCCGTCGCGGACGGAGGCCGCCGGTGGCAGGCTCCTTCGTCACCCTGCGCGAAAGCGCAGGATCCATATTCTTCCCGCTACCGAATGCGAGAAAGATGGGTCCTGCGGTCGAGCCGCAGGACGACGAGGAGTTATCCCCTCCGTCGGCGCGTTCCTCGAGTGCCACCCGCGAGCGCTGGGGGACGACGCCCCTCAAACCGCCTCCCCCCTCTCGAGGTCTGGCCGCTCGAAGTCGGGATTCTTCCGGAACGCCTCGTAGAGGAAGTCGGCCAGCACGCGCGTCTTGCGCGGAATATTCTCGCGCCGCGGCAGATAGAGGTGGAACAGGATCGGCGGCGCCGTGTAGCCGAGCAGCAGCGGCGTCAGGCGCCCGGTCCGCAGCGGGCCGGCGACGAAGGCGCTCGACAGCTGGCCGATGCCGGCGCCTTCCAGCACAGCCTGCCGCTGCGTATCGGTGTCGTTGGTGGTGATGCATGCCTGCAGGTCGAGCGTCACCATCTGGTCGCCCTGCCGGAAGGTCCACGGCATGATCTTGCCTGTCCGCGGATGGCGCAGGGCGACGCAGCGGTGCCGGTGGAGATCGTCCATGCGCTGCGGCACGCCCCATTCGGCGAGATAGTCGGGGCTCGCGCAGAGGACCAGCTCGGCGGTGCCGATGCGCCGCGTGATCATCGCATCGCTCGGCGTGTAGCCGGAGGCGACGCCGAGGTCGACGCCCTGGTCGACGACGTCGGGCGTCTCGTTCTGGACGATCAGCTCGATCGAGACGCGCGGATGCTGCTTCAGGAAGGAGGCGAGCAGCGGCACGATGGTGTTTCGGCCGATGGCGAACGGCACCGCGAGGCGGACCGTGCCGACCACCTCGTCATGCGCCTCGCGCAGCGTGCGCAGCCCCTCGTCGATGAACTGCATGCCCTTGCGGCACTGCTCGAAGAAGCGCGCGCCCTCCTCGGTGAGGCCGATCTTGCGCGTCGTGCGGTGGAACAGGCGCACGCCGACGAGCTTCTCGAGCTGCTTGATCTGGCCGCTGACCGCCTGCGGCGTCATGCCGAGGTCGATCGCGGCCTTGCTGAAGCTGCCGAGCTGCGCACAGCGCAGGAAGGTGGGGATGGCACGGAGCTGGGTCATGGATTGTCAGCGACAGCTTTAAAGTGAAACAACCACTCGGTCACTTCACGCCCGGGCGAGCCGCCACGAAGCTGTGCCGGCCTTGAGCGCGAGCCCCTGGCTCGGCGCCGATGTCTTGCGTTCCGACGACCCTCCACAGGGATGGAGCGGGCGTCGCGCATGCGCAGCCGCGCCGAATAGCGACGACAACGAGGATGGACATGACGGACGGCTGTGGGACCTGGGTCGAGCATTTTCCCGGCAATCTGCGCTGGAGCAATGCCATGCAGATCGTCAAGGGAATGGCTCCCTACGGCGCCATCGCCATGGCGGAGGTCGACCTGATCGGCCAGAAGCTGAAGGCCCGCGAGAACGAGGCCGACGTCGACCTCGCCTGGATGCAGGAGTGGAGCCGCGTCGCCGACCGCCTCGCCGGCATCGCCGACAAGGCGCGCGAGGAGGGCAGGCTCGTCACCGCCGGCCACAATTATCACCGCGCCGCCAACTACTATTACAGCGCCGAGCGCTTCATGGAGCCGGGCGAGCACAAGCTCGCCATGTATCGCAAGGCGCTGCGCTGCTGGACGGCGGCCTTCGAGCTGCTCTACCCGCAGATCGAGCGCGTCGAGGTGCCGTACGAGAACACCTCGCTGCCGGCCTATTTCGTCCGCGCCGAAGGCGTCGACGGCCCGGCGCCGACGATGGTCATGTTCGACGGCATGGACAATGCCAAGGAGATGAGCGTCGTCTTCGCCGCGCTCGACTTCGCCAAGCGCGGCATCAACACGCTCGCCATCGACGGCCCCGGCCAGTCCGAGGCGCTGCGGCTGCGCAACATCACGAGCCGGCCGGACTACGAGGTCGCCGGCGCCGCGGCTTACGACTATGTGACTTCACGGCCTGAGGTCGATCCGAAGAAGGTGGCCGTCATGGGCTACAGCTTCGGCGGCTATCACGCGCCGCGCATCTGCGGCCAGGACAAGCGCTTCGCCGCCTGCGTCGCCTTCGGCGCCATGCATTGGGACATGCACGCCTGGCAGGCCGACATCAAGGCCAAGCTCGCCCGCGACCCGAAGGCGAGTTTTTCCTCGAACTTCCAGTTCCGCTGGGTGATCGGCGCCCCCGACAATGCGACCGCGCTCGAATGGGCGAAAAGATTCACGCTCGAGGGCATCGCCCAGAAGATCGAATGCCCGGTGCTGATCCTGCACGGCGAGAACGACCGCATCGTGCCGCTCGAGGCGGCCAAGGTGCTCTACGAGAAGGTCGGCGCCAAGGACAAGGAGCTGCGCATCTTCCTCTTCGAGGAGGGCGGCACCGAGCACGTCCAGGTCGATCATCGGCAGCTCGGCGTCGACACCATCGCCGACTGGCTGGTGGCCAAGCTGAAGTGACCACCCCTTCGCCCACGCCCGCGAGCGCCCCCGTTCGGTCGGGTCAAATTCAAGGAGGAGCATGACCATGATGCGTACGCTGCTTCGATCGGCCGCCGTCCTCGTCGCGGCGGTCGGCCTCGCCGGCGCCGCCGCCGCGCAATCCTACCCGGCGCGTCCGATCACGCTCGTGGTCGGCTTCTCGCCCGGCGGCTCGACCGACGCGCTCGCCCGGATGGTCTCCGAGGAGCTCAGCAAGAGCCTCGGCCAGTCGATCATCATCGAGAACCGCCCCGGCGCGGCGGGCTTCGTCGCCTACAAGCACGTCGCGGGCGCTGCTCCCGACGGCTACACGCTGCTGTTCTCCGAGAACGCGCTGCCGATCGGCACCGCGCTCAACACCGACCGCAACTTCGATCCCATCAAGTCCTTCGCGCCGGTGGCGATGATCGCCCGCGCGCCGACCGTGCTCTTGGTCAACAAGGACGTGCCGGCGAGCAACCTCGCCGAAGTGATCGCGCTGTCGAAGGCCAAGCCCGGCTCGCTCAGCTTCGCCTCCTCGGGCATCGGCTCGGTCTCGCACATGACCTTCGAGGCGTTCCGCGCCGCCGCCGGCATCGACGCGGTGCACGTGCCCTACAAGGGCGGCGGCGATGCGCTCGCGGCGCTCGCGAGCGGCACCGTGCAGCTCAACCTCACCTCGCCGCACATCTCCAAGCAGATGGTCGACACCGGCAAGGCGAAGGCCGTCGTGACGACCGCCGCCGAGCGGCTGCCGGTGATGCCCGACGTGCCGACCATGGCCGAGGCCGGCGTCAAGTCGGACGTGCAGCTCGGCTTCTGGTTCGGCGTCTTCGGGCCGGCCGGCCTTCCCGCCGACGTGGTCGCCACCTGGAACAAGGCGCTGGCCGAAGTCCTCGCCAAGCCGGAGATGAAGGAGAAGCTCGCCAAATCGAACATCGCCGTCGCCTACGCGGACGACAAGGCGCTCGGCGCGCTGCTCGAGTCCGAGATCAAGAACTGGACGGCCTTCATCGACAAGGCGAACCTGCGCACGCAGCAGTGATGCGTTCGCAGGCCGCCCCGGTTGGGCTAGCCTTGTACTGATGTCGCCTACCGAGCAGAGCAGCAGCGGCGCGGCCGCCGAGCAAGGAACGCACGCGTTCATGCTCAACGGCGCGCCGGTGCGGCTCGACTGCGACGGACGAACGCCCCTGCTCCTCGTGCTCCGGAACCATTTCGGCTTGCGAGGCGCCCGCTTCGGCTGCGGCGAGGAGCAGTGCGGCGCCTGCATGGTGCTGATCGACGGCAGCCCCGCCTTCTCCTGCTCGCGTGAGGTCGAGAGCGTCGCGGGCCGCGACGTCACCACCATCGAAGGCCTCTGGGAGGCCGCGCCGATGCGCCGCCTGCGCGAAGCTTTCGTCGAGGCGCAGGCCGGGCAGTGCGGCTATTGCCTTTCCGGCATTCTCGTCTCCTCGGCGGCGCTGCTGGCGAGGAATCCTTCGCCGACGCGGGCCGAGATCGTCGAGGCGCTCGAGCCGCATCTGTGCCGCTGCGGCGTCCACAACCGCATCCTCCACGCCGTCGGCCGCGCCGGCGCAGCCCTGCGCGCGGGCGGCTGAGAATGGCCGCCGCGGCGCTTCCGTCGAGCCTCCTCGCCAACCCGGTGCTCGGCCGCTGGATCGGCTTCGAGCGGCCGGGCGAGGTGCGCATCGCCACCGGCAAGGTGGAGCTCGGCCAGGGCATCGCGACGACGCTCGCCCAGATCGCCGCCGAGGAGCTCGACGTCGAGCTTTCGCGCATCCGGCTCGTCTCGGGCGATACGGCGGCCAGTCCCTCCGAGGGCTTCACCTCCGGCAGCAACTCCACCGAGGTGTCGGGCGGCTCGATCCGCATCGCCTGCGCCGAAGCGCGCGGGCTCATGCTGCGCGCCGTCGCCGAGGCGCTCGGCTGCGACGCCGGCGACCTCGTCGTCGACGACGGCCGCTTCGTCCGCGGCAACGCCTTCACGGGCCACGACTACTGGTCGGCGGCGCAGACGATCGATTTCGGCCAGCCGGTGACCGGCGCCTTCGCGGTCAAGCCGGCGCAGAAATACCGGATCGTCGGCAGGAGCGTCGCTCGTTTCGACCTCGAGGCGCGCTTCGGCGGCGGCGCCTTCATCCACGATCTCGCCCCCGAGGGCATGCTGCATGCCCGCGTGCTGCACCGGCCCTGGCCGGACGCCCGGCTCGCCGGGCTCGATCTCGAGGCGATCGCCGCCCGCACCGGGGTGCGGACGATGCGCAGCGGCGACCTCGTCGCCTTCGCGTCCGAGGACGAGTTTTGCGTCGTCCGCGCGCTCGAGATCGCCCGTGCCGCGGCGGTCTGGGAGGGCGGCCGCAAGGCGCCCGAGCGATTCGACACGGCCGATGCGTTGCGGGCGTATACGCCCTCGCGCACCCGCGTGCTCGAGGCCGGCGCGCCCGGCTCGGCGACGACCGGCGATCGCGTCACCGCCGCCTTCTCGCGCCCCTTCCTGACGCACGGCTCGATCGCCCCCTCCTGCGCGCTCGCCGAATTCCGGGACGGCCAGCTGACCGTGTGGACGCATTCGCAGGGCGTCTTCACGCTGCGCGACTGGCTCGCCCGCGCGCTCGCCCTCGAGCCGGCCGCCGTGCACGTCATTCATCATGCCGGCGCCGGCGCCTATGGCCACAACTCCGCCGACGACGCCGCCTTCGACGCCGCCTTCGTCGCGACGCAGCTTCCGGGCCGGCCGGTGCGGGCGCAATGGACGCGGCAGGACGAGTTCACCGTCGCCCCGATGGGGCCGGCGATGGCGGTGGAGATTCGCGCCGAGCTCGATGCGCGGCAGCGGCCGCTCGATTGGACGCTCGAGATCTGGAGCCCGCCGCACGGCCAGCGGCCGGGCATGAACGGCCTCGTCAACCTGCTCGGCGCCCGCGCCCTGCCGGATGCCGCGCCGGTTCCGGGCGTGCGCGAGGACATTCCGGACGCGATCGGCGGCGGCGCCACTCGCAACGCGGTGGCGCTGTACGACCTTCCGCACCAGCACATCGTCCATCATGTGCTCGACGACGTGCCGGCACGCTCCTCGACCCTGCGCGCGCTTGGCTCGCATCTCAACACCATCGCCATCGAGTCGATGATCGACGAGCTCGCCGAACGGGCGGGCGCCGACCCGGTCGACTATCGCCTCGCGCTCACCGCCGATCCGCGCATGGCCGCGGTGATCCGGCATGCGGCGGCGATGGGCGGCTGGGCGGCCGACCAGCCGGTCGGGGAAGGAAGGGCGAAGGGGCTCGCCTTCGGCCGCTACAAGAACAAGGCCGCCTATGTCGCCGTCGTCGCCGAGGTGCTGGTCGAGGAGGCGGTGCGGGTCGAGCGCGCCTGGTGCGCGGTCGATGCCGGGCTCGTGATCAACCCCGGCAACGCGGCGAGCCAGATCGAGGGCGGCCTCGTCCAGGCGGCCAGCTGGACGCTGAAGGAAGAGATCCGCTTCGAGGGCGGCGTCGTCGCCACGCGCTCCTGGGCGGATTATCCGATCCTGCGCTTCTCCGAGGTGCCGGAGATCGCGGTCGAGTTCGTCGGCGATGTCGAGCAGCCGACGCTCGGGATCGGCGAGGCCTCGATCGGCCCGGCCGCGGCGGCGATCGTCAATGCCGTGGCACGGGCGCTCGGCTTCCGGATTCGCGCGCTGCCGATCACCCGCGAGCGACTGATGGCCGCAATGCTCGCCTGATGCATGAATTGCATTGCCCTCGGCGGCGAGGCGAGCGAGGCTTGCCGTTCATGCGAGATGGACGGACGGGATTTCATGAGGGGCGATAAGCGCGACATCGGCGCCGGCGTGCTGTTCGTGCTCGCCGGCGGCTTCTTCTGCTTCTATGCGCTCGGTAATCTGAAGCTCGGCACCGCTTTTCGCATGGGGCCGGGCTTCTTCCCGGTGCTGGTCGGCGCGATCCTGCTGGCGCTCGGCCTCGCCACTCTCGTGCGCGGCCTCCTCGCCGGGCCGGCGCCGCTGAACGGCGGCATATCCTGGCGGGCGGTCATCCTCATCACGCTGGCGCCGGTCGCCTTCGGACTCGCCTTGCCGCGGCTCGGCTTTCTCGCCGCGCTCGTGCTCGCCGCAGGTCTCGCGGCGTTTGCGAGCGTGCGCATGAACCCGCGCATGGCGGCCGCCGTGGTGCTGGTGCTGACGGCGTTCTCGGCGCTGGTCTTCACCTACGGGCTCGGACTGCCGCTGCGCCTCGTCGGCCCCTGGCTCGAGTTCTGAGGCGCCGGGCGTGGAACTGATCGACAATCTCGCCCTCGGCTTCGCCACCTCGCTGACGCTGAGCAACCTCTTCTACTGCTTCGTCGGCGCCGTGCTCGGCACGGCGATCGGCGTCCTGCCGGGCCTCGGCGCCCCGGCGACCATCGCCATGCTCCTGCCGATCACCTTCACGATGGAGCCGACCTCGGCGCTCATCATGCTGGCCGGCATCTTCTACGGCGCCGCCTATGGCGGATCGGTCACGGCGATCCTCGTCAACCTGCCGGGCGAATCCTCCTCGGCGGTCACGGCGCTCGACGGCTACCAGATGGCCCGCCAGGGGCGCGCCGGCCCGGCGCTCGCCATCGCCGCCATCGGCTCCTTCGTCGCCGGCACGATCGGCACCCTCGTCATCGCCCTGTTCTCGCCGATCCTCATCGAGCTCGCCCTGCAGTTCGGGCCGGCAGAGTATTTCTCGCTGATCGTCCTCGGCCTCATCTCCTCGGTCGCGCTGGCGCACGGCTCGGTGCTGACGGCGCTCGCCATGATCGCCTTCGGCCTGCTGCTCGGTACGGTCGGAACGGACCTCTACACCGGCACAGCGCGCTTCGGCTTCGGCGTCGACGAGCTCCTCGACGGCCTCGACATCGTCCCGGTGGCCATCGGCCTGTTCGGCATTCCGGAGATTCTCCGCACCCTCGAGAACGAGCACGACCGGCCGAGCCTGATCCGCCGCGTCACCGGGCTGATGCCGACCCGCGCCGATCTTGCGGCGAGCTGGGCCGCCATCCTGCGCGGCACCGCGCTCGGCAGCTTCCTCGGCATCCTGCCGGGCGGCGGCGCGACGCTCTCCTCCTTCATGTCCTACGCCTTCGAGAAGAAGATCGCCCGCGATCCGTCTAGATTCGGCAAGGGCGACATTCGCGGCGTGGCGGCGCCCGAATCGGCCAACAATGCCGGCTCGCAGACCTCCTTCATCCCGATGCTGACGCTCGGCATACCGTCGAACCCGGTGATGGCGCTGATGATCGGCGCCCTGCTCATCCAGGGCCTGCAGCCGGGGCCGAACATCCTCGCCCAGCAGCCGACACTGTTCTGGGGCCTCGTCACCTCGATGTGGATCGGCAACCTGATGCTGCTGGTCCTCAACCTGCCGCTGATCGGCATCTGGATCCGGCTGTTGACGGTGCCGTACTACTTCCTGTTCCCGGCGATCATCGTCTTCTCGGCGATCGGCGTCTATACGGTGAACAACAGCGTCGTCGATCTGTACTCGCTCGCTGTGTTCGGCGTGCTCGGCTATCTGATCTACAAGCTCGGCTGCGAGCCGGCGCCGATGCTGCTCGGCTTCATCCTCGGGCCGATGCTGGAGGAGCAGCTCCGGCGGGCGATGATCGTCTCGCGCGGCGATCCGATGATCTTCGTCGACCGGCCAATCAGTGCGGGACTGCTCGCCTTCAGCGCCCTCCTGCTGGCGCTGACCGCATTGCCGCTGATCGCCAAGAAGCGCGAGGAAGTGTTCGAGGAGGCGGGGTGAGCCTCTTCCCTCTCCCGCAGGGAGAGGGTGCCCGCGAAGCGGGCGGGTGAGGGGCTACCGAGTATCAGGACGATCGCCGTAACCCCTCATCCGGCCGCTTCGCGGCCACCTTCTCCCCCTGGGAGAAGGAAGAAAAGGCGCATCACCCATCCATGCGTGGCCGAGAGGAAACCTCCTCCACCTTGAGGCTTCGTCCCCAGACGTCGAAGAACTCGCCTTCGTTGAGGATCAGCCGGTCGCGCCTGAGCCGCGCCTCGAGCTCGCGCAGGCGGCTTCGCGCGACCGCATCGGGCGCCGGGCCGCCGCCACTACCCTGCGTCGGAAAGAACGCCGCCCCGTCCCAGCGTACGCCGGCGCCGGCGAACATGCGCGCCACCGCGTGCCAGTCCGTCTCGTCACCGATGACGTGCAGCCAGGTGGAGGCGAGCGGCTCCGGCCGCGGCTCCTCGATGCGCATCAGCACGACGAGCGCGGTGAACGGGCCGAGCCGCGCGAAGCTGCGGGAGAGCCAGAGGTCGAAGTCGGTCGCGGGATCAGAAGTCGACAACCGGTGTCTCCGGCACGTAGCGGTCGAACAGGGCCCAGAACGGCGTGCCGGTCTCGGCCGCGTACCAGGCCTCGAAGCCGCGCAGCGCCTCGGCCGGCGGCAGCTCCGGGCCGGCGCCGCCGAGCGTGGTCGCGACGACGCCGTCGAGGAACGGCTGCAGGCGGTCGAGCACCAAGGTGCGGCGCCCGGAATCCTCGTCCCAGCCGAGCGCGGCACGGACGGCTGCGCGG
>JAEZCD010000118.1 GCA_023430145.1 Pseudomonadota bacterium
CCCACGAGGGGCTACGGCATTCACACATCTCTACCCTCCCCCTGAAAGGGGGAGGTCGAGACGGCGAAGCCGTCCGGGTGGGGGTCCTCTGCGGTGACACGGCGGCGAGAAGACCCCCTCTGGCTCGCTACGCGAGTCCGCCTCCCCCTTTCAGGGGAGGATGGAAGCCTTCCCGACCTGTCGCGATGAGCCACCCGGCGGATGTGTGAATCTCGTAGCCCACGAGGGGAGAGGGGAAGAGAGGAGCGTCACGCCACCAGGATCGTCGACCCCGTCGTCCGGCGGCCTTCGAGGCGCCGGTGCGCCTCGGCGGCCTCGGCGAGCGGCAGCTTCTCGCCGACCTTGATCTTCACCGCGCCGCTCTGCAGCACCGAGAACAGCTCGTCGGCGAGGGCCAGAAGATCCTCGCGCTTGGCGGCATAGGTGAACAGGGTCGGCCGCGTGGCGAACAGGGAGCCGCGCTGCGCCAGCATCTGCAGGTCGAGCGGCGGCACCGAGCCGGACGACTGGCCGAACAGCGCCCACAGGCCGAGCGGCCTGATGCAGTCCAGCGAGCCCGGGAACACCGACTTGCCGACCGAGTCGTAGACGACGTCGCAGCCCTTGCCGCCGGTTATCTCCTTGACGCGGGCGACGAAATCCTCCTCGCGGTAGAGAATGGGATGCGCGCAGCCGTTCGCCTTGGCGAGCGCGGCCTTCTCGGCCGAGCCGACGGTGCCGATGACGGTCGCGCCGAGATGGCTCGCCCACTGGCAGGCGATGAGGCCGACGCCGCCGGCCGCGGCGTGGACGAGGATCGTATCGCCCGGCTTCACGACATGGGTGCGGCGCAGCAGATAGGCCGCGGTGAGGCCGCGCAGCATCGAGGCCGCGGCGGTGACGTCGTCGATGGTCTCCGGCAGGCGGACCAGAAGCCGCGCCTCGATCAGCCGCTCGGCCGCATAGCCGCCGGTCGGCGCCGTGCAGTAGGCGACGCGGTCGCCGGGGCGGAGCTCGGTCACCTCCGGCCCGACGGCGGTGACGATGCCGGCCCCCTCGCTTCCGGGTATGAAGGGCAGCGGCATCTGGTAGAGCCCGGTGCGGCGGTAGACGTCGACGAAATTGACGCCGATCGCCGTCTGCTTCAGGCGCACCTCGCCCGGCCCCGGCTCGCCGACCGGAACCTCCTCGACGCGGAGCACCTCCGGCCCGCCCGTCTCATGCACGCGTACGGCGACTGTCATCGGAACCTTCCCTCGCAGCTCGAAGCGTCATCCTAGCGCGGCCGCGGCCCCTGCTGCCAGAGCGGCCTCGCGCGCCACGGGCCACGGCCCGAACCGGACGCAGGGAACCTTTTCGCCGATTTCCCGTTGACTGACCGACCATTCGCACCACGGCGGCGTATTCGCGCTCGATATGGCGCAGCTCCGTCAGCAACAGGGAACTATTCACATGAAGAAGATGCTTCTCGGGGCCGTCGCCGCGGCCCTCATCGCCGGCCCGGCTCTTGCGGACGTCATCAAGGTGAACCCGAGCAACAGGGCGACGGTCGAGGTCAACAAGCGCGGCAACACGGTCATCCGCGACCCGAAGCGCGACACCATCACCAAGTTCCGCACCACGCCGGATGGCAGCACGAAGATCATCCAGAAGGACGAGGACGGCGACAAGAGCACGATCAAGGTCGAGTGACGCCGCTCCCAGGACGGACGAAGGCGGGGCCCGGAGCCCCGCTTTTTCGTGTCCGGCGACCTCCGCTATCGGGTGGACACCGAGCCTCTTTGCGCTCTAAGCAATGATGTTCCCGCGTGCGAGGCACGCACCCGACAGGGGAGAGTCCCGTGAAGAAGCTTTTGCTCGGCGCCGTCGCCGCCGCGTTCATCGCCGCCCCGGCCATCGCCGAGACCGTGGTCGTCAAGCCGGCACCCGGCAGCAGGACCACCGTCGAGGTCAATCAGCACGGCAACACGGTGGTCCGCAATCCGAGCACCGGCGAGACGACGAAGATCCGCACGACGCCGGACGGCAGCACGAAGATCATCGAGAAGGATGCCGCCGGCAACAAGGCGATCGTCAAGGTGCCACAATAGGCGACGCCTGCCGGATCGAGCGACGCGAAGCGGGGCATGTGCCCCGCTTTTTTTTGCTGCCTCGCACCTCTTCCTCGCCCCGCCCAATGAGCAGATGCAGGAGGACCATCACGGTCGTGTGAGCCTCGTTGGCGACGATCGAAGTCGCGGCGCTGTCGGGCCGGGACTCGTCTCGGCCTCCGGCTGGCCCCGATGTCTCGGCTCATTGTAGAGTTCCCGGGAGCATTCAGAGCGGAGCAGACGATGACTCGGGCGATCCGAGCGTTCTTGTTGACCGCATTGGTGTTTCTGGGATGCGGAGGGCAGGCCGACGCCGCCCGGCGCCTGGCGCTGCTGATCGGCATCGACAAATACGACAACCTGCCGCTGGACAAGCAGCTTCGGAACGCCGTCAACGACGTGCACACCCTCGGCGATACCCTGCGCAAGCTCGATTTCGCCGTCGAGACGGTGCTCGATCCGGACCTCGACCGGATGATCGACGCGGTCAACAAGCTCGTTCTGGACGCCTCGCCGGGCGATACGGTCCTGTTCTTCTTCTCCGGCCACGGGATCAGCCCGGACAGCGTGAACCTGCTCCTGCCGCGGGACTTCCCGGCGCTGACGGCCGGCGGGCCGACGGACCGCGAGCGCGCGCGGCGCGCCGCTTACGCCGAGAGCGACATCATCGCCGCGCTGCGCACCAAGCTCTCGGACATCAAGACGGGCCAGCAGCGCGGCCTGATCATCTTCGTTTCCGACGCCTGCCGGGACGATCCCTTCACCCGCCGCTCCCAGGGCACCAGGGGCCTCGCCGCCATCCCCCAGGGCGTCGAGGCCAAGCCGACCGAGGGCGTCTTCTCGATCTACTCGGCCGGGCTCGGCCAGACGGCGCTCGACGGCCTGTCGCCGTCCGATCGCAACTCCGTGTTCATGACCGCGTTCGCCTCGATGCTGCCGACGCCGGGGCGGCATCTCGGCGATCTGATGGCCGAGGTGAAGGAGGTCGTCGCCGGCCGGGCGCGCACGCGGATCGACGAGGACACCGGACGGCCGCACCTGCAGGTCCCGGCGGTCTACGACGAGACGCTCGGCGGCCGCATCTTCCTCGCGAGCCGCTCGAGCGAGACGGCCCCGCCGCCGGTCGTCCCGCCCGCGCCCGTCACGCCGGCGCCGGTGCTCCCGAATGCGCAGGAACAGACCGCCCTGCAGCGCGAGCTGGCCGGCGACCGGCGCTATTTCGACTGCGTGCGCAAGGACGACGTCGACTGCTACCAATCCCTGCTCGACGCGTTTCCCGAGCATTCGAAGGTCGAGCAGGTGCGGACGCTGATCCGCGCCAAGACCGAGCTGCCGCGCTACCAGGCCTGCCTCGGCGGCCAGACGCCGGGCGAGCGGCTGCGCCTCTGCGACCTCTACATCAACGCCTTCCCGAGAGGAAAATACCGCGGCGACGCCGAGACCCTGCGCGAGCAGGCGATGCTCGACCTGCGGCCGCCGCCGCAGTCGCAGCCGCTCCTGCAGCCGCCGCCCGTGGTGCCGCCGCCCTCCCCGCCCGTCGTGGTGGCGCCGCCGGCCCAGATCCCCTCCCCGAGCTTTCCCTGCTCGCGAGCGCGCCTGCCGTCCGAGATCGCGGTGTGCGGCTCGGCGGTGCTCGCCACGCTCGACGTCACGCTCAGCCACGCTTATGGCGCGGCCGCACGCGGCGGCGCGAGCGCGGTCAAGGACCGGCAGCGCCTCTGGCTGCAGAGCCGCAACGCCTGCGGGTCGAACGCGGGCTGCCTCGAGGCGAGCTATCGCGAGCAGATCCGGTGGCTGCAGGCCTGGCAGGCGCAGGCGGCGATCCGGCCGCCGCCGGCCGCCGACATCCGTCCGAGCTTCCCGTGCGGCAAGGCGAGCCTGCCGGCCGAATACGCGGTCTGCGGCTCGGCGACGCTCGCCCTCCTCGATGTGCAGCTGGCGCAAGCCTATGCGCGACGGCGCGGATCGGCCCAGATCCGCTCCGCGCAGCAGGCCTGGATCGCCCGCAGGAACGCCTGCGGTACGGACGTGTCCTGCCTCGAGCGGCGCTATCGCGAGCAGATCGGGTTTTTGAGCCGGTGAGCGCATCGCAAAAACGCCACGGACCGGCCGGGCGTCGGCGGCTCGCGGCGCTGATCCTCGCGGCCGGCGCCGCCCTCCTCGGATCGGCCGCCCCGGCGGCGGCTGCGGGAGCGTGCGGGGAGCCGGCGCGGGTGACGCTCGACATCGGCCACACGCCGGCGCGGCCGGGAGCGATCGGCGCCAGCGGCAAGAGCGAGTACCGCTTCAACCTGCGGCTCGCCTACGAGCTGGCGCGCGCCCTGCGCGGCCGCGGCATCGGCGTCTCGATCGGCAACGAGGGGGGCCGCAACATCTCGCTCGCCGAGCGCGCGCGCCGCCTCGCCGCGGTCGATGCCGGGCTCGTCCTGTCGCTGCACCACGATTCGGTGCAGCCGATCTATCTGAAGACGCGCATCGTCGGCGGGCGGCCGCGCCGCTACACCGACCATGCCGCCGGCTACTCGATCTTCGTCTCCGGGCTGTCGCCGGCGTTTTCGCAGAGCAATGCGCTCGCCCGCTCGGTCGGCGCCGCGCTGCGCAAGGCCGGCTTCGCGCCGAGCCTGCACCACGCGGAGAAGATTCCCGGCGAGGGACGGCCGATCCTCGATTCCACGCTCGGCCTGTTCCGCTACGACGGCCTCGCGGTGCTGCGCACGGCGCGCGTGCCGGCGCTGCTGTTCGAGGCCGGCGTGATCGCCAACCCGGCCGACGAGGCCGAGCTCGAGAACCCCGCCACCCGCGCCCGCATGGTGGCGGCGCTCGCCGACGGGGTGAAGGCTTTTTGCGGGGCGGGGGGCTGAGACTTCGACCGAGCGCGGGGCTCTCAGGCGGCTTCGAGGCGCTTCAGCTCCGTCTCGAAATCGAGGCGCAGCTGCCGCGCCTCCTCCTCCGGCAGCCATCGCACCATCTGCGGCACGATGGTGCGATAGAGCCGGGTCTTCTCGTAGTCCCAGGGCATCGTCCGCGCCGCCCGCGCCTCGGCGAGGATGCGCAGCACGTCGGCGCGCACCTCGTCCGGATCGGCCCGATAGACAGGCGCCGGCGCATCCTCGTCGAACAGCTCGGGCTGCTTCGGCGCGAAGAGGTCGAGCTGCTGGCGGGCCATGCGGGTTCCGTGATTCGTCCTGCCGATGTTTTCCGGAGAATGGCGCAGGCCGCGGACGGATGCGAGCGGAGCCGGGGCCGTTATCCCGTGCCGTCGTCGGCAGGCGTTTCCCGCGGCCAGCGGACGAGGTCGCGCGCGAAGCGCGCCGTGAAGGCGGGATGCGCCATGGCGGCGTCGAGACAGCTCGATCGCGTGATTCACACGTAATATTTGAACGGTTGTCGGTCGACGCCCTTGGCTAATCCCATCGTGAGGACTTCGCCTACCATATTGGCGAAGCGCACAGTCACCGGCAGGCCGTCGTTGAAGTTGCATGAATTGTAGTTGATCTTAGTAAGACCCATAATGTCTTCAAGAACCTGCTTGATCGGCGGCACCTTCTCCTTGCTGCGTAAAATGGTGATGAACAGCGGATTAGGCGTCTCGGGCCCGATGTAGGTGTCCAACTGAGGCACATAGCCCGTCGTCCACAGATTGGCGTTGCGCTCGTCGAGGATCAACGCTGTTCCGCGTAGCACCGGGTAGTCACCGTCGCGGAAGAGCTTCGTCTCGCCGGAGGTGCGCTTGATCCGGACGCCAACGACATTTGTCCCCTTAGGGGCTGCCGCCTCGAAAGCTGCCCACTCGTCATCGCGAAACGACGCTTGGCCGTGGATGAACAGCTCGGCCGGCGGGCCGTTGTGCTTCTCGGCGTATGTGTCGAGTACCTTCTTCAGCAGTGCTGTTGCTGCCTCCGGCGTGAGGTGAAACTCGTCCTCATCCGTGCGCCACGGCCCATTCGCGCCTCGGAAGACCACGCCATCCCCTTCGTTGAGAAACAGCTGCGCTGCACAGCAGGCGTGGCCCTTCGCATCGCCCGGAAGGAGCTTATAGACCAGCCCCACGTAGCAGACGCGCGGCCGCACCTCGTGAAGCTTCCACGGCGGCTGCGGCTGGGCTTTGTAGTAGAGGCCCGTCGCGACGTTCCACGCCACCGTCGCGGCATCCTGAGTGCGTCGCAATTCCTTTCCGGCCGTGTTCTTGAATGCCTGCGGGGCAAGCGTCGTCTCCCTCAAGATCTGCGTAGGGGCGATCATCAGGCAGGATGCCTTGATGTGCCGGTGGAAATCAGGCGCGTCCTCGAAAATGTCCTCGGCACTTTGATCGATCACGTCCGACAGGAGTGGAAGGTCCGCGCGCTGCTTCTGGCGCGCCCCAAACTCGCCCTTCGTTTTCGGCAAGCCGGTCCGCTTGGACTGAGGACGGCAGTGCTCATAGACCGGTTCCGGAACCACTAGCACCCAGAGATCAATGGCGCCTTCCTCGTTGGCGACGTGCCGGCGAATGCGATCGACGTAGAGGCTTGCCACCTTGGCCACCGACTCATGGTGATTGAGGATCGCGATTGCGTCCGTAATCGCCTTCGGGTTGAGCACGCATGCAGTGAACGCGTCTTCGTCAAAGGTAAGATTGAAGGCTTCCTCCACGCCGGGGAAATTGGCGAGGTGGAGGCGGTCCTTCTTTTCTCCCTTGCCCGGCGGCGGGACCTCAATGCGCTTTCTGATGCTCTTCGCCCATTGCCGGAAATATCCAATGCCCGCCAGCGTCCCGACCACGCCCAGGCGAACCTCCTGCGCCTTGCGCGGCTTGTTATGGGGCCCGTACAGGAAGAGCCCATCCTTGGGATGGGCGGTCACCTGCTTGTACGCGAATTCGAGCCTCGGCTCGGACAGGTGAAACACCTCAAGAGAGCGTTCCGGCAGCTTCATTCGGCGTCCTCTTCAGGCTCCGGGCGGCCGAGCGTGGACTCGTCCTCTTCTTCGTCTTCGTCGCGGAGAAGGTTGGGAAGGGCGGTGCTCACCGGGGAGGTGAACAGGATCGTTGTCGGCTCCAGAAGGCACCGTTCGCTCGGGCCAAGCTCGAGCGGAATAAACGAGGACTCGCCGGCGAGGACGTCCAGCAGCGCCATCAGGCGCCCATGCCACTGCTTGTTGCGCCAACCTTTGCAGACGCTGCGCCGCAGGCGGTGCTGCTTCTTTTTGTCGTCATACGGCGTGCCTGCGTCTTCACCGTCCGGCGGCGCAAAGATGACGCGCGCCTTGAGCTTGAAGTGCTGATACGGCCAGAAGGCGGGCAGACCCGTCACGCCGAATTGCCAGATATGGCCCTTGGCCTCGTCGCGAAGCATGGAGGACCGGCGGTCGCCCTGCATGCCCCAGGGGATACGTTCGCCGACTCGCGCGGCGGCGGGCCCGGCGTGGAAGCCGGAGGTCATCGAGTACCGATATTCGAGAAGGCCGCGCCGGACACATAGAGACTTCCACGCCGCGCGGTACATGCCGTTGACGATATTCGCGGCGTCCTTTTTCTTCAGATCGAGCACGCCACTTCCCTCGTCGATGAAGGCGGGAAGGTCGATGACCGCGCTTTCCCGAAACCTGCCAGCCGACGACAGAGCATTATTGATCTCTGCTTCGGTCGCGAAGGCAAAGAGCCCACGATTGCGCGGCACGACGGGAAACGGCGCGCGTCCGCAGGCGGCAACCATTGCGTCAAGGTTTAGCGCTCCGCCCGGTTCGAAATAGCGGATCACGTCCGGGCACTCCGCTACCCGCAGCCAGTTCGAGGTCAGGCGCTCGGGCTCGTCGAGAAGGCGAATTGCGCTGCGCCGGCGGAAGGCCTCCCAGTGCGTGTTGATGACCGGCTCGTTGCGCTTCGGCACGTGCTGCCGCTGAAGCGCCGCGAGAAGCTTGATGAGCCCTTCCGACCAGCCGCGCTCGAAATTGATGTATTGCAGTTCGCCTATCCCAAAGATCTTTTTGTATTTTTCCAGGCGCAGCACGACGATGAACTTTGGGTCGGTCAGCTCTTTGGCCAGATCCTCCGCGATTCCGATCTCTTCCTGGACGCCCTCGCGCTGAAGCGTCGCAGTCCGGCCTACGAGCAGCATTTTCTTCGTGCGCTGCTGTAGCGTCTCGGTGATCTCCTTGCGGCCCCGTGTCCCCGGCTCAAGCGTTAGGATGTCCGCAAAGACTTCATAACCAGCCGCTTCCAGTCGTGGCGCGAGCCACAGAGCGAACTCATCGTCGCCGGGCGTGGCCTTGCTGATGAACAGCAATGCGCGGTCGGACGAAGCCTTCATTTCCGACATCGGTTGATCCTGGAAAGGGGCAGGCTGAATGCTCTACAGCGAATCGTCCCCATGCTAGCGCTGATTGAGGCCACACGCCTCAATGGTTGCGAGAGGATTGGACTCAGTGTCGGTCATGAGCCGCGGTCGGTCGAAAACCGACGAGCGCATTGCTTACCAGGACGGCGAAGTCCGGCCGCGTCTTGAGGTCGGCGAGCTTCGTCTCGCCGACGAGGTACACGGCCCCTGGGCGAATGCCGAGACCGCGGCCGATAGTGTCTTTCCCGCCACCGATTCCCCCGACACGCGCGCGACGCAACCTTGTCGCGCGCGGCGGCAGAGCCCGTCAATCGTCGGTCCGGCGAAAGCTCCCCCCTACCTGCTGAACTTCTTGTACTTCAGCCGCTTCGGCTCGACCGAGTCCGCGCCGAGGCGGCGTTTCTTGTCTTCCTCGTAGTCCTGGAAATTGCCCTCGAACCATTCGACGTGGCTATCGCCCTCGAAGGCGAGGATGTGGGTGGCGATGCGGTCGAGGAACCAGCGGTCGTGGCTGATGATCACGGCGCAGCCGGCGAACTCCTCCAGCGCCTCCTCGAGCGCCCGCAGCGTGTCGACGTCGAGGTCGTTGGTCGGCTCGTCGAGCAAGAGCACGTTGGCGCCCGACTTCAGCATTTTCGCAAGGTGCACCCGGTTGCGCTCGCCGCCCGAGAGCATGCCGACCTTCTTCTGCTGGTCGGAGCCCTTGAAGTTGAAGGCGGAGGTGTAGGCGCGGGAGTTCACCTCGCGCTTGCCGAGCAGGATCTGGTCGTTGCCGCCGGAGATCTCCTCCCAGACGTTCTTGTTCGGGTCGAGCGCGTCGCGACTCTGGTCGACATAGCCGAGCTGCACCGTCTCGCCGAGGCGGATCGAGCCGGCATCCGGCTTCTCCTGGCCGACCAGCATGCGGAACAGGGTGGTCTTGCCGGCCCCGTTCGGGCCGATGACGCCGACGATGCCGCCCGGCGGCAGCTTGAAGTCGAGCCCGTCGATCAGGAGCTGCTCGCCATAGCCCTTCGACAGCTGCTCGGCCTCGATGACGACGCCGCCGAGCCGCTCGGCCACCGGGATGACGATCTGCGCGGTGGTCGGCGCCTTGTCCTGGCTCTTGCGCACCAGCTCCTCGTAGGCGGTGATGCGGGCCTTGGACTTCGCCTGCCGGGCGCGCGGCGAGGCGGCGATCCATTCCTGCTCGCGGGCCAGCATGCGCTGGCGCGCCTCCTCTTCGCGGCCCTCCTGCAGGAGGCGCTTCTGCTTCTGCTCGAGCCAGGCCGAATAATTGCCCTGGTAGGGGATGCCGCGGCCGCGGTCGAGCTCGAGGATCCAGCCCGTCACGTTGTCGAGGAAGTAGCGGTCGTGGGTGACGATCAGGATGGCGCCCGGATAGTTGCGCAGATGGTTCTCGAGCCAGAGCGTGGTCTCGGCGTCGAGGTGGTTCGTCGGCTCGTCGAGCAGCAGCATCTCAGGCTGCTCGAGCAACAGCTTGCAGAGCGCCACGCGGCGCTTCTCGCCGCCCGAGAGCACGTTGACGTCGGCATCGTCCGGCGGGCAGCGCAGCGCCTCCATCGCCTGGTCGACGCGGCTGTCGAGGTCCCACAGGTTCTGGCTGTCGATGACGTCCTGGAGCTGGGCCGCCTCGTCGGCGGTCTCGTCCGAGTAGTTCATCATCAGCTCGTTGTAGCGGTCGAGCACCGCGCGCTTGGCCGCCACCCCGAGCTCGACGTTCTGGCGCACCGTCTTGGAGGGATCGAGCTGCGGCTCCTGCGGCAGGTAGCCGACGCGGGCGCCCTCGGCGGTAAAACCCTCGCCGACGAACTCCTTGTCGATGCCGGCCATGATGCGCAGCAGCGTCGACTTGCCGGCGCCGTTCGGGCCGAGCACGCCGATCTTGGCGTCCGGGTAGAAGGACAGGTGGATGTTGTCGAGAACCTTCTTGCCGCCCGGATAGGTCTTGGAGAGGCCCTGCATGTGATAGACGTACTGATAGGAGGCCATGAGGCGGCTCGCTCTTGCGCTCGGCGCGCGGGTGTTTCGGGAGTTGCCGCCCTTCTAGCCGAGGCGCTGCCGGGCCCGCAAGGCGCGTATCGGCGCAGCCTCAGTCGTCGCCGCTCGGGCCGGGCTTCGGGTCGCTCGGGTCCTCGGGAGACGGCGGCTCGCTCGCGGGGACGGGCGGGCCGTGGGCGGCGCCGCTCGGCGGCCAGTCGAGGGTTCCGGCGAGCCGGCCCACCTCCTCCGCCGCCATGTCCGGGAACGGCAGGCGCCGCGCCGTGCGCCAGGCGGCGACGGCCGCCTCGGCCGATTGCTGGCGCGCCTTGTCGAGGCCGGTATCGCGGGCGAGGTAGGCCGTCCGCGAGGGGAAGGCGAAGCCCGTGCCGGCCTCGGCCACGGTCTCGGCGAAGCGCAGCAGAATGTCCTCCTGGATGGCGAGGAACTCGAGCCGGTCGCGCGTCGCCACATAGGCGAAGACCTGGATGTCGAGCGAGGACGTGCCGAAGCCGGCGAAACGCACGCGCCGCTTGTCCTCGAGCACCTTGGGATGGGCGACCAGCACCTCGCGCAGCCTGGCGAGCACGTAGCGGAGCTGGTCGGGCGTCGTCTCGTAGCGCAGGCCGAGCGTCGTCTCGAGCAGCATCTGGTCGCGCCGCGCGAGGTTGACGAGACGCATCTTGGCGAAATCGGCGTTCGGCACGGTGATCAGCGTGCGGTCGAGCGCCCGGATCCGCGTCGAGCGGATGCCGATCCTCTCGACCGTGCCCCGCATGTCGCCGAACTGGCACATGTCGCCGACGCGGACCGGCCGGTCGGTGTAGAGGATGATGCCGCCGATGAAGTTCTCGATCGTCGGCTGGGCGGCGAGCGCGATGGCGAGGCCGCCGACGCCGAGGCCGGCGATGACGCCGACGAGCGGGATGCCGAGATCGGTGGCCCCGTCGGCCAGAATCACCGCCGCGGCGACGACGCCGAACAGGCGGAAGGCGGCGCGCAGCAGATTGGCGTCGAGGCTGTCGGACGGGATCTTCGGCGATTCGAGGATCCATTCGGCAAAACCGTTGGCGAACACCGCCACCGCCCAGGCCGCGGCGAGCACGCGGACGACGTCGGTGCCGGAATCGACCGCGCGCAGCACCGGGCCGGTGATGTTGATGACCTCGTCGATGAAATGGTTGAACAGCCAGGCGACGAGGATCGTCAGCAGCGGAATGGCGAGCTGCCGCAGATGGCGCCGCAGCGCCGTCGGGGCCGGCGGCTGGCGCTTCTGGCGGCGGTAGACGGCGACGACCGTGCCGATGGCGAGAAGCGCGCCGGCGAGGAGCGCGGCCCATTGCCAGAGCGCCTGGTCGAGATAGACGGCGCGCATCCATGGCGGCAGCGAAAGGATGAGGTCGAACCATTTCGGCGGCAGTAGTGTGCCCGGGGTGAGCGAATAGAAGTCGTAGAGGTCGGCTGTCGCGTCCGGGCGCGGCGGGCGCGTCCGTACGAGGCTGTAGAAGCTCTCGAGGCGAGCGACCGTGTCCTTGGCGATCAGGTACTGGCCGGTGTGCGCGCCGCTGGCGATGCGCTCGAAGCGGATCTCCGTTCCGGGCAGCGACCAGCTCGCGAGCGGCGGCTGGTGCTCGGCCTCGGCGACCCGCTGAATCTCGGCCGCATCGGGTATCTGGTCGTAGGCCGGCAGCGGGATGCGGTCGAGGATCTCCTTCAGGAGCAGCACCGACTCGATGCGGGTGCCGTAGAGCTCCGCCGGCGGGACGTCGGAGAGGTCGAGCGCGCGCGCGGCGCGGAGGATCAGCCGCTCCGCCTCGGCCGCCTGTCGCCGCACGCTGTCGCTGAAGAAGAAGTAGTGGTCGTCGCGCTCCTCCTCGCGAAAGGCGTCTAGAAGGATGGTCCCGGCCCGCGCCGCCGTCTCCCGGAAGCTCCGCAAGGTCGCCCGCGGGCTCGACAGGTCCAGCGGGGCGAGCGGGGTCGGCGTCAGCGACAGCGGCGCACCCGGCGCCGCGGGCGCAGCTGTCGACGTCCCTGCCGGTGCGGACGGGGCGATTTGCGCAGGGCTCGAAGCCGGCGCGGGAGACGGTTCCTGCGCGAATGCGGTGGACGCCGCGAATACGAGGGCGGCGACAGCGGCGAGGCGCGGCAGAAAGAGGCGTCGATTCGGAGTGCGGGCGGGCATGGCGCGGACTTTTATCATGGCGCCGCCGGCTGCGCGCGAGGCTTCCGCCTCTCGCGGATGCGCCGTCATTGCGAGGAGCGCCAGCGACGAAGCAATCCAGCTTTCGGGCGCAGGAAGAGAAGCTGGATTGCTTCGCTGCGCTCGCAATGACGGGCCCGGAGCGCTGTTCCGTCCGGTTCGCCCGCTCAGTCGCTGTCGCCGCCCAGCACCGGCACGGCGACGCCGCGGCGGCGAGCGATCATCGGCAGGATGATCGGCAGCAGCAGCGCCAGCGCCGAGATGGCGAGCAGGCTCGCCGACAGCGGCGTGCTGACCAGCACGCTCGCATCGCCCTGGCTGATCGACAGCGCGCGGCGCAGCTGCTGCTCGGCGAGCGGGCCGAGGATCAGGCCGACGACGACCGGGGCGATCGGGTAGTCGAAGCGCCGCAGGAGATAGCCGAGCAGGCCGAAGGCGAGCAGCACGCCGAGCTCGAAGACCGACGGGTTGGCGCCGAGCGTGCCGAGCGTCGCGAACAAGAGGATACCGGCATAGAGATAGGCGCGTGGGATCGTCAGCAGGCGCACCCACAGCCCGACCAGCGGCAAGTTGAGCACGAGCAGCATCGCATTGGCGATGAAGAGGCTGGCGACGAGGCCCCAGACGAGGTCGGGATTGTTGGCGAACAGCAACGGGCCCGGCTGCAGCCCGTATTGCTGGAAGCCGGCGAGCATGATCGCCGCGGTTGCCGAGGTCGGCAGGCCGAGCGTCAGGAGCGGCACCAGCGTGCCGGCGGCGGAGGCGTTGTTGGCCGCCTCCGGCCCGGCGACGCCCTCGATGGCGCCCTTGCCGAACTCCTCGGGATGCTTGGAGAGCCGCTTCTCGGTGGCATAGGACAGGAAGGTCGGGATCTCGGCACCGCCGGCCGGCAGGGCGCCGATCGGGAAGCCGAACAGCGTGCCGCGCAGCCAGGGGCCGATCGAGCGCCGCCAGTCCTGCCGCGTCATGAACAGCGAGCCGCGCACCGCCTCGATGGTTTCCGGCGGCCCGCGCTTGGAGGCGACGCTCAGCGTCTCGCCGACGGCGAACAGGCCGACCGCGAGCGTCGTCACCTCGATGCCGTCGAGCAGGTCCGGGACGCCGAAGGAGAGCCGCGCCTGGCCGGTCTGCAGGTCGATGCCGACGAGGCCGAGCGTCAGGCCGAGGAAGAGGCTCGTCAGCCCGCGCAGCGTCGAGGAGCCGAAGGCGGCCGAGACGGTGACGAAGGCGAGGATCATCAGCGCGAAATAGTCTTCCGGGCCGAACGAGATGGCGATGTCGACCACCCAGGGGGCGACCAGAGCGAGTCCGAGCGTGGCGATGGTGCCGGCGACGAAGGAGCCGATCGCGGCGGTGGCGAGCGCCGGGCCGCCGCGGCCGGCGCGGGCCATCTTGTTGCCCTCGAGCGCCGTGATCATCGAGGCGCTCTCGCCGGGCGTGTTCAGCAGGATCGACGAGGTCGAGCCGCCATACATGCCGCCGTAGTAGATGCCGGCGAACATGATCAGCGAGCCGGTGGGGTCGAGCTTGAAGGTGATCGGCAGCAGCAGCGCGACGGTCAGCGCCGGGCCGATGCCGGGCAGCACGCCGATGGCGGTGCCGAGCGTCACGCCGATGAAGCAATAGAGGAGCTTGGCGGGCTCGAGGGCGATCAGGAGACCCTGGCCGAGATCGGCGAAGCTCTGCATGGAGGCCTCAGAAGAGCCGTTCGAGCGGGCCGCCGGGCAGCGTCAGCTGCAGCCCCCGGCTGAAGATGAAGAACAGGACGAGCGACACGAGGATGCCGGCCGGGACGGTCAGCCAGAGCCGCCGCTCGCCGAAGCCGCGCGCGACGAGGCCGAACATGACGCCGGTGGCGATCGAGAAGCCGGCGACGCTCAAGAGGAGCATCTGCGCCACGAGGCCGCCGACGATCCAAAGGATGGGCGCGACCTCGTCGGGCTCGCGGGCCGGGACGTCGCCGAGCCAGGCCGCGGCCATGGTCCATGCCGACAGCAGCGCCAGCCCTGCGGCGATCACATAGGGGAAGCTCTTCGGGCCGACCTGGGCATAGGTGGCGCCGCCGCCGAGGCGGGACGCGTCCCAGGCGACGAGGGCTGCGAGCGCGAGCAGCGCCAGCCCAAGCAAAAGCG
>JAEZCD010000239.1 GCA_023430145.1 Pseudomonadota bacterium
CAGCCGACGCGCGCGGAGAGGTGGAGGCCGGGCATGTCGCTTGAGCTCTTCGGGGTCGCAGCGGCGGCGGCGATCCTGCTCGCCGCCGGCCTCTGGGTGCCCTTCGTCATCGCCGGCGCGTCGATCCTGCTGATCCTCCTCCAACAGGGGCCGGCCGGCCTGCGGGCGGTCGGCATGGTCACCTGGAGCTCCTCCAACAGTTTCACGCTGACCGCGATCCCGCTGTTCATCCTGATGGCCGAGGTCCTCTTGCAGTCGGGGCTGGCGGGCCGGCTCTATCGGGGCCTGTCGGTCTTCACCGGGCGGCTGCCGGGCGGGCTGTTGCAGACCAACATTCTCGGCTGCGCGATGTTCTCGGCGATCTCCGGCTCGAGCGTCGCGACCGCGGCGGCGATCGGCACCGTGGCCATCCCCGAGCAGCAGGCCCGCGACTACGACATGCGCATGGCCTACGGCTCGCTGGCCGCCGGCGGCACTCTCGGCATCCTGATCCCGCCCTCGATCGCCTTCATCATCTATGGCTCGTTCACCGACATCTCGATCGCCAAGCTCTTCGCCGCCGGCATGGTTCCGGGCCTCGTGCTGACGGCGATCTTCTCGCTCTATGTCGGCTTCGCCGGACGCCGGCCGGCGGACGCGGCGGTGGCCGCCGCCCCGTCGCTTTCGGGAGCCCTCCTCGACACGCTGCCGGTGATCCTCCTGATCGCGCTCGTGCTCGGCGCGCTCTATTCCGGCTGGACGACGCCGACCGAGGCGGCCGGCGTCGGCGCCGTCCTCGCCGCCGTCATCGCGGCGGCCTATGGGCAGCTGACATGGGCCGTGCTGCAGCGGAGTCTGCAGCGGACCCTGCGGTCGAGCACGGCGATCCTGTTCGTGGTCATCGCCGCCTATCTGTTCTCCTATGCGATCGCCATCAGCGGTGCGACGTCGGCGCTCACCTCCTGGCTGGTCTCGCTCAACCTCGGTCGCACAGAATTCCTCGTCGCGATGGCGCTGATCTATGTCGCGCTCGGCCTGTTCATCGAGAGCATCGCGATGATCGTCATCACGGTGCCGCTCATCGCACCCGTGCTCGCGAACTACGGCATCGACCCGATCTGGTTCGGCGTGTTCCTCGTCATCCTCATCGAGCTCGGCCAGATCACCCCGCCCTTCGGGCTGAACCTGTTCGTCATCCAGGGCGTCAACAATGCGCGCTTCGCGGACGTGGTCCGCGGCGCCGTGCCCTACTACGTCCTGCTCGTGGCCTTCATGGTCGTGCTCGTGCTGTGGCCGTCGCTCGCCCTGTGGCTGCCCTCGATGCTTCGGTAGCGGCCCGCGATGATCCCGGTTTCGAGACGCGCGTTCCGGACGGTCTCGCGGCTGCCCGGCTCCATGCAGGGGCCGGCGGCGAGCGCCTGGCGCGACCAAGCGCTCACCGGGCGCGGCGGCGGCAGCTTCCTCGAGGGGCCGTGCTTCACGGCGGACGGTGTCTTTCGCTGCGTGGACATTCCGTGCGGTCGCATCCTGGAGCTGTCGGCCGGCGGGCAGTGGCGGGTTCGCTACGCCTATGACGGCTGGCCGAACGGAATGAAGATTCTTTCGGACGGCCGCGCCCTCGTCGCCGATCACCGGCTCGGTCTCGTCGAGACCGCATCCGATCTCGGCAGCCACCGGGTGCTTGCCGCCGGGCCGGGGGGCGAGAGCTTTCATGGGCTCAACGATCTCTGCCCGGCGCCCGACGGCGGGGTCTATTTCACCGACCAGGGTCTTTCCGGCCTCGAGGCTCCCTACGGCCGGGTGTTTCACCGCTCGCCGGATGGCGCGCTGACGAAGCTGATGGACGGGATCCCGAGCCCGAACGGCATCGCGATGGCGGCCGACGGAGCATCGCTGCTCGTCGCCGTGACGCGGGCGAACGCGATCTGGCGGCTGCCGCTCACCGCTTCGGGCGCGGTCAGGAAGGCGGGCCTCTTCATCCAGCTCTCCGGCGGCATCGGGCCGGACGGGCTCGCGGTCACTGAGGACGGGCGCATCCTCGTCGCCCATGCCGGCCTCGGCGTGTGGCTGTTCGCCCCGAACGGCCTGCCGCTGAAGCTGTGGCACACGTCCGGCCTCGACTACGTCACCAATCTCGCGCCGCACCCGGAGCGCGACGGCGCCTACTGGGTGACCGAATCGGCGACCTCCTCGGTGCTGCAGATCCATCTCGACGACTGAGTTTTTGTTTTGCGAACGGCGAGCAGCGGCCGGCCGTCGCACGCCCGGCGCCGTGCGAACTGCGCTCCTGCACCCACAACGGCGGGCGCATTCCCCTCATTGACGTAAAACATAACACTTATTATGTAAGTTGCGCTGGAACGCGCATCCGGGCGCGACCCACGCCGCGAGGGGGGCGCCGTGCTCGACTATCTGACAAATGCCGACGTTATCGACGTGGCCGAGGGGCGGCTCCTCGCCGGGCGCACCGTGCATCTCGAGCACGGCCGCGTCGCCGCGGTGACCGAGGAGCGGCCGCGTCCCGGTGCCGGACGCATCCTCGACCTCGGCGGGCTGACCCTGATCCCCGGCCTCATCGACTGCCACTGCCACGTCATGCAGAGCACGACCAATCTCGCCTTGCTCGCCGCGGAGTCTCCGCTCTATGCGGCAGCGCGCGCCTTCGAGATCATGCAGGGCATGCTGCAGCGCGGCTTCACGACGATCCGCGATGCGGGCGGCGCCGATTTCGGCATCGCCAAGGCGGTGGAAGAGGGGCGGGTGCCCGGGCCGCGAATCTTCTACTGCGGCAAGGCGCTCACCGCGACCGGCGGGCACGGCGACTATCGCAGCGCCGGCCAGTATGCGCAGGACGAGTCCTACTGGGTGCCGCGCATCTCGCGCCTGTGCGAGGGGGGCACCGCGCTCCGGGCAGCGGTCCGCGACGAGGTCAGGAAGGGCGCCCACCACATCAAGATCATGGCCAATGGCGGCGTGGCGTCGCCCACCGACCGGATCACCTCGGACCAGTATTCGGAGGAAGAGATCGGGGCCGTCGTCGACGAAGCGGAGATGGCCGGCCTCTACGTCGCCTCTCACACTTATACGGCGCGCTCGATCGCCAGGGCGGTGCGCTGCGGCGTACGCTCGATCGAGCACGGCAACCTCGCCGACGACGAGACGCTGGCGCTGATGAAGCAGGCCGGCTCGTTCCTCGTGCCGACCCTCGTCGTCTTCCGCGCCCTCGCCGAGGAGGGCGTGGGCGACGGCCTTCCCGCGGAGCTGACCGGCAAGCTCGGCGACATGTTCGAGCGCGGCCTCGGCGTTGTCGAGAAGGCGCACCGTCTCGGCATCCCGATGGCCTTCGGCAGCGATCTCATCGGCGGCATGCATCGGCGGCAGTCGGAGGAGTTCGCGCTGCGCGCGGACGTCGTTCCGGCCGCCGATCTCTTGCGCTCGGCGACGCTCGGCGGCGCGCGGCTGCTGCGGCGGGAGACCGAGCTCGGCCAGGTCGCGCCGGGCTTCCTCGCCGACCTCGTCGCCGTCGACGGCAATCCGCTCGAGGACATCCGCCTGCTCGCCGATCCCGAGCGGCGCTTCAAGCTGATCGTCAAGGGCGGCGCCGTCGTCAAGAACACGCTCGACGGCCGGTGCAGGGGATGATGCGCTGGACCTTCGGCGCGGTCGGCGACGTCTTCGTCCACCGGCCCGACTGGGCGGAGGCGTTCGCGGGCTCCGGCGACCTCTTGCGCCGGCTCGACCTCGTCTTCGGCAATTGCGAGGGCGCCTATTGCGACGCGCCGGACTTCGCCCCGAGCGCCGGATGGCGGGTGGTGGCGCCGCGGCGCTGCGGATCGGGCCTCGCCGCGGCGGGCTTTCACGTGATGGCGCTCGCCAACAACCACATCCTCGACGCTGGCCACGAAGGGCTGGCACAGACGATCTCGGTCCTGCGCGGGCAGGGGATCGGCACGGTCGGCGCCGGGCGAAATCTCGCCGAGGCGCGGGCGCCGGCGGTGCTCGAACGGCACGGCGTCCGCATCGGCTTCCTGTCCTTCGCCTCCGTCTACCAGGCCGGCTACGAGGCGCGGCCGACGGTCCCCGGCCTGTCGCCGCTGCGCGTGCACTCGCACTACTACATCCCCGACTGGGACGCCTACGGCAAGGTGGAGCCGGGCGTGCCGCCGCAGGTGCGGACGATCCCCTTCCCGGAGGATCTGGAGGTTCTGCGCGACGGCGTCGCGGCGCTCCGCCAGCGCGCGGACGTGGTCGTGGTGAGCCATCATTGGGGCAGGGCGGGCGAGCCGGCGACGCTCACCGACTACGAGCGCACGCTCGGGCACGCCTCGATCGACGCCGGCGCCGACATCGTGCTCGGCCACCACCACCATTTCTTGCGCGGCGTCGAGATCTATCGCGACAGGCCGATCTTTTATGGCCTCGGGCACTTCGTGTTCGATCTGCCGGGCTTGGAGACGAGCCTGACGCCGCTGGAGATCGAGAAGCTCCGGGCGATGGGCGAGCACGCGATCTATCCGCGCGAGGGTTTTCCGCTTCTACCCTTCCACCCCGACGCGCGCATGACGATGGTCGCCGTCTGCGACTTCGCCGGCAGCCGGCTGCAGTCGTTCGGCTTCGTCCCGTGCCTGATCGACGGCCGCAACCAGGCGCGGCCGCTCCCGCCCGACGGCGCGGATTGGCGCGCGGTGGTCGACTACATGGCGAGGATCAGCGCCGTCGCCGGTATCGGCAGCGCCTATTCGACGAGGCCGCATGCCGCGGCCGGTGGCTATGTCGAGGTCCGGCCCGCCTCAGCCGCGCATCGCTTGCAGGACGAAGAGCCGGGTGCGCTCGAGACTCCGGGCTAGCTGGCGCTTGGCTTCCGCAAGGCCGACGGTCCTTGCGAAGTGGAAGTCGCGCAGCACGGCGGCGACGATGTCGAGCAGCGTGCGCAGCTCCTCGTCGGAGAGGCCGGTATCGGCGAACGTCTCCCGCCAGACGCGGCGCGTGGTGTCGAGCGAACGGCGCCGCTGCTCGGCGACGAGGTCGCGCAGCTCGCGGTCGTGCTGCGCACCGAGCACGAGCGAGAACGTCGCGCTGTAGCGGTCGCTCGTGTAGAGCGACACGAGCACGTCGAGCGTCTTGTCGAGGCGCCGCTCGAGCTCCTCGTCGGGCTTCGGAAAGCGCGCAAAGCCCTTCTTGAATTCCTCCATCAGCTCGTCGAGGACGGCGATGTAGAGCCCGTTCTTCGAGCCGAAGTGATGCTGCACGGCGCCGGTGGTGACGTCGGCGCGGCGGACGATGTCCTGGATCGTCGTCGCCCCGAATCCGTTCTCGCCGAGGCATGCGATGGCGGCCTCGATCAATGCGCTGCGCCCTGCGGCGCGGCGTTCGGCCTGGGTGCGGCGCTTGCGCGTGCCGACGGTGTTCTCGTCCAACGCCATGACTTCCTGCTCCGAGACGATTCCGCTTGACGAAGATAAATAACGCTATTTATGTTTGTCGCAACAGGCAGGTCACCACAAAGAGCCATGAATTACAACGACTCGACCTCGGCGTGGGAAGAGACCGCGGTCGCCCCTCCGGCGACGTCGCCGCTGGCGAGCAGCGCCGCCTGCGACGTCGCGGTCGTCGGCGCCGGCTACACCGGGCTGAACGCGGCGCTGACTCTCGCCGAAGCCGGCAAGTCGGTGATCGTGCTCGATGCGGCGAACCTCGGGCAGGGAGCTTCCGGCCGCAATGGCGGGCAGGTGGTCCCGGGACTGAAGCACGATCCCGAGGTGCTGCTGCGAATGGAAGGCAGCCGGCGGCTGCTCGATTTCGCCGCCGGCTGTGCCGACGAGCTGTTCGCCTTCATCGGTCGCCGGCGGCTGAATTGCGATGCCGTGCAGTCGGGCTGGCTGCAGCCCGCGGCGACGCGGGCGCAGCTGCGCGTGGTGACCCGCCGCGCCGAGCAGTGGCGCCGCGCGAGGGACGTGCCGGTCAGCATCCTCGGGCGCGACGAGGTCCGCGCTCTCACCGGGACGGACGCCTATGTCGGCGGCTGGCTCGATCCGCGCGGCGGCTCCCTGCAGCCGCTGAGCTATGTCCGCGAGCTGGCGCGTCTCGCACTGGCCGCGGGCGCGTCGCTGCATACCCGGACCGCGGTCGACGGACTTCGGCAGGCCGGCGGCGGCTGGGAGGTCGCGGCCGGCCCGCTGGGCGTCTCGGCCGCGCAGGTGATCGTGGCCACGAACGGCTATGCCGGTCGGCTGATCCGCGGCCTCTCCGAGGCCTTCTTTCCCGCCCACAGCGTGCAGATCGCCACCGAGCCGCTGCCTGCCGCGGTGCGCGCGGGCATCCTGCCGTCGGGTCTCGTGGTGTCGGATGCGCGCCGGCTGCTCAAATACTTCCGGCTCGACCGCGACGGCCGCTTCATCATCGGCGGCCGCGGCAGTTTCGGCGCGGTCGAGGACGGCCGGCACTTCGAGGCCCTGCGCAGCGTCGCGATCCGGATGTTCCCGGCGCTGCGCGAGGTGCGCTGGAGCCACCGATGGGCGGGCAGGATCGCGCTCACGCCCGATCACCTGCCGCACCTCCACAATCCGGCTCCCGGTCTCTACGCGGCGCTCGGCTACAACGGCCGCGGGGTGGCGATGGCATCGCGGACCGGGGTGCTGCTCGCCGAGCTTTGCCTCGGCAGGCCGCACCGCGACAGCCCGCTGCCGGTGAGCCCGGTCTCGCCCATCCCATTCCACGCCTTCCGGCGCCCCGCCATGGAAGCCGCTGTCGCCTGGTACCGACTGCTGGACAGGGTCGGGGCCTGAGCCGGCAGCGAGGACGGATTTAACCGGGAGAACGACGATGAGGATCAGGCATTCCTTCCGACTGGTTGCCCTCGCGGCGGCGCTCGTCATGGCCGGCGCCGCCACCGCCGCGCCGCAGACCTTCAATGCCAGCATCTGGTTCCCGGAAGGCCATCCGCTCACCCGGTTCGGCTATATCGACTGGGCGAAGGCCCTGTCGGAGGCGACGGCCGGCAGGCTGGCGCCGAAAGTCTTCACCGGCACTGCCCTGCTCGACCCCGCATCGCACCTCGCAGGGATTCGCGACGGCATCGCCCAGGTCGGCTATCACGCCGGCACCTTCACGCCGTCGGAGCTGCCGGTCGACGCCGTGCTGGCGCAGCTCGCCTTCAGCTATTCCGACTACTTCGTGTCGGCCTTCGCGATCACCGACATGAACATGACCGACCCCGAGGCGCTGGCGCAATGGAAGAGGAACGGCGTCGTCTATGGCGGCGGCTACTCGACCGTGCCCTATTCGCTGATGTGCACGAAGGAGGTGCGGAGCCTCGCCGATCTCAAGGGGAAGCGCGTACGCATGCCCGGCTCCGCCCATTCCAACTGGGCGACGAGCGTCGGTGCGGTGCCGGTGAACGTGCCGTCCAACGAGATGTATAGCGGGCTGGAGAAGGGCCAGCTCGACTGCGCCGCGAACGGCGCCAACGAGATGAAGACCCGCTCGCTCTGGGAGGTGGCCAAGCACACCACGCTGGCGCGGCTCGGCGTCTTCTATTCGGGCTTCGAATACGGCTTCAACAAGGATTTCTGGCGCGAGCTCTCGCCTGCCGATCGCCGCTCGATACTCGATTCGATCGCCGTGGCGATGGTGCGCACCGGCATCGGCTACGGCAATGTGGTGGCCGACATCGTCGCCGAGGCGCCGGCGCGCGGCGTGGCGGTCGTCGAGCCGGCGGACGATCTCGCAAAGTCGGTCGCCGACTATCGCAGCGCCGCGCGCGACCAGGCCGTGGCGCTGGGGCGCGACCGCTTCAAGCTGAAGGATCCGGACGGCCTCATCACGCGCTTTGAGCAGCGCATCGCCAAATGGGAGAAGCTGCTCGAGGGCATCGACAGGAACGACGAGCGGAAGCTCGCCGAGCTCCTGCGGAGCGAGCTGTTCGACAAGATCGACACGGCGACCTACGGGGTCGACTGAGCTCCGGATTTCGCGGCCGCTCCGAGCGGCCGAACGCGGCGCTCGCGCCATCAGGGAGGACTTGGGTGAGGATCCTCTCCATGTCGGCGAGGTGGGCGGCGGCGATTGCGGCGACGGTCGCCGGCCTGTCGCTGCTCCTGATGATGGCGCAGACCGTGCTCGACGTCGTCCTGAGGGCGGGCTTCAACAATCCCATCGAAGGCAACCTCGAAGTCGTCTCGCTCTATCACATGGTCGCCGTCGTCTTCCTGCCGCTCGCCCTCGTGGAACTGAGGCGCGAGCACATCTGCGTCGACATGTTCGTCACGGCTCTTCCGCATCGCGTCCAGTCGGGCGTCTACGTCTTCGCCCAGCTCGTCGCGCTCACCTTCCTGGCGCTGCTCTTCTACCGCACGCTCATCGACGCGCTGCATGCGACGCGGATCGACGAAGTGGTCATGGGCTCGGCCCTGTTGGTGGTCTGGCCGGCGAAGTGGATGCTGCCGGTCGGCTTCGGGGCGATGATGCTCGCCGTGGCGGCGAACGCCGCTGCCGCGCTCGCCGCGCTCGACACGTTCGACGCGCGGCCCGCAGCGCCCGCGGCCGACTGAGGACGAGATGACCCCCGTCGCCATCGGCTTCCTCGGCCTTGCGGCATGCCTGCTGCTCGTCGCGCTGCGCGTGCAGGTCGGCATCGCGCTCGGGCTCGTATCGTTCGTCGGCATCGCCTCGATCCTCAACCTGCGCGCCGCACAGGGCACGCTGAGCTCGGTCCCCTTCAACTTCGTCGGCGACTGGAATCTGACCGCGATCCCGATGTTCCTGCTGATGGGCTACGTCGCCTCGTCGGCGGGCCTGACGCGGGAGCTCTTCCAGGTGCTGCGGCTGCTGCTCGCCCGGCTCCCCGGCGGCTTGGCGATCGCCAGCGTCGGCGCCTGCGCGATCTTCTCGGCAGCCTCCGGCTCGAGCGTCGCCACCGCCGCCGCGATGGCCCGGATCGCGACGCCGGAGATGCTGCGCTACCGCTACGATCCGGGGCTCGCCAGCGGCGTGGTCGCGGCGGCGGGAACGCTCGGCTCGCTGATCCCGCCGAGCATCATCATGATCCTCTACGGCTATTTCGCCGAGGTCTCGATCGGCAAGCTGTTCGTCGCCGGCATCGTTCCCGGAATTCTCTCGGCCATGATGTTCGCGCTGATGATCGTGGCGCGCGTCATCGCCAGGCCCGCGCTCGCCCCCGCGATCGAGGAGGCGATCGATTGGCGGGTGCTGCGGCGCGAGCTGGCCCGCGTCTGGCCGATCCCGTCGCTGGTCGTGGGGGTGATGGCGGGAATCTTCCTCGGCCTGTTCACGCCGACGGAAGCCGGGGCGATCGGCGCCTTCCTCGCCATCCTGATCGTCGCCGGCAGCGGGCGGCTGTCCTTCGCGGTGATGCGGGACTCCGTCTCGCAGACGCTGCGCAGCACGGCCGGCGTCTTCATGGTGGTCATCGGCACCGTGCTCCTCACCCGCTTCATGGCGTTGAGCGGCGTGCCGGATTTCCTCGCCGACACGCTGATCTCGCTCGGCACGGGCCCCTACACGATCATCCTGTTGGCGGCGGTGCTCTACCTGATCCTCGGCTGCTTCGTGGATTCGATCGGGCTCCTGCTGCTCACGCTGCCGGTGCTGCTGCCCGTGCTGCGGGAGGCCGACATGGACCTCGTCTGGTTCGGCATTCTCGTCGTCAAGCTGCTCGAGATCGGCATGGTGACGCCGCCGGTCGGCATGAACGTCTACGTGATCAAGGGCAGCCTCGGGAACCTCGTCAGCCTGCAAGAGGTGTTTCGCGGCGTCGGCTGGTTCATCGCCGCGGATGCGGTGACGTTCCTCCTGCTCGTGCTGTTTCCCGCGCTGTCACTGTGGCTGCCCTCGCTGATGAAATAGCCTTCCGCCCCCTGCGGCGCCGCCCGTTCGGCCGCAGCGCGCGCCGGTGGCGAGCCCTGCGCCGCGGCTCGAGGAGCGGGTGCCGGTGATGCGGCCCGTCGAGGTGATGCGGCCTATCGATCAGTCGACGCGGGCGACTGATCGGCGATGGTCAGGACTGCGGGATCACCTGGCGAACAGTCGGTTGACGGAGGGCTCGCTGAGGTCGTGCGTCAGGGCCTTCACCCGCTCCTCCACCTTGCCGGCTTCCTGCTTCAGCCAGTGCACGAGCGTCGCCACGCGCTCGGAGGACATGCGGTTGCTGATCGCGGCGATGCTGAAGGCGGCGATCGGCCGCCCGGTCGGTCCGAAGACCGGTACGCCGACGGCGCACATGTCCTGGACGATCCGCCCGTCGTTGAACGAATAGCTCTGGCGCCGCGTCTCCTCGACGAGGCCATAGATGGCCGAGGTCGAGAAGTTCGGGAACGCCGCCCTCTGAGACTCCGTCGCCTCGAGGATCCGGTCGATCTCCTCGTCGGGAAAGAAGGCGAGCAGCGCGAGGCTGCCAGCGCCGACGCCGAGCGGGCGGCGGTCGCCGACGGCGAGCGTCAGCACCTTGATCGGGTAGCTGCCCTCCATCCGGTCGACGCAAATCGCCTCCGGGCCGGAGCGGACGGACAGGAAGACGGTGTCGCTGCTCCTCGTCGTCAGCCGCGTCATGCTCTCGCGGGCGATGTCGGCGATCCGGTAGCGGTTGACGGCAGTCTGCCCCAGCACGAAGAGCTCGAAGCCGAGATGGAACTGGCCGGTCGTGTGGTCCTGCTCGACGAAACCGACCTGGACCAGCTTGTTCAGCAGCCTGTGGACGGTCGACTTGCTGAGCCCTGTCAACTCGGTCACGTCGACAAGGCGCATTCCCGCGCCGCTGTCCGTGCCGAGAGCGCGCAGAATACTCGCGACGCGGTCGATTCCCTGGCCGACACCGGTTTCTATGCTCATCGTCCACGAATTCCCAGGCTGCCGGACCGGGGTCCTAGCGCGACGGACCCGTCCCCGACACTATTCAACTCGGGCGGGAATGCCATGGGACACTTGGGCCGGTGCATAAGACATTCATGCGCGCCAGAGCGCATCACGACACGTGGAGGCCGGATTGCAAGGTCGCCGATCGTGTCGCCGCCCTTCCGATGGAACAGCATCTCTTCCTGTCCGCCGCACGGCCGGAGCAGGCGCGTGATGGCCGCGGCGAGACGGTGTGGCAAGTCTGGTGGTGACGACGGCCACCCGGGTCGCTCATCGGGAGAACGCATCCCGAAGGGCCAGCGTGTCGGCGGCGGAGCCGTCGGCGGTTTCGTCCAGCCAGAAATGGCGCACGCTCCGCTCCTGCTGGCGTACGTAGAATCCTCAGGCGCCGCGCGTCATACGGGTCGGTCGCCCTTCTCGACCTTCAGCGTCCGATTGTCGACGCCGGGCAGCATCCGCGCCGGATCGCGCGTCACCACCACGTCGATCACGGTCGGCGACGACGTGTTCTCGAGCCCTTCGGTGATCGCGGCGCCGAGCTTCTCCGGATCCTCGACCCGGATGCCCCGGCATCCCATCGCATCGGCGATGCCGGCATAGTTCATCTCCAGCAGATCGGAGGCCTGATATTTCCCAGCACCGAAGACGGCGTGCTGTAGGGCCTTCACATAGCCCGAGGCGGCGTTGTTGAAGACGATCGAGACGAAATTGGCGTTCAGACGCTTGGCGGTCTCGAGCTCGCCGAGCGACATGTTGAAGCCGCCGTCGCCGGTCATCGACACGACCCGTCGGCTCGGCCCGACGCCGATCTGGGCGCCCATCCCGCCCGGCACGCCGTAGCCGATCGAAGCGAAGCCCCGGTCCGCCACGAAATGCCGGCCGGCCTTCTTCGTGTCGTAGAGGAGGCCGCCCCAATGGGCGGAGAAGCCGCCGTCGGCGACCAGAACCGCGTCGTCCGGCATCAGTCTGTTCAGCTCGCCCATGATCCGACCGACATTGATCGGGACCTCCGACGACTGCAGGCGATCGGCGGCGCCGCGAACCCAGGCCGCCATCCGCTCGCTCACTTCGGCACCGTACGGCGCTCTCTCCCCGGCCCGCTTGCCGCCGTCCTCGAGAGCGGCTGCGAGGTCGCCCAGCGTCAGTCCCGCATCGCCGGCGAGGGCCACGGTCGTGCGTGTCGTGCGGCCGATCTCCTCCGGTAGCACATCGATGTGGATCAGCGTCTGATGCGGCTCGATAAGCGCGAAGCGCTTGGTCGCGATCTCGCCGAGCTTGCAGCCGGCCACGACGATGCAGTCGGACGCCTGCACCAGCTCGTTGGCGATCCGCGAATAGCGGCCGAACACGCCGGCCGACAGCGGGTGGCTGCAGGCGATCGCTCCCTTGCCGGACATCGTGTGCGCGACCGGAATTCCCTGGCCTTCGGCGAGGCCGAGGAGCGCATCGTAGGCGTCCGACAGGTGGATGCCGCCGCCGACGAGGAGAATGGGGCGCTTGGCGTCGGCGAGCAGCCGGATCGCCTTTGCGAGATCCGCCTCGCCGGGCCGGGACCGGCGGGCCGGAAGCCGCATGGTCTCTTCGTCCGCCCAGAAATCGGTGGCGTCGAAATCGAACTCCGCATGCGACACGTCCTCCGGCACGTCGATCAGGACCGGCCCCGGACGTCCCGACGTCGCGACCGCATAGGCGCGTCGCACGGCTTCGGGAATGCGCTTCACCACCTCGACGCGGATCAGCTCCTTCACCACCGGACGCAGCACTTCGAGCTGTCGCGCCTCCTGCGTCATGTTCTTCCAGGAATGCTCGCGGTTGGTGTCGCCGGTCACCGCGACGATCGGCACGCCGGCGTTGAAGGATTCCGCGAGCGCGGTCGCGAGATTCGTCGCCCCCGGGCCGAGCGTCGCATCCACCACCCCCGGCCGGTTGGTCACGCGCGCATAGGCGTCGGCCGCGAAGGCCCCGCTGCGCTCGTCGTTGATCAGCGCATGCGGCAGTCCCAGCACGCGGCACGCCTCGTAGAAGGGGAGCAGCTGGAACCCGCCCATCCCGAACATCGAGCCGGGCCTGTAGAGCGCGAACATCTCGGCGAGGGCGCGTCCTCCCGTCATGCGGACGGTCGCATTCGATGCCTGGGAGATCCTCTGGTCCAAAGTCCGCTCCAAAATCCCACTTGAAGGGATTATTGTTTCATTGATCGGGACTTTGTGAGCGAACGGCGAGCAGGTGTCAATATGCCGGCTTTCGGACGGCTCGGAGCCTTCTGCCCTCCGGATGGGCCTTCTTGGAAGGTGCAATGCTGGGTCAACGTCGGCGGCGGCGAGCGCCACGATCCAGGCCCGGGCGCGGGATCACGTGACGCCTCGCTAGAGTAAGAAGACCGATCTATCCTATTGAATGAAACACGTGTCCCGAATGGAGGCGGCGCAGCCTCATTCGGCCGGAGGAGCGCGCAATCAGGCGTTCAGGAGGCCATGTATGACGAAGATGCAGTCGTTAATCGCGGCCTGTTCCAACGAGATGCGCCCGGGGGCCCGACTGCTGCCGGGGCTCGGCGAAAGGCCGTATCAGCGCGTCTGACGGCAGGACGAGAATTCCCGGTGTGAAGGCAGAAGAAACACTTGCCGGCCACCGAATTTCAGAAGCTTGTCCGCTCTGATCGCGAGCTTTCAATACGAAAAGGTCGGTCGCGGTACGCGCAGCAGCGCCAGCGCGGGCTCGAGGCCGAGAACGCTCACCTCCGAAGCGCCGTCTCCGATCCGAACCTGGCAAGCTCACCCGGAAGGCGGCGGTGGCACGAGGCCGGTGCGTCGCACGTGGGCCGGCCCGCCGCGCGATCGACAGCAGTCCGCCCGCGAAAGCCGGGACGACGAAGCCGAAAGCTCGACGCTTCGGCACCTCGACGACTTGACTTTCATAGGGAAACATAAGCGATGGCGGCCCCGGCAGGACTTGAACCCGCAACCTTCGCGTTCGAAGCGCGACACTCTATCCGGTTGAGCTACAGGGCCGTGGCCGCAAGCTAGCCATTTCGCCCGCCGAATTCCACCCGCGACGGCGTCGGATTCCACCGCGTCGATCGGCGTCAGTCGACGGCGATGTCGAGGCCGACGTCGAGGCTTTTCACCGAGTGCGTCAGCCGGCCGACCGAGACGATGTCGACGCCGGTCTCGGCGATAGCGGCGACCGTGTCGAGCCGCACGCCGCCCGAAGCCTCCGCGGTCATGCGGCCGGCGATGCGGCGGACCGCCTCGGCGAGCGTGGGCACATCCATGTTGTCGAGCAGCACTGCGTCGGCGCCCTCGGCCAGCACCTCGTCGAGCTGCGCCAGCGAATCGACCTCGATCTCGATCTTCACCAGATGCCCGACCGCGGCTTTGGCGGCCCGAAGCGCCGGCACGACGCCGCCCGCCACGGCGATGTGGTTGTCCTTGATCAGCACCGCGTCGTCGAGGCCGAATCTGTGGTTCGCGCCGCCGCCGCAGCGGACGGCGTATTTTTCCAGCGCCCGCAGGCCGGGGGTCGTCTTGCGGGTGCATGTGACGCGGGCCCGTGTGTGCCGGATGCGGTCGGCGTATTCGGCGGTCGCGGTGGCGATGCCGCTGAGATGGCCGAGCAGGTTCAGCGCCACGCGCTCGGCCGACAGCACGCTCCACGCGCGGCCCCCGACCCGCGCCAGGACGGCGCCCGGGCCGACACGGTCGCCGTCGCGGTGGAGGAGGGTGACGGTCACGGACGGATCGAGCTTGCGGAAGACAGCCGCGGCGATCTCGAGGCCGGCGATGGTGCCGGCCTCGCGGGCGCCGATGGTGGCGCGGGCTGTTGCATTCTCCGGGACGCAGGCGCGGGTGGTGATATCGCCGGCGCGGCCGAGATCCTCGTCGAGCGCGGCCTCGATCAGCCGGTCGATCGCGAAGGGATTCGGGAACGGGGTCATCGGCTCACGCGGTTGCCGGCGGGGGCCGCTCGTTCCCGCGAAAGTGGGAACCCAGCTGTCGGCACCGCCATGAATCTGGATCCCCGCTTTCGCGGGGATGAGCGGAGATAGCTCGCAGTCACCCCACCGCCTCCAGCGCCGCCTCGGCGGCGATCGTGCGCGCCTCCGCGAGGGTGACGAAGGTGCGCCGCGCGAGATCCGGATCGGGATCGGGAAAATCGCGCCGAAAATGGCCGCCGCGGCTCTCGTGCCGCCGCAGCGCGGGCGCGGCGACGAGCAGGGCGGCCGTCGCCATGTTGCGCAGGTCGGCATTCCGCGCGGTCTCCGACAGCGGCAGCAGGCTCGCGAGCGCCGAGCGCAGGCCCGCCCCGTCGCGGACGACGCCCACTTTCGCGCTCATCGTGCCGCGCAACGCAGCGACCGCCTCGGCATCCGGAGCGTCGGCCGAGTGGGGCAGGGGGACGGCCGCCGGCCGCACCGCCAACGTCGCGCCCGCCAGCGCCTCGGCGATGCGGCTCGCGAACACCACCGCCTCGAGCAGCGAGTTGGAGGCAAGCCGGTTGGCGCCGTGCATGCCGGTGGCGGCGACCTCGCCCGCCGCCCACAGCCCGTCGAGCGTGCTCTTGCCCTGCGCATCCACGGCGATGCCGCCCATGTGGTAGTGCGCCGCCGGCGCGACCGGGATCGGCTCGGCGACGGGGTCGAGACCGGCCGAGCGGCAGGTGGCGTAGACCGTCGGGAACAGGTCCGGAAAGCGCGCGCCGATGGCGGCTCGGGCGTCCAGAAAGGCGCCGCGGCCGGCCTCGATCTGCGCGAAGACGGCGCGGGCGACGATGTCGCGCGGCGCCAATTCCGCGTCCGGGTGCACCGCGAGCATGAAACGCACGCCAGCGGCGTTGATGAGCGTCGCGCCGTCGCCGCGCAGCGCCTCGGTGGCGAGCGGGGCCGGATCGCGGCCGATGGCGATGGCCGTCGGATGGAACTGCACGAACTCGGTGTCGGCGAGCACGGCGCCGGCGAGGGCGGCGATCGCGAGGCCCTCGCCGCGCGCCTCGGGCGGGTTGGTGGTGACGGCGTAGAGATGGCCGATGCCGCCGGTCGCCAGCACGATGGCGGCGGCGTCGATGCGCAGCCGCTCGGCGGTGCCGACGCGTCGTGCGAGAAGGCCGGCGGCAGCGCCGTCGCTGGTGAGAAGCTCTTCGGCGACGAGGCCCTCGAGCAGGCGGATCGACGGCGTCGCGCGCACGGCGGCAACGAGGGCCTGCATGATCGCCTTGCCGGCGAGGTCGCCGCGCACGCGGACGATTCGCCGCTCGCCATGCGCGGCCTCGCGGGAGAGGGCGAGATGGCCCTCGAGGTTGCGGTCGAAGGGCACGCCGTAGCGGAGCAGGTCGTCGATGCGGGCAGGGGCCTCGCGGGCGATCGATAGGGCCGCCGCCTCGTCGACGATGCCGGCGCCGGCGACCACCGTGTCCTGCGTGTGCTTGTCGGCCGTGTCGCCGAGGCCGATGGCGGCGGCGATGCCGCCCTGCGCCCAGGCCGAGGAGGCGCCCTCGCCGATCGGCGCCGCGGTCAGCACGGTGACGGGCCGGGGCGCCAGCTTCAGCGCGCAGAAGAGCCCCGCGAGGCCGCCGCCGACGATCAGGATTTCGGAGGAGAGGGTTTGCATGGCGGCCTTCTTCCCTCTCCCCTCGTGGGAGAGGGTGGCC
>JAEZCD010000244.1 GCA_023430145.1 Pseudomonadota bacterium
CGCCCTCCTCGGGGCGGCCGGATGATAGGCGCATGGGCGTTCGCTCAAAGCGACTTGAATTCCGTCCAGGCGTCGTTCCAGACCTCGATGCTCTGCTTCACCGGCGTCTTGCGGATGAAGATCTTGCCCTCCTTGAACTCGTCCATGACGTTGCGGGCGTCGAAGGTGTGGCGCAGCGTCTTGGCGTCGGCCGGGTACTTGTCGATCAGCACCTGCCAGCCCTTCTTGCTCGGGATTGAGGCCCAGTAGGCGGGCATGCGGGCGGAGGCCGCCTGGCCTTCGGCCGAGACCATGTACTGGATGAACTGCTTGGCCAGCGCCTTCTTCGGCGAGGAGGAGACGATCGACATCGACTCCGTCCACTGGATGCCGCCTTCCTGCGGCACGGTGGCGTTCACCGGCACGCCGTTCTTGGACAGCAGCAGCGTGATCCAGTCGCCGACGCCGGGGATGACGGCGGCGGTGCCGTTGGTCAGCATCGAGAACACGTCGGCCATCGAGTAGAAGCCGGCCGCCTGCGGCTTCAGCGAGAACAGCGTCTTCTTCAGCGCCTCGAACTTGGCGTCGGAGATGTCGAAGGGCGGCTTGTTGCCGTCGTAAAGGCTGAGGCAGCCCATGCCGGGCAGGTACCAGTCGAAGAAGCCGACTTTACCCTTGATCTTGGGGTCCCACATGACCTTGTAGGTTTTCACGTCGTCGGCGGTCAGCATGTCGGTGCGGTAGCCGAGGCCGAGGAAGCCGTAGCGGATGATCACCGAGAACAGCTTGCCGTCCAGCCAGTGGCCCTCGAACTTCTGGAACTCGGGCCAAAAATCCTCGAACGGGTAGTCGGCCGGCGTCAGCTCGTCGATGAAGCCGCCGTCGCGCAGCATGACGATGTATTCGGCGTCGGCGAGCACGACGTCGAACGAGCCGGGCGGCGAGGAGTTCATCAGCGCCAGCATCGCCTCGCCGCCGACATACTCTTTCGCGACGACCTTGACGCCGTACTTGTCCTCGAAGGCCTTCACCACGAAGGGGTCCGAGTGACCGGGCCAGGTGAGCAGGTTCAGCACCTTGTCGTCGGCGCGGACCGGGCGGCCGCTGAGGCTCGTCAGCGCCGCGGCCCCGAGGAGGGCGCCGCCGCCCTTCATCACCTGGCGCCGGTCGACCATCGCGATCGGCCCGCGCTCGGGCGTGAATATCCACTTCGTCATCTAAAGTCTCCACGTCCGTCATGGGCGCCGCGAATGGCGCGGCCCTCATTGGAAGGTCGAAAAGCTCGGGCTTGCGGTCCATTCGTCGATCACGGCCCGCGCCTCGGGATGCAGGATCTGTTCCGCCCGCATCGGCCGGCGCGGAATGTCGTTGCGGACGAGCTCGCGCAGCCTCGACAGGTCGAAGCCGATGTCCTCGCAGTCGGCGAGCGTGGCGGCGTAGTACATGCGGTCGATCTTCGCCCAGAACATCGCCGCCACGCACAGCTCGCAGGGCTCGCAGCTCGTATAGAGCTCGCAGCCGGAGAGGTCCCAGGTACCGAGCTTTCGGCCGGCGTCGCGGATGGCTTCGACCTCGCCATGCGATGTCGGGTCGCACTTGGCGACGACATTGTTGACGCCCTCGCCGACGATCTTTCCGTCCTTGACGATCACGCAGCCGAAAGGGGCAGCGCCGTCGTCGAGCATCTTCTGCCGGGCGATCTCGATGGCGCGGCGCATGAAGTCTTCGGGCGTGGGCAAGGCGGGCTCCGGGAGGGCGGACGGGCTCGATCGGCCGATGCGACCACAGCTCCGCCGCACCGCGCCAACAGGAAATTCCTCTAGGTGGCATAGGATGCGGCGATATGAGGGGCTCCTTCTTCCTTCTCCCAGGGGGAGAAGGTGGCCGCGAAGCGGCCGGATGAGGGGGGACGGGGCTCGTCCTTTGGCTCAGTAACCCCTCACCCGCCGCCTCCGGCGGCACCCTCTCCCTCTGGGCTACGGCCTTCACACATCTCTCGGGCGCTCTGTCGGAGCAGGCGGCAAGGCTTCTCTCCTCCCCCTGCAAGGGGGAGGCGGACTCGCGCAGCGAGCCGGTGGGGGTCTTCTCGCCGCCGAAGAGGACCCCCACCCGGGCGGCTTCGCCGTCTCGGCCTCCCCCTTTCAGGGGGAGGAGAAGGGGGGCAGGCCATCAGCCACAGATGTGTGAATCCGGTAGCCCTCCGGGAGAGGGGAAGTCAGAGTCTCAAGCCTCGTCGGCTCGGATGCACAGGCTTTGGGCAGCGCCCGGACATCGCGACAGAATGCTGCCGGCAACGGCGAGGCGACACGAATAGGGAATTCCGATCGAGCGTATCGTGCGCGTCTATCGCTCTCGGGGCGAGGCGGGGTCGCTATTCTCATCAGATTTCAATCATTACTTGATCGCACACGATTTAATCGGTTAATGCATAAAACATAGGCATTTGACATCCAAGCGTGCAGCTTGCTCTACTTGCCGCGTAATCGAGCAAGGTGCCCGGCCCGAATGGATTTCCGCCAGCTCCGCTACTTCGTCGAGATCGCCGAGGCGGGCAGCTTCTCGAAGGCGGCCGAAACGCTGCGCATCGCCCAGCCCTCGCTCAGCCAGCACGTCCGCTCGCTCGAGGAAGAGCTCGGCGTCGAGCTGCTCGAGCGCCACGCGCGCGGCGTCACGCCGACCGATCTCGGCCTCGTCTTCTGCGAGCACGCGCGCTCGATCCTGCGCGAGCTGTCGCGGACGCGGGAGCTGATGCGCTCGGCGGCCGAGAACCCGGCCGGCCAGATCAGCCTCGGCCTGCCGACCTCCGCCTGCCGCGGCCTCGCGGTGCCGCTGATCGAGGCGGTCGCCGACCGCTACCCCGGCATCGCCATCCATCTCGTCGAGGCGATGACCGGCAGCCTCGACGAATGGATCGAGGCCGGCCGCCTCGACGTGGCCCTGCTTTACGACCACCGCGCCTTCGAGAACATCTCGGCGACCGAGGTGATGATCGAGGACATCATGCTGATCGCGCCGGCGGGAAGCCCGCTGCGGCGCGAGCGGGCCGTGCGCTTCAGCGAGATCCACCGCCTGCCGATCGCCCTGCCGAGCCGGCCGCACGTCATCCGCTCGGTCATCGAGCAGAGCGCGGCGCGCTGCGGCATGGCCGAACGTGGAGATCGACTGCGACAGCCTGCAGGCACTGATCCAGCTCGTCCGTCGCGGCTACATGACGCTGCTGCCGGCCTTCGCCTTCGCCGAGGAGATCGCCCGCGGCGAGCTCGTCGCGCTGCCGCTCATCGACCCGACGCCGTCCTGGCGCCTCTCCATCGTGCTGTCGAAGCGAACCCGCTCGCAGCGGGCGGCGAAAGCCGTGGGCCAGCTGATGCACGAGGTGATCCGCGGCATGGTGACGAGCGGCGTCTGGCGGGCCGAGCTCAAGAGCATCGGCGACGCCGTCGCCTTGCCGGCGCCCAGTCTCGCACCGATGCTGGAGCATGCCGGCCTCCGCTGAAGCCGCGACCCCGACAATCCGATCCGAGACCCCGAAGATGCAGCCAGACCTGATCGTCCGCCGCGCGAACCTTCCCGATGGCCGCACCGGCATCGACATCGCCGTCAAGGACGGCCGCATCGTCGAGATCGGCCATGCCATCGCCGCCGAGCCGGGCAGGGAGATCGATGCCGCGGGCCGACTCGTCACGCCGCCCTTCGTCGACGCGCATTTCCATCTCGACGCGACGCTTGCCCTCGGCTTCGGCGGCTATCGCAACGAGAGCGGCACGCTCGCCGAGGGCATCCGCATCTGGGACGCGATCCGCAGCGAGATCCCGGCGGAGGATTTTCGGCGCCGCGCGCTCGCCTATTGCGACCTCGCGGTGAGCCAGGGTCTCCTCGCCATCAGGAGCCATGTCGACGTCACCGATCCCAAGCTGACCGGGGTGGAGGTGCTGCTCGACGTCAGGAAGACGGTGGCGCCCTGGCTCGACCTGCAGCTCGTGGCCTTCCCGCAGATGGGCTATTTCGGCAGCCCGCAGACGCCCGACAATATCCGCCGCGCGCTCGACATGGGCGTCGACGTGGTCGGCGGCATCCCGCATCTGGAGCCCACCTACGAGCTCGGCAACAGGTCGGTGACGGCCCTCCTCGAGCTCGCCGCCGAGCGCGGCCTGATGGCCGATCTGCACTGCGACGAGAACGACGACCCGGCCTCGCGCCATGTCGAGCAGATGGCGTTCGAGACGCGGCGCCTCGGGCTTTCCGGCCGCGTCGCCGGCTCGCACCTCACCTCGATGCACTCGATGGACAATTTCTATGCCGGCCGGCTGATCGTCATGATGGCCAAGGCCGGCATGCACGTGATCGCCAACCCGCTCGCCAACATGTTCCTGCAAGGGCGCTTCGACACCTATCCGAAGCGCCGCGGCCTTGCCCGCATCCCCGAGCTCGCCGCGGCCGGCTGCACGGTGGCGACCGGCCACGACAGCGTGCTCGACCCCTGGTATCCGCTCGGCCGCGGCGACATGCTCGACGTCGCCAACATGACGGTCCACGCGGCACACCTCTCCAGCACCGTCGGCATGCTCGACTGCTTCCGCATGGTCACCGAGGCGCCCGCGCACATCATGGGGCTCGAAGGCTACGGCATCGCCGTCGGCAAGCATGCCGACATGGTGGTGCTGCAGGCCTCCGATCCGATCGAGGCGATCCGGCTGCGCCCGGCCCGGCTCGCCGTCATCCGGCGCGGGAAAGTGATCGCCAGCGCGGCGCCGGCGGAAAGCCGGCTCGCGCTGCCGGGCCGGCCGGCCACCGTGTCGCCGGACGTGCCGGATCCGAAGTAGCCGCCGCTATTCGTCCGCCGGCAGCGTCCCGTCGCCGGGGCCGAGCGGCCGCTGCATGAAGACGCTGTCCACCCAGCGGCCGTGCTTGAAGCCGACCGAGGGCAGGGTGCCGATGGTGCCGAAGCCGAGCCGTCGGTGCAGGGCGATGGAGCCTTCATTGGCGCTGTCGCCGATGACGGCGATCATCTGCCGCCAGGGGCCGGCCTCGCAGCGGGCGATCAGCGCCGACAAGAGGGCCGTGCCGACGCCGCGGCCCGCCATGCCGTCGGCGACATAGACCGAGTCCTCGAGCGTGAAGCGGTAGGCCCGCCGCTGCCGGTAGCCGGTCGCATAGGCATAGCCGACGACCGCGCCCTGAAGCTCGGCGACGATCCAGGGCAGGCCGCGCTCCAGCACGGCCTCCCGGCGCATGAGCATCTCCTCGAGGCTCGGCGGCTCCTCCTCGAAGCTCGCGAGGCCGTGCAGCACGTGCGTCGCGTAGATCGCCTGCACGGCGGCCATGTCGGCGACCGTCGCGTCGCGGATCGTCGGTGCGGTTTCCGCCGGCATGGCCGCGGCGCCTCAGCTCCGCCGCTCGGCCTTCCAGCGCCCGGTGCAGGCGGTGCCGGCGGTCCACGTGCCCGAGCCGGACTTCAGGGCGAGGCGGCCGACGCCGTCCGCCGCCTGGCCGCCATAGGCGATGCGGACGCGGACGACGCCCGTCCCATCGACGCGGCCTTCGACGGCAAAGCCCGACTTGCCGCCGTAGAGCACGGCGCCGGAGCGGATGACGACCGGATAGCGGTAGGCCTTGTCGCAGGTGCCCTTGTCGGTGACGATCAGCACGCTCCAATCGCCGTCGAACGATGTCACGGCGGCGGCCGCCTTCGGCGCGGCGGTTCGTTTCGGCGCCGCGGCCGCATTCGTCGCGGCGGTCGATTTCGGCGCGGCGACCGGCTTCGGCGGTACGGGGGCCGTCGCGGCGAGCGCGGGCAGCGAGAACAGCGAGGCGGCGGCGACGAGGGCCGCGAGCGCAGGCGATTTCATCGAAAGGCTCCGGGAGATCGGGCGAGGGCGACCATTCCCGCCTAGCCACACGTCGCGGCCAGCGCAAGGCCGGAGAAAAGCCCGGCCGCGCGCTGGCGCGGAGGCGTGCTCAGAAGGTGACGACCGAGCGGATCGACTCGCCCTTGTGCATGAGGTCGAACGCGTCATTGATCTTCTCGAGCGGCATCACATGGGTGATCATCGGGTCGATCTCGATCTTGCCGTCCATGTACCAGTCGACGATCTTCGGCACGTCCGTGCGCCCCCGCGCGCCGCCGAAGGCGCTGCCCTTCCACACCCGGCCGGTGACGAGCTGGAACGGCCGCGTGCGGATCTCCGCGCCCGACGGCGCGACGCCGATGATGATGCTCTCGCCCCAGCCCTTGTGGCCGCATTCGAGCGCGGTGCGCATCAACTCGACATTGCCGACGCATTCGAAGCTGTAGTCGGCGCCGCCGCCGGTGAGGTCGACGAGGTGCTTTACGAGATCGCCGCCGACCTCCTTCGGATTGACGAAATGCGTCATGCCGAAGCGCTCGCCCCACTCCTTCTTGGCCGGGTTGAGGTCGACGCCGACGATCATGTTCGCGCCGACGAGCCGCAGCCCCTGGATGACGTTGAGGCCGATGCCTCCGAGGCCGAAGACGACGCAGTTCGAGCCGGGCTCCACCTTGGCGGTGTTGATGACCGCGCCGATGCCGGTGGTGACGCCGCAGCCGATGTAGCAGACCTTGTCGAAGGGGGCGTCCTTGCGGATCTTCGCCACCGCGATCTCCGGCAGCACGGTGAAATTGGCGAAGGTCGACGTGCCCATGTAGTGGTGCAGCTTCGTCTTGCCGATGGTGAAGCGAGAGGTGCCGTCCGGCATCAGGCCGGCGCCCTGCGTGGCGCGAATCCGCTGGCAGAGATTGGTCTTGCGCGACAGGCAGTACTCGCATTCGCGGCATTCGGGCGTGTAGAGCGGGATGACGTGATCGCCGCGCCTGACCGAGGTGACGCCGGGGCCGACGTCGACGACGATGCCGGCGCCCTCGTGGCCGAGAATGGTCGGGAAGAGGCCCTCCGGGTCCTTGCCGGAGAGCGTGTACTCGTCCGTGTGGCAGACGCCGGTCGCCTTGATCTCCACCAGAACCTCGCCGGTCTTCGGCCCGTCGAGCCTGACCGTCGTCACCTCGAGCGGCTTGCCTGCCTCGAAGGCGACCGCGGCGCGCACGTCCATGAAAAATGCTCCTGCGTTGGGGAGGGCCACTATAGCGGGGCCGTGGCGGGAGGGTAGGGTGGCGGAGCGCGCGGCGGCATTTCCCTCCTCATCGCCGTGGTGGAGGCGGCGGTCGCACGGTCGCCGGCGGGTCCGAGGAGAGGCGCCCGCTACCGCAGCTTCTGGAGGAGTTTCCCGTCCGTGAGCGAATAAAGGAAGAGCCCACGCTCGCGACGGGGCTGGTCGAGCCGCTTGAAATATTCCTCGGCTGCGAGCAGCTTTCCATCGCTCGAGACCGCCCAGACGCCTTCGAGCGGGTGCTTCGGCTTGAGCGTGCTCAGCGTCGACCACCCATACACCGACACCAGTCGAAATTTTCCGTCGTCGCCGTAGGTCACCACTCTGTCGCTCGCCAGAGAAGTTGATTCTATGTCGTCTACTCGTTCATCGACATTAAATAGACTGGCGCCAGTCGTCAGGCTGACGACATCGACGTGATCCTTGCAGACAGTTACGCCGATATTGCCCGCAATGGTGGCCAGCCTGCGCACTCCGCACTTGATCTTCAATGCGTGCTCACGGCCGCTGCGTGCGTTCACGATGTATATCGTTCTGTCCTGTTCCGTAAAGCGAAAATAATGACGGTCATTCACATATCCGATTGAATCATTGAATGAAAATAGAGACTTGTTCAGATTCTTGTGGATGTCTCTAGTTTTCACCGTGTTTAGATGATTCATATTTGAGCTGCCCCAAATCAGGAACTCTCCATTTTGTGAGAATTCTACCACATTCGGCGCATCAAATGAACCTACCTTAGCGTTTCGGACTACTTCCTGCAGGACGCTCCAGTCGGATGTATCGAAAATCCTGAGTCGGACTATAACAGGGGGTATCTGCAAATATAAAGCCGCAGCAAGCGATCCGTCAGGGCTGAATGCGACAGCATTCGGGCTGATATGGCGAATAGGGTCTACGTCGAGATTTGCGATGGTCTCCCCAGTCGGCAGGTCGATGACTTCTCCATTATACACGAGATAGCGACCATCAGGAGAGAAGGCGATGCGGGCGGATGAGGGCGATATTGTCGCGAGTAGGAGAACGAACGCGGCGATCCATGAGCGGAGAATTATCATTCTTGTCCCCACCTTCGATTTGTGATTGCTTATAAGGCAAGTTTAGCGCCAGGACCACAGGCGCACCCGCCTCGCCGATCGGTGCCGCAAAGGGCGGTGACGGCCGCCAGAGGAGGGCGACCCTGGCCGCTTTCGGTCCTGCGAGCGAAGCGCAATGCGCCTCCGCCGTCGTTCCGTGTGGACCGCAGCGAGAGCCGGAAACCGTAGCCACGCCCGTCACACTCGCCGATCCCGAAGCGCGTACTCCCGGTGGGGACGGCGGAGGTGTCGGCCTTCGGCGCTCGAGTTGCCCGACGAGGAGCCGCAGGGGCGTCTCGTCACCCGCGGGAAGCCGACCCTGGCGTCATGTCATGCTGAGAACGGTCATCAGGATCACAGTCGCCCAGCGTGCAAGGTCCGCATGAGCGCCTGGCCCATCATGACGCTCTGCCGATCGCCAGACGCCGACCGTCACCGCAACATTGTAGGGAACGGAAAACCCGTAACCGACGATCAACGCCAGCCAAGGCTGGTCGAGCATGATCAGCATAAGGAACAACGAGCTGGTGGAGATATTGACCAGAAGGCCGCCGATCACCGCCCACGTCCAGAACGCATCGCCCAGCGGGAGGTTGCCCGTCCAAAGGGCCCGCAGCTTGTCCATCGTCCTGATCTAGGATCGGGCGCGCAACCCGCCAGCCCTTCCCTTTGGCGCCCTTCTTCCATCCGCCCCATGCTATGGGACGGCCGTGGGATCGGAGATGATGTTTTCGGACAGATCCTATAGGGCTGGACGCCCGGCGCCGGCGCCCTTAGGGCTGCGCCCGGGTCGGACGGCAGCGTGTCTGCTGCCCCGGCGCATCGCTTGCAGGCCAGCCTGCTCGCGATAGCCGCAGATCAAAGGACGTAATGGGTTGGCGCCGTCGTATCCATGATCATCTCGCACAAGCACAAGTTCATCTTCTTCAAGACGCGCAAGACGGCCGGCACCTCGGTCGAGATCGCGCTGTCGGAGATTTGCGGGCCGGACGACGTCATCACCCCCCTGATGCGCCGCGACGAGCGGCTGCGAACGGTGCGCGGCAAGCAGAACTGGGTGGTGCCGGAGGAGATGCGCCCCTGGTGGTCGAAGATCGCCCTGAAGCTCGGCCGCAACGCCCACCAGGCCGGCGTCGAGTTCTTTCACCACATCCCCGCGAGCCGCGTGAAGCGGCTCGTGCCGGCGGAGGTCTGGAACTCCTATCGCAAGGTGTCGATCGAGCGGAACCCGTGGGATCGCGAGGTCTCGTTCTACTTCTTCCGCCACAAGGATTCGGCGACGCGCCCGAGCTTTGCCGAGTACCTGACGAAGGATCACCAGCCGATCCGCAACTACGATATCTATACGGCGGACGGCCGCCCGGCCGACACGATCTTCCGCTACGAGAACCTCGCCAAGGAGCTCGACGACTTCCTCGCCGGGCTCGGGATCGAGGAGCGGCCGGTGCTGAAGAACGCCAAGGGCGCCTTCCGGCCGAGCGAGAGCCGCGACTATCGCAGCTTCTACACGCCCGAGCTGCGCGAGCGGGTGGCAAAGCTCTACCGTCGCGAGATCGCGCTGTTCGGCTACGAGTTCTGAGGGGCTTCTTCTCTCCCTCTCCCAGCGGGAGAGGGTGCCCGCGAAGCGGGCGGGTGAGGGGCCGTTGAGTCTCAGGACGAGCTCTGTACCCCCTCATCCGGCCGCTTCGCGGCCACCTTCTCCCTCTGGGAGAAGGAAGAGTTCCTGTGGGAGAAGGAAGAGTTGCGCGGCTGGCGGGCGCGAAAGGGAAGACGGGGCCCTGCGATCGAGTTGCGGGACGGCGGGGGAGTTGCCGAGGGCGGCGCCGCCCTATAGCCCGTAAGCGAGGCGGCTAGACGGCGAGGGGGGCGCGATTGGCGGACGAGGCGGCAAGACATGTGTTCGTCTCCGGCCGCGTGCAGGGCGTCGGCTACAGGGCCTGGCTCGCCGATGCCGCGCGTGCCGCGGGCCTGCGCGGCTTCGTGCGCAACCGCCGCGACGGGCGCGTCGAGGCGGTGCTGATCGGGCCGTCCGGGGTCGTCGAGGCGGTGATCGCCGC
>JAEZCD010000278.1 GCA_023430145.1 Pseudomonadota bacterium
CGTCGCCGCCGCGCATGCGCCCTTCGAGCCGGCGGCGCGCGAGCATCTTGGGAACGCAGCGATCGACCAGGTGGTGGTGAGCGACAGCGTCGGCCGGGAGCGGATCGAGGTCGCCGGCCTCGGCGAGCGCCTCGTGGTGCTCGACACGGCGGAGATGTTCGCCCGCGCCATCCGCGATTGCGAGCGCTGAGCGGCAACCCAGGCGGAGCCGACCCTAATCGCGACGCGCGCAAGCCTCCAGCACCGCGAGCTGTTCCGCCGCGATGCCGATGAAGGTTCTCGCCTGGCGCGGCCATTTCTCGGGCGTGCGGATCGGCACCTCCTCGAGGTGCAGCGCCGCGAGCCGGGCGCGCGTCAGCGCATGCATCAGCTTGTAGAAGGCGACGAGCCGCGCCGGCGCGTCCCAGTCGGGAATGCGGTTCGCGGCGGCGGCGAACAGGATCGGCTCGATCCACGGGCAGCCGAGGCGCGCGCACTCCATGCCGAGAAAGGCGAGCTCGTCGAGCGGATCGACGAGCCGCAGCGCGCGGCTGAACTCGAGGCAGTCGATCACCACCGGCGGGTCCTCGAGGCACACATGCTCGGGCCGCAGGTCGCCGTGCCCCTCGACGATGCGCCCGGCGTTGGCGCGCGCCGCGAGCTCCTCGGCTAGTGCGGCGAGCGCCCGGCGAGCGCCGGCGCCGATCGCCTCGAGCCTGCCGTCGAAGCCGATGGCGGCGTGCTTGGCCAGCACGGAGAGGCTCTCCTCGGCTTCGGCGGCGAAGCGCGCGAGATAGTCGGCGCCGGTCATCGGCACCGTGTCGAGCCCCGCATAGAAGGCCGCGAGCAGGTCGGCGGCGGCCTTCGCCTGGCCCTCGATGACCGAGCCCGCGGCGATGGCGACGTCGAGCATCCGCTCCGCCGGCAGGCGCCGCATGGCGACCAGCCAGTCGACGATCTCGCCGTCCCCGCCGATGACGAAGCCGCCTTCTCCCCGCCGCGAGACCGGCAGCACGGCGAGATAGACCGAGGCGGCGAGGCGGCGGTTCAGCCGCAGCTCCTCGCGGCAGAAGAACTCGCGGTCGGACAGGCGACGGAAATCCAGCAGGCGCGCGCTGATCGCCTTCTTGAGCTTGTAGACGCGCGTATCGGTGAGGAAGATCCACGACATGTGCGTCTCGTGGACCCGGACCGCGCCGGTGCCTTCCGGGTAGGAGCGCGGGTCGGCCAGGAAGGCGAGCTTCGGGTCCGCCTGCACGGCGGCCGGAAGCCGCAGCTCCGCATCGGCTCGCCTACCTCGGTCGGACGCTCCGCCGATCACCATCGCCATCCCCGCCGCGAGTTGCACCCTCCCGAGAGCCCGCCGGCGCCGGTTCGGGCGGACGAGCGCGGGACGAAGCTTACCCGATCGCAGCCCGGCGCGGTTTGATCCAGTCGGGGTGATCTCGGCGGATTTGCCTGCCGCACGACGGACGGGCGGCAAATTTCGTTGCATGCTGGCGAGGCCGGATGCCTTTGATGGCGACCGCCCCCGGCAAGGAGCACCGTCCGTGGTTCCAACGAGTGCGTTTCTGTTCGATCTCGACGGCACCCTGGTCGACAGCGTCTACCAGCACGTGCTCGCCTGGCACGAGGCGCTGCGCGCCGAGCGAATCGAGCTCTCTGTCTGGCGCATCCACCGCAAGATCGGCATGAGCGGCGGGCTGTTCGCCAACCAGCTGCTGCGCGAGCTCGATCGCGACGTCGGCCCCGAGCTGATCGAGCGCCTGCGCGAGCTGCACGCGGCGGCCTATCGGCGTCTCGCCGACGGTGTCGTGCCGCTGCCCGGCGCGCGCGAGCTGCTCGCCCATCTCACCGATGCCGGCGTGCCGTGGGCGATCGCCACCAGCGGCCGCATCGCCACGGCGGCGCCGAACCTGTCGGCGCTCGGCGTCGATCCGGCGCGGCACGTCGTCGTCACGCGCGACCAGGTGCGCTTCGCCAAGCCCGATCCGGACCTGTTCGTCGAGGCGGCGCGGCGGCTCGCGGTGCCGATCGAGAGCGCCATCGTCGTCGGCGACAGCATCTGGGACATGCTGGCCGCCGCCCGCTGCCGTGCGCTCGGCGTCGGCCTCTTGTCGGGCGGCTATGGCGAAGACGAGCTGGAGCGGGCGGGCGCGCTCCGGGTCTACGCCGACCCGGCCGATCTCTTCCGGCACCTCGACGAGATCGCCTCGCGGGCGCGGTAGCTTTTCCTTCTCCCAGAGGGAGAAGGTGGCCGCGAAAGCGGCCGGATGAGGGGATACGGCGCTCGTCCTGAAGCTCAGTAACCCCTCACCCGCCCGCTTCGCGGGCACCCTCTCCCTTTGGGAGAGGGAAGAGGAAGAGATCTGCCGACCTATTCGTCGACGGCGCCGTCGAGGACGAAGGTCACCATCATGTTCACCCGGTAGCCCGTAATGCGGCCCTCCTCGATGGTGACCTTCTGCTCCTTTATCCAGGCGCCGTCGATGTGCTTCAGCGTCTTGGCGGCGCGGGAGATGCCTTGCTTGATGGCGTCCTCGAAGCTGTTGGGCGAGGTTGCCGTCAATTCGATGACCTTGGCGACCGACATTGCTTCCTCCCGAAAGGGCGGACCGGCCTGACGCTCCTTCGAGACGATCTCGGCGCTTGCGGCACGGCCCCCCGACGAGACGCAAACACGCGCCGGCCGCGATCGTTCCGGCTCCGCCCCCGCGGGCGCCTCCTCGGCGAGCCTCAGTCCGGCGGATCGAGGCCGAGGCGGGCAAACGCCTCCGGCGGCGCGTGGTCGGCGGCCATCAGCTCGCGCATCAGCGCCACCATGCGCGCCTCGATCGCCGGATCGTCGAGCGGCCGCTCCTGGCCGGGGTCGCTCTGCAGGTCGTAGAGCCGCGTGTCGGATTCCAGCAGCGCGCCCGGCCCGTAATTGGCGTACATCGGCGAGCGGGCGATCACCGGCACCTTCAGCACCGGCACGCCCTTGGTGAAGGCGAGCGGCGGCGACAGGCCGGCGCCGGCGAGCTCTTCGGTCGAGAACGGCTCCCAGATGTGCGTCGGCATCAGCGTGTACTGGAAGATTTTTTGGCCGCGCAGATCTTCGGGGAAGCGGTGGTAGGTGTAGCGGCCGTCGGTGACGTTCACGGCGCCGCCGAAATAGCCGAACAGCGCGCCCTCGCGGAGCGACCCGTTGCGCTCGAGCAGCGGCAGGAGCGAGCGGCCCTCCATCTCCGGCAGCGGCGGCACGCCGAAGGCGTCGAGGAACGTCGGGCAGAAATCGATCGTCTGCGTCAAGGCCTCGCGCCGCTCCCCTCCGCGGCCCGCATGCGCCGGATGGGCGACGAACAGTGGGATGTGGACGATCTCCTCGTACATGTTCATGCGGTTCTTGGCCCAGAAGTCGTGCTCGCCGAGCAAAAAGCCGTGGTCGGTCGAGACGACGAGCGCCGTCGTCTTCCAAAGATCGTGCGCGTCGAAATAGTCGAGCAGCTCTCCGAGCAGGAAGTCGCACAGCGAGACGACGGCGTAATAATTGGCGCGCAGCTCCTCGCATTCCTCCGGCAGCTCGTCGACGCGGCCATAGCGCGGCCAGTCGCGGATGGGGCCGTTCCAGCCGGTCGAGAATCCCTCGCGGAAGCGCGCCGGCGCCTGGAAGGGCTCGTGCGGGTCGAAGGTCTCGAGCTGCAGCAGCCAGTTGTCGGCGTCGCGGTTCAGATCGAGGAACTCCAGCGCTTTCGCGAAGCACTGCACGGACGGATAGTCGGATTCGTCACGGATGAACTGCCGGTTGACGATGTTGTGGCGCTTGTAATCGCGCGCCTCGGTCGAGAACTGGCGCTCGTGATACATCTCGCGCAGCCGCTCCCAGTGCGGCTGCACCATGGCCTTCCAGCCGTCGCCCTCCTGGCCGCGGATGAACTCGTAGGAGTCGAAGCGGTTGTGATAGGTGGCGCCGCCGTCCTCGAAGTAATGGAAGTGATCCGTCACGAGGTGGCTGTAGACGCCCGCATTGGCGAGCAATTCCGGGAACGAGTTGTCGAACGGCTCGAGCGGCCCCCAGCTCCGGTGCAGGAAGCTGAGGCGCCCGGTCTGCATGTCGCGGCGCGCCGGCATGCAGGGCAGGCTGCCGACATAGTGCCGGTCGAAAGTGATGCTGCGCGCGGCGAGGCGCGAGAAATTCGGCGTCGGGATGCGCGTGCCGCCATAGGGCGCGAGCAGGTGGCGGTTCAGCGAATCGAACAGCAGGAAGACAAGCTTCATGGCGGCTCCGGGAGAAGTCGGGATAGGAGGTTCGTCGGATGCGCCCCTTTCCTTCCTCTGCAAGGGGAAGGTCGAGACGGCGAAGCCGTCCGGGTGGGGATCACGCGGGCAGGAGAGGACCCCCTCTCGGCTCGCTTCGCGAGTCCGGTCTCCCCCTTGCAGGGGGAGAAAGAAGATCGCGCCGGATCCAGCATGACAGCCCAGTCGGCGAGGGTGAGCTTAGACGAAAAGGAGCGCTGGGCGGTCATCTCGGATGGCCGAGGGATTACTTCAGCGCGCCGACGGTGAGGCCCTTGACGATGAAGCGCTGGCCGAGCAGCAACAGGATCAGCGCCGGCACGATCGACAGCGCCGCGCTGGCCGCCATCTGCGTGTACTGAATCTCGAAATCCTGGGCGAACTTGGCGATCGCCACCGGCACCGTCGCGGTCTGCTTCATGGTGAGGTTGAGCGCCACCGCGAACTCGTTCCAGCTGAAGACGAAGACCAGCACGGCGGTCGCCGCGAGCCCTGGCGCCACGATCGGCACGACGACGCGGGCGAGCAGCGTGCCGGTGGAGGCGCCGTCCATGCGCGCGGCCTCGACCAGCTCTTCGGGCACGTCGCGCACGAAGGCGCCCATCAGCCAGATCGCCATCGGCAGGTTCAGCGTCGTGTGCGCCAGCACGAGCCCGACCATGGTGTTGTCGAGGCCGATCTCGCGGAACATCGTGAACCAGGCGCCGGCGAGCGCGATCGGCGGGATCATCTGGAAGACGAGCGCCCAGCCGAGAAAGCCGTGCGAAACCCAGCGCGGCCAGCGCATGCGGTGCAGCGACCAGCCGGCGAGCGTGCCGATGACGACGCAGAGGAACGTGCTGCCGAGGCCGACGATCAGCGAGTTCTGGAAGTTGAGTAGGAAGTCCGAGGTCTTCGAGAACAGCACCTCGCGGAAGGCGTCGAGGTTCGGCTCGAACAGGAACTGCCCCATCAAGAGCGAGATCTGGGTGCGGAAGCCGGCCGCGATCACCCAGACGAAGGGCACGGTGACGACCAGCGCCGAGAGGACGAGAACGAGGTAGGCGAAGAGGCGGCGCTCGCCGACGCCCGCACTGTCCTTCATGTCACGCGCTCGCTCATGGCGTAGAGCCGATGCGCCGCTTGGCGCCGAGGGCTGCGACGAGGAACAGCGCGACGATGAAGATCACGGCGATCGCCATGGCCGAGCCGTAGCCCATCTTGTCCTCGGTGAAGAAGCGCTGGTAGATCGTGAAGCTCAGCACCTCGGTCGCCGTGCCGGGCCCGCCGCTCGTCAGAAGATAGACCTCGTCGAAGACCTTGAAGGCGAGCACCATGCGGAAGGCGAGCGTGATGACGATCGTCGGCGCCATCAGCGGCAGCGTGATGTAGACCAGCTCCTGGAGCGGCGTCGCGCCATCGATCCGCGCCGCCTCGTACATGTCCTGCGGCAGGGATTCGATGCCGGCGAGCATCAGCAGGAAGCAGAACGGCGTCCAGTGCCAGATGTCGACGACGATCACCGCGAGCAGCGCGGTCGAGGTGTCGCCGAGCCAGTCCTGCGGGCCGATGCCGATACCGGCCAGCATGGCGTTGATGAGGCCGAAGTCGAAATTGTACATCAGCTTCCACATCGCGCCGATGACGATGCCGGGGATCAGGATCGGCAGGATGAAGACGGTGCGGAAGAAGATGCGGCCGCGTGCGATCCGGCTGCAGAACAGGGCGAGGAAGAAGCCGAGCACCATCTGCGCGCCGACGGCGGCGATCACGAAGACGATCGTGTTCCAGAGGCCGGCGCGGAACAGCGCGTCGCCGGCGAGCGCCCGGTAGTTGTCGAGGCCGACCGAGGTCCAGATCGCCTGGCCCTCGGCCCAGCGGACCTCGTAAAAACTCATCGCCGCCATGTTGACGAGCGGCAGCAGGCTGAAGACCACCATCAGCCCGAGCGCCGGGCCGAAGGTCACCCAGCGCCAGCCCGACTCGTCGCCCAACGCCCGGGCCGCGGCGGCGCGGGCGGCGGCGGGCGCCGCCTCGTGGATGGCTGCGGTCGTCACCGGCGGCGCCTTTCGCGCGCGCTCAGAGCGCGTCGATGGTGCCGCTCTTGTAGCCTCGCGCGCTCATCGTCTTGGCAATCTCCGTCGCCATGCCGTTGAGCGCGTCCTTGGTCGAGATCTCACCGGCGATCGCCCGGTTGAGGCCGAGCTCGAGCACGGCGATGACGTCGGCGGATTCCGGGAAGTTGTAGATGTTGACCGCGTTCGGCAGCGCCTCCGAGAGCGGCTTCATCCAGCGGAAGCGGCGCTCCTGGCTCATGGGATCGCTGTAGGCGGCCGCGTGTACCGGCACGCCGCCGTTCTTGGCGAGAGCGATCTGCGCCGCGCCGGTGCCGTACCACTTGAGGAACTCGAAGGCGGCGCGCTTGCGGTCGTCCGGCACGTTCCTGGCGATGCCACCGACGAAATGGCCGAGTCCTGGGGAGGAGCGGCCGCCCGGTCCATGCGGCGGCACCGCCACCTCGACCTTGTCGACGACGATCGACTTGTTCGGATCGTCCATCTGCGACCAGGCGGCGATCACCGCCATGATGTGCGCCGCCTTGCCGGTGACCATCGCCTGCAGCACCTCGGCCTGGTCCATCGATGCGGTCTTCGGATGGCCGGCCTCGCGGGCGAGGCGGATGTAGTAGTCGAGCGCCTCTTTGCCCTTCGGATCGTTCAGCGTGACGGTGTAGTCGCCGCCGTGCTGATCCTTGAAGATGCTGCCGCCGAAGCCGTAGAGGTAGGGGTAGAAGTCGTAGGCGACGGTGTGCGGGCCGCGCGCGCCGCGCTGCACCATGCCGTACATCGCCGGCGGCTTGTGGAAGCGCTTGGAATTCTCGAGCAACCCGGCAAAAGTGTCCGGCGCCTTCAGCCCGGCCTCCTTGTAGAGATCGCCGCGATAGTAGAGCAGCGGGACGTTCGGGTTGATCGGCATCGCCATCAGCTTGCCGCTCGGGTCCATCGTCTTCTTCTGCGGATCGAAATAGATCGTGTCGGCGAGGGTGTAGAGCCCCGGCTCGATCTTGTAGGACGGGTCGATGTCGCTGATCGCCTCGAGGAAGCCGCCGAAATACATCTCGGCGAACCAGCCCGAGTTCATCATCAACAGGTCGTACTGGCCGTCGCGGGCGCGCACCGAGTTGCGCTGCTTCTCGAGCGAGCCGCCGAACGGATTGACGTCGAGCTCGACCTCGTTGCCGCTTTCCTTCTCGTAGAGCTCTACGGTCTTGCGGAAACTGTCGAACCAGGGGGACTGGTTGATGACGATGGTGAAGGGCGCGACCTTCGCCGCCGCCCGCGCCGACCAGGAGCCGAGCGTCAGCGCCGCCGCGCCGGCGCCGATCAGAGTGCTTCGCCGCGTGATGTTCATCCTTGTCGCCCTCCCAGGCGGTTTTCTTTTTCTCTGGCGTCAGCCTCGCACGGACCGATCCTCGAGGGAATGCTGCTACGGGATTGCGCTCTTGTCTAGACGTCTGTACCTTTGATCCCAACAAAGAGAGCGGACCGGATGGACTCAGCGCTCGCCAAGCATCGCCTGGAGGAGGAAGGCCCGTCGGAGCTGCTCGGCCTGCGCGTGCCGTCGCCGAGCGCCACCGCCCCGCTCTACCACCAGCTGAAGCTCGCCCTCACCGACCACATCGTCTCCGGCCGCTGGCCGCCGGGCACCGAGCTGCCCTCGGAGCCGGAGCTGTGCCGGCACTTCTCCGTCAGCCGCGGCACGCTCAGGCGGGCGCTCGGCGACCTCGCCACGCAGGGGCTGATCTCCCGCCAGCAGGGGCGCGGCACCTTCGTCGGCAGCGCCAAGTTCGAGGGCGCGGTGCTCGCCTCCTACGCCTTCTACCGGGCTGGCGCGATCAACCACGACCGCGAGTCCAAGGTCGTGCGCTGCGAGCTGAAGCAGCCGAGCGAGGAGCTGCGCCGGATGCTCGACCTCGGGCCGGGCGAGGCGATCTGGGAGCTCGAGCGCATCCAGTCGATGCGGGGCGTGCCGGTGACGCTGGCGACGAGCTTTCTGCCCGCCGCGCTCTGCCCCGATCTCGACCGCCAGGACATCGCCGGCCATCTCCTCTACGGCCTGCTCGAGAGCGCCTACGGCCTCGCCCTGTTGCGCGCGGAGGAGTCGATCGAGCCCGTGCTGGCCGACGACTACGTCGCCGAGCGGCTCGACATCGAGCCCGGCACGCCGGTGTTCCAGATCGAGCGGCGCAGCTTCGGCCATGGCGACCGGGTGAAGGAGCTCCGCCGCTCGTTCATGCGCGGCGATCGCTACAAGCTGCGCATCGACTTGCGCTGAGGCTGACGATGCCGGCGCCCGCGAACCTCCTCTTCCTGCTCTCCGACAACCACGCGAGAAGCGTCGTCGGCTGCTATGGCAATCCGCTCGTGCGGACACCGGTGCTGGATGCGCTCGCCGCCCGCGGCACCCGCTTCTCGGCCGCCTACACGGCGAGCCCGATCTGCTGCCCGGCGCGGGCGGCGATCGCCACCGGCCGCTACCCGCACCAGACCGGCTACTGGGACAACGCCATCGTCTATGACGGCCGCGTCAGGAGCTGGATGCACGAGCTGCGCGACGCCGGCTACGACGTCGTCTCGGTCGGCAAGCTGCACTTCCGCTCGACGAAGGACGACAACGGCTTCTCGCAAGAGATCGCGCCGATGCACATCCTGAACGGCAAGGGCGGCGTCAGCATGCTCTTGCGCTGGTCGGGGCGCGAGCCGATCAATCGCGGCCAGTGGGAGCTGTACCTCGAGAAATCCGGCGTCGGCGACACCGCCTACCAGGCCTATGACCGCGACATCACCGCCCGCGCCATCGCCTGGCTGGAGGAGCGCGCGGCAAGGACAGGGCGGCCGTTCGCGCTGTTCGTGTCGTATGTCTCGGCGCATCCGCCCTTCACCGTGCCGCAGCGGCTCTGGAACCTTTATCGCGACGTCGACGTGCCCTTGCCGCCGGCCTTCTCGCCGGCCGAGCGGTCTGAGCATCCCTGGGCGAAGAACCTGCGCGAGCGGATGGGGTTCGGCGACATCGACGATCCCGCGCGGCTCGCCGACATTCTGCGCGCCTATTACGCGCTCAGCACCCATCTCGACGAGCAGATGGGCGAGGTGCTCGAGGCGGTGGACCGGCTCGGCCTCAAAGCCTCGACACGCGTGCTCTACACGAGCGACCACGGCGAGGCGGCCGGTGCGCAGGGCCTGTTCGGAAAATACAGCTTCTTCGAGGATGCCGCCGGCGTGCCGCTGATCCTCGCCGGACCGGACGTGCCGGCGGGCGTCGTGATCGACGAGCCGGTCTCGCATGTCGACCTCTACCCGACGATCGTCGAGGGCGCCGGCTTCGAGCCCCGCCCCGGCAGCCCGCCGCTCGGCGGCGAGAGTCTTTGGCCCATCACGCAGGGCGCGAAGCGTTCTGCCCCCGTGTTCGGCGAGTACCACGCCGCCGGCTCGGCGAGCGGCAATTTCATGCTGCGCAAAGGCGACCACAAGCTCATCTACGTCGTCGGCACGCCGCCGCAGCTGTTCGACCTCGCCGCCGATCCGCACGAGCTGCACGACCTTGCCGATACGCCGGCGGGGCGGCTGAAGGTTCGGGAGCTCGAGGCGGAGCTGCGCCGCGTCTGCGATCCGGAAGCGGTGGACGCGCGCGCGAAAGACGACCAGCGCCGAAAGGCCGAGTTCTGGGGCGGCGACGAGGCGATTTTGGCCGAGGGCCTGCTCGTCTACACGCCGCCACCGGGCGTCGCGGCCGAGACCGAGCCGGCGGAGCCGTAGATGCCGACGCTGGCCCGCATCGCCGATCCCTCCCCCATGGCGCCGCCGCCCGCGAAAATCGCCATCCGCGGCGTCGGCAAGCGCTATGCCGAGGGCGCGGACCGGCCGCCGGTGCTGGGCAGCATCGATCTCGACATCGCCGAGAACGAGTTCGTCACCCTGGTCGGCCGCAGCGGCTGCGGGAAGACGACGCTGCTCAACATCGTCGCCGGCCTCGTCGAGCCGTCGTCTGGCACGGTCGAAGTCGATGGCGTGACCGTCACCGGCCCCGGACGCGGAAAAGGCGTCGTCTTCCAGCAGCAAGCGCTGTTCCCCTGGTTGACGGCGCGGCGCAACATCGAGTTCGGCGCCAGGAGCCGCGGCCTCGATGCCGCCGGCCAGCGCAAGGAGGCGGACGGCTTGCTCGAGCTGATCGGCCTTGCCGCCTATGGCGACCGCTATCCGAACCAGCTGTCGGGCGGCATGCAGCAGCGCGTCGCCATCGCACGATCTCTTCTTCTCGATCCCAAGATCCTGCTGCTCGACGAGCCGTTCGGCGCGCTGGATGCCATGACGCGCGAGCGCATGAACGTCGAACTGCAGAAAATCTGGTCAGCCGCGCGCAAGACCGTACTGCTCATCACGCACGGCATCGACGAAGCCGTATTTCTCGCCGACCGTGTGCTGGTCATGTCCTCCCGGCCCGGGCGCATTGTGCGCATCCACGAGATCGATCTTCCGCGGCCTCGCACGGTGAAAATGATGGCGTCGCCGGAGTTCCAGAGGCTTTCGCAAGCCATCAGGGATGACTTCGGCGATCTGGCAGAAGGAGAGCACTAGCCATGGCGATCGATGTCGATGCGCGGTCAGCTCTTTCCCCGGCACGAATCTCGTGGAGCGCCATCCTCGACCGACTTCTCGTGCCGTCCACGATCGTCATCTTCTTTCTGATGTGGGAATTTCTCGTCCGCCACTTCGAAGTCCCTCAATATCTCCTCCCGCCTCCATCGGCCGTTCTGGCGTCGCTCTCGAACATGTGGAACGCGGGCGTGCTGCAAGAGCATGCTGCCGTGACGCTGTTCGAGGCCGTGTGTGGTTTTTTGATCGCCCTGTCGGCGGCGCTGATATGCGGCATTCTCATCGCGGAATCCCGCCTGTTCGAGCGCGTTATCTATCCATATCTCGCGGCCATGCAGTCCATGCCCAAGGTGGCGCTGGCGCCGCTGATCATGATCTGGTTCGGCATGGGCGTAGAATCGAAGATCGTGCTCTCTGCCC
>JAEZCD010000135.1 GCA_023430145.1 Pseudomonadota bacterium
TCGACTAGTCGTCGGCAGCGTCCGATGTGTATAAGACACAGCCTCAGCTCTCGCGGTCGGTCCGACCGACGCCCGAGGACTCGCCGCCCTTGCGTCCCGCCTGCGCGGCGAGATCGCGATTCCTCGAGAAGCTCCGATCGACGTCGGCGACGCTCTGGCCGCCCTTGCGGCCGGCCGCGGCGGCCAGCTCACGGTTCTGCGAGAAGCTGCGCTTCTCCGGGGGAACGCTCTCCCCACCCTTGCGGGCGATCGCCCGCTGCTTGTGCTGGTCCATGGCGGCGAAGCCTCGCGCTGCCGGGGATTTCGTGGGAGCCCGTTCCTGAGCCATCGATTGACCTCCTGATGCGAGACCGGCCGGCGACACGCGTCGCCGCCACGGTCAAGGTCGCAACGTGCGCCGCTCGGATTGGTTCCCGCCGTCTCCGGCGCTCGTCGTCGACTGCTGCAAGGACGGCGCATCGAGTTGGCGCAGCAGCTCGACGATCGGACCCGGCAGCGGCTCCGCCGCCACGTCCTCGAATGCCTGCCGCAGCATGGCGCTGACGGCGTAGTGCTGACCTTGGAACCGCGGACCGACGAGCCATTCGCCGGTCCCGGAGATGCTTGCGTCAGTATGATCACCGCTCACAGGTGTCTGCCTCGTGGTGGTTTCCTCGATGCAACGCCGGACGCAGAGACCCTGTTCCCAAGGTCTCGCGCGGTGATGGTGGGCGAGAAATGCTTCGCCCCTGGCTCGCAGGTGATGCCGGTCGGGCGTTTGAGCCGTCTCGGTCGCCAGCTGTCGTCCCCGCCGCCACCGAACGTCTGTCCCCCGCGATCTCCCCGCCCGGCTCTCGGAATTTTTGTCGCCGCACCCGGGCGGACGGTCGGGCTTCGTCCTGCGGTTCGCGAAGGCCGGACCTGCGGACCAATCCCTTGATCGGCAACACGCTTTCGCTTACCGCGATGCTCGCGGCGCGTAGCGGCAGCGGCCATACCGATCGCGCCCCGCACCCGCCCGCGCCGACCACCCCCTGGGCCCCACCGAGACGAGCGAGACGCCTGCATGTCCGAAATGGGGCTCACCAACCGCCTCGACCGTCCCGTCGACGAAGCCCGCGACCATGTGCTCGGCCCGCGGACGGCCGAGATCACGCTCGTCGAGTACGGCAGCTATGCATGCCCCTATTGCCGCGCGGCCAATGACGAGATCGCCTCGGTGCGCGACCGCTTCGGCGACCGGCTGCGTTACGTCTTCCGCCACCGGCCGCTGACCGGCAGCGACATCGCCCGCCGGGCCGCCGAGCTCGCCGAGCGGGCAGAGGATCCCGAGGATTTCTGGCGCGCCCATGTCGAGCTGATGACGCGCTCGCCGGAGCTGACCGAGGACGACCTCGTCTCGGTCGCCCGGGATCTCGGCGTCCGCGAGGACGCCACGGAAAGCGCGGAAAAGGCACGCCGACGCGTCGAGGCGGACGAGCGCAGCGCACGGGCGAGCGGCGTCCGCGTCACGCCGACCTTCTTCATCAATGGCCGCCGCTATGACGGCCCGTGGGACCAGAACACCTTCTCCGAGGCCCTGCTCGGCACGCTCGGCCATCGGATGCGCATCGCCGCGCTCGACTTCGTGAGCTGGGGGCCGTCGGCCGGCCTGCTTCTCTTGCTGGCGACGCTGCTCGCGGTCGCCCTGACCAACTCGCCGCTCGCCGGCGCCTACGAGAGCTTCTGGGAGCAGCCGCTCGGCGTCTCGCTCGGCGAGCACGCCTTCGCCATGTCGCTCCGGCACTGGGTGAACGACGGCCTGCTGACGATCTTCTTTCTCGTCGTCGGCCTCGAGATCAAGCGGGAGTTCACGGTCGGGCACCTCGCCCGTCCGCGCGCCGCGGCGCTGCCGATCGCCGCGGCGATCGGCGGCATGCTGGTGCCGGCGCTCATCTACATCGCCATCATCCCCGGCGGCCCGTTGGCGCACGGCTGGGGCGTGCCGATGGCGACCGACACCGCATTCGCGATCGCCCTCATCGCCATGCTCGGCCACCGGGTGCCGGTGGAGCTGCGCATCTTCCTCACCGCGGCGGCGATCGTCGACGACATCGGGGCCATCGCGGTGGTCGCCGTCTTCTACTCGCACGGCCTGAATCTTCTGGCGCTCGCCGCGGCGGCCGCGATCACCGGTTGCCTCGCGTTGCTCAACCGCAGCCGCGTCTACCGTGTAGCGCCTTATGCGCTGCTCGGCCTCGCGCTCTGGGCCTGCGTGCTGGCGAGCGGGCTGCACGCGACGCTCGCCGGCATCGTGCTCGCGCTGTTCATCCCCACCCGCCCGCCGGCGAACCTGCGGGCGCTCACCGCGCAGGCCGAGACGATCATTGCCGCCGAGGCGGCGGAGGGCGAGGTGCTGCGCCACGGCCCCTCGCTGCCGGCCATGCGGGCGCTCGATGCGATCCACGACCGCATCGAATCGCCGGCCGAGCGCCTCCTGCGGCACGCCGGCGCGCGGTCGAGCTATGCCGTGCTGCCGCTGTTCGCGCTCGCCAATGCCGGCGTCGCCGTGTCGGGCGAGATGCTCGCCGGGCACGGCCTGCTGATCGCGGCCATCGTGCTCGGCCTCTTCGTAGGCAAGCCGCTCGGCCTCGTCGCCGCCTGCCTCGCGGCGGTCCGCCTCGGCGCTGCGATGAAGCCGGACGCCTATTCCTGGCGCCAGCTCACCGGCGCCGGCGCGCTCGCCGGGATCGGCTTCACCATGTCGCTGTTCATTGCCGGCGAGGCGTTTCCGAACGAGCTGGACTTCGCCGCGGCGAAGATCGCCGTCTTCGCGGCGTCGATTCTTTCCGCCCTCGCCGGGGTGGCGCTGCTGTGGCGGCCGCAGCGCATGGACGATACCGGCGGCTGAGTGCGTCCGAAGGCTGCGTCCGCGCGGCCGACCGCTTGCGTCGCCGGACTTTCGCGGCAGAAGTGGCCCGGAGCAGCCCACTTCGAGGGTAGAACGCCATGGGCACGGAAGCGCGCCGCTTCACGACGGTCTTCCAGGCCTGCGTCCTCGCCGCCCTCGTCGGCTGGCTTCTCGTCATCGGCAAGGATCTCATCCTGCCGATCTTCGTGGCGGTGATCGCGACCTATGTCCTGACCTCGGCGGCCGGCGCTATGGCCCGGCTTCCCGTGCTGGGTCGCCTGCCACCGCTCGTCCATCGGATTCTCCTCGCCGTCGCCTTCACCCTTTGCCTCGTCGGCTTCGGCGGCGTCGTGGCCGTGACCGTCGACCAGCTCATGGCCGCGGGGCCTGCCTACACGGCCAATCTGCAGGCGTTCGCGGAGCGGCTCGCCGATGCCGTCGGGCTCGAGAAGCTGCCGACCTGGGACGAGGTTCGGACGACGGTCGGGCCTCAGGTCGACCTGAAGGAACTGCTGCTCGGCCTGCTTGGCTCGCTCACCAACGTCGGCAGCGGCGTCTTCCTGATCGCCATGTACACGATCTTTCTCATCGCCGAGCAGGGCAGCCTGCGGGCGCGGCTGGCAGTGGCTTTCCCCGACGGAGAGCGGACGCGGCGGATGCAGCGGCTGTTCGCCGACACCAACCGCCAGATCGCCGAATACCTCGCCGTCAAGACGCTGATCAACGCCATCCTCGGCGCCGTCTCCTTTGTTCTCATGCTCCTCGTGGGGCTCGATTTCGCGCTGTTCTGGGCGGTGCTGATCGGCCTCTTCAACTACATCCCGTTCGTCGGCACCGTCGCCATCCTCTTCCCGATCCTGCTGTCGATCGCCCAGTTCGGATCGCTGACGACGACGCTGATCCTCGCCGCGCTGCTGGCGCTGGCGCAGCTCCTGTCCGACAACGTGCTCGAGCCGAAGCTGTTCTCGCGGCAGCTCAACCTCAGCCCCTTCGTCATCATCGTGGCGCTGTCGTTCTGGACTGCGCTCTGGGGTCTGCCCGGGGCGATCCTCGCGATCCCCATCACCTCGATGATGGTGATCGTCTTCGCGGCGTTTCCCGAGACGCGATTCCTCGCCGTGCTGCTCGCCGAGCATGTCGAGGACGCCGGCGACCCGCGGCCGGGCGAGCCGGGCGCAGGCAGCTAGACGCCATTGCCTGCTCCTGACCGCGCGGGAGCGGCGCGCTGCCCGGCGATGGTGTCGCGACCGCCATCGGCGGCGTCTGCACCTCTGCCCTCCGGCCCCCTGCAACAGCCGTCGTGCGGCCGCCGGCGTGAGCGGCGGCACGACGAGCGCGACAGCGTACCAATCGGCTACTCCGGCACGTGAAGGGTCTTGCCGCCGAAGACGATCCGATCAGTTGGCGACGGCGTGAACGAGATCGGCGGCACGTTGGCGGCGGTGATCGCAGGCGCGGCGCCTGGAGCACCGCCGCGCGGTATCGTTCGCACGACCTGGCTCGGCGCGAGCGGCGCACCTTGCTTCAGATGCGCGTACATCATGTTGAGCGCCTGAATGCCGTAGACGTGCAGCGGCACGTAGCGCGTGTCGTAACCGGCGAGCGGCAAGAACGCCTCGAAATGCTGCGCGTTGGTGACCTCGTAATAGTGCAGCCTGCTGCGGTGGCGCTCCTGGAGCTTGTTGAGCCCGTAATAGGGCCGCGAGGAGTGGTTGACCGGCACGAGGTTGTCGGCGCGGCCATGGACGATGATCGCCGGCTTGCCCTGCAGGCGGCCGGTGCGCTTCACCTCCGCTATTCCCAGCCGCACGCGCAACGCCTGTGCGGACTTGCCGTCGAACAGCCGGCGCAGGCAGAGGGCGCCGTCGAAATTGTAGTCGGCGGCGCCGGTCGAGGGCGAGATCGAGATCGGGTCGAGCCGCGCGCCGCCGACCGAGTCGTTGTTGACGAGGTTGATGCCGCTCGTCGGCGGGACGCCGTTGCCGGTGGCGAAGATCTGGGCGACGGCGGCCAGCGCGACCGGCCCCGGCGTGCTGCCCGGCCCAGTGGTGCCGCCCATGCTGAGGCCGCACAGATTGTCCGTCACGCGGAAGCGGCCATGCGCGTTGGCGTAGGTGGTGGCGACTGCGGGCGCCACCTGGAAGCTGTAGTGCGAGAGGTTGAGCAAGTTGCTTTCTGGCTCCCAGCCGCTGTCGTTCAGGATGGCTTGCGCCTCCTCCGCCTGATCGGCGAGCGTCCCGCTGGCGAGCAGACCGTTCGCGCGCAGCGCGGCACAGCGGGCGGTGGCCGCGGCCGGATTGAACAGGGCCGGGAACGGCGAGTCGGCGTTGGAGGCCGCGAGCGCCGCGCAAGGCTGAAAGAGGTTGGCGAGCGTGATGTAGTCGTAGAGCCCCTTGCTGTGGGCGGGGATCGGCGTGTTTCCGCGCCGGATGACGAGGGAGCGGCGGCGGATCGGCTGCACCTGCGGCTCGGACACGACGACGCCGTCGATCAGGCCGGCCTTGTCGAGCTCGGCCGCGGCCAGCGACGCGCCGCCGCCGTTCGAGACGCTCGATGCGATCACCAGGGCGCCGCGTCCGGCGTGGCGGCCTCCTCCCGAGTGCCGGATGCCGAAGCGATCCTCCAAGAGATGGAAGGCGAAGCGGATCGACTGCAGCACGTCGACGCCCCAATCCTTCTCAGGATTGCGCTCCGAATGCGCATGCTTGTAGGCGAAGCGGAACGGGTAGGCGGCGGCGAAGGCCGCACGCTCGGCGGCCGTCAGCCGCGCCGTGAAGCTCGAGTCGGGGCCGGCCGCGCCCGCGTCCTCACGCAGGCCGTCGATCAGGTTGACGCTGTCGTCCTCGAGGTCGTGGGCGCCGTTGCCGGTTCCCTTGTCGGTGTAGGCGACGGCGCAGCCGCGCTTGAGGCCCCACTCGCCCGTCGTGCCGATGGCGCCATAGACGCCGCGCGAGCCCGAGGAGGGAGCTGCGACGATACAGGCGTTCTGCGCATCGAAGCTCGCCGGGATCTGCACCATCATGGTGACGTTCTTGTGCCCCTTGCCGTCGTCGGCAAAGGCGAGGCATTCCTCGCCGGCGATCTTGCCTTCGCCCAGCGTGTCGCCGCCGACGAGATCGATATTGGGGCCGAACAGCACGCCATAGCCGCCATTCGCCGTCATGTCGGAGAGCGCGCGGTAGTTGGTGTAGATCGCGAGCCGCCGCAGCTCGGCCGCGGTGGGATCGGTCGGGACGGCAATCGGCGGGGCCGCGCCCTGAAGGCCGGTCTTGCCGAGACCCGCCGTCAAGAGGTCGTCCGTGGTGCCGTCATAGGTCCGGCAGACGAGGCTGTCCGGTACGAAGACTCTCTTGCCGTCCGCGAAAGCCGTGCTCCCCACGAGGAGGGGTACCAGCAGGGCCAGACTGTAGGGGCTTCTCAAGCTCATCGCTTCCTCCAGTGCTGCCTTCGATATGGATGCCGTCATGGATCGGCCGGGGTGCCGCGACCCGTCCGCGTCGCGTCCTCCGGCCGAGGCGACCACTATGCTCGGCTCGCATAACAATCCAAAGTCGGCAGCAACCGACGCGAGAGCGCCGTCAGCTCCAGTGGGAGGATTCCGAGAGGGCCGGAGCCGCCAGGCGGCTGGTCGCAGGAGGGGGCTTGTTCGCCGGCTCTGGACGCGATCCGGACTGGAGGGGCTATGTCGCGACCGGGCGACCGCCTTCCGGCGACATCCCCGGCGGTCTGCTATCCGTGCCCGATGGCGGACACGAGCGCCTGCACGAGCGCGATGGCGCCGGAGATCGGGCGAAACTGGCCGGTGGCGGCATTGTCGACGAAGAAGGTGAGGCGCGCATGCCGCGCGAGGGGGCTGTCGGGCGAGTCCGTCAGCGCCAGCACCGGCTTGCCGCTGAGATGGCAGTCGACGACGACATCGACCACGGGCTCCGAATAGGGCGGGAAGGCGATGGCGACCAGAAGATCGTTCGGCGTCATGTTGGCGACCTGCTGGGCCGCCATGCCGCCGCCGAAGTCGAGCAGGCTGCACTGGCGCTCCGAGCGGGCGAGGCCGTAGGCGAGATAGGTGGCGATGGCGCGCGAGCGCCGCAGCCCGGCGATGTAGATGTGGCGGCTACGCTCCAGCAACTCGACGGCGCGGGCGAGATCCTCGGTGGGGATGGTGTCGCGCACTTCCTCGAGCGATGCGATCAGGGCGGCGGCCGAGCTGCGCAGGAGCGCCGCGACGTCCGCCGGCGCGCGCCCGGCCTGCTTGGCGTAGACCTGCTCGCGCATGTCCGCCGCGCCCTCGATCAGGCGATGGCGGAAGATGCGCTGCATCTCCGAGAAGCCGCTGTAGCCGAACTCCTTGGCGAAGCGGATCAGCGTCGAGGGCTGCACGCCGAGCTCGCCGGCGATCGTCGCCGTGGTCTTGAGGGCGAAACCGCCGGGCTGTTCGAGGGCGGCGCGAGCGATGCGCTGCAGGTGCGGGCTCAGCTCGTCGAAGCGCGCGCGCATGCGCGACCGCAGCGCCTCGAATGTCTCGGGGCTCTGCGGATGGGAATGGTCGACGCTGGCGATCGAGATCCCTTTCAAGGCGAGTTTTCCCCATTGGGTCGCGCGAGAGGCTCATCTCGGCTGCAACCCCGCGATTGACAAGAGTAGAACGAATATTCATTCTTGAGAAGAATTATTCAACTCGGTCGGCAAGACCGGCGATCGTCCAAGGGAGGAACGCATGGCAGCGAGCAGGTTCACGCGTCGTCAGGTGTTGGGTGCCGCGGCCGCCGGCAGCGCGGTGACGATCTTCGCAGGGCCCTGGAAGCACAACCGCGTCTGGGCGCAAGGCTCCTCCAAGCCGATCAAGATCGGCCTCACCTCCGATGCGAGCGGCCAGTATGCGAACTCCGGCGCCAGCGACCGGCGCGGCATGCTGATGGCGATCGCCGAGGCCAATGAGCGCGGCGGCGTGCTCGGCCGCAAGATCGAGTCGACCCACATCGACACCGAGACGACGGCGGCCACCGGCAGCCGCGTCGCCGAGCGCATGATCACCCGCGAGGAGTGCGGCTTCCTGGTCGGCGCGGTCCATTCCGGCGTCGCCAACGCCATCAGCCAGGTCGCGCAGAAATACGGCGTGATCTACATGAACACCAACTCCTCCTCGCCGACCGAGGCCGGCCAGAACTGCCACCGCGTGAAGTTCGTCTGGGACGGCAACGGCACCAACTTCGCCAAGGCGGCGGTGAAGAACGCCATCGACAGCTTTGGGCCGAAGTGGATGCTGCTCACCAACGACTATGTCTGGGGGCACGACACGGCGAAGGCGACGAAGGCGCTGCTCGCCGCCTATGGCGGCCAGGTGGTCGAGGAGATCCTGATCCCGCAGGGCACCCGCGACTTCTCGTCGGCGCTCCTGCGCGTGCAGCAGCAGAAGCCGCAGGTCGTCTCGGCGGCCATCGGCGGCGACGACCAGAAGGCTTTTCGCCAGCAGGTCGCGCAGCTCGGTATGGGCAGCAATCCGGCCTGGATCAACAGCCAGCAGGACTGGCCGGACGTCTACGGGCTGCCGCTCGACAACCTGTTCGGTGTGTTCGGGACGACCTGGTATTACCGTCTCGATCTGCCCGGCGTCGCCGATTTCGTGAAGAAGTACCAGGCCCGTTATCCGAACGTGGACATGAAGGTGCCGGGCAACGTCTTCTACAACGGCTACATGGCGACGCGCGAGCTGCTGGCCGCGATCGAGCGTGCCGGTACGACGAGCAACATCGCCGTCATCAAGGCGCTCGAAGGCCACCGCATGTCGGCCAAGGACCGCATGCAGCACCACGACGCCTGGATCGACGCCGCCACCCACCAGGTGCAGCAGACGATCTACCTCGCGACCGCCAATCCGAAGCCGGTCGACAAGGACGACATGTTCGAAATTCTGAGCAATGCGGCGCCCGATACGGTCGAGGACACTGCGGCCGCGGCCGCCTGCAAGCTCGAGAGCTATTCGGACACCCCGACCTTCGACGCCTGACGGTCGATCTCGACGGGCGTGGCCGGCATGTCCGGCCGCGCCCGACAATCCTCGCATGCCAGCGTTGCCCATGCTCGATCTTCTGCCGCACGTCCTCAACGGCCTGACGCTCGGCCTGTTGTTCGCGCTGATCGCGCTCGGCTTCACGCTGATCGTCGGCGTCATGGAGGTGATCAACCTCGCGCACGGCTCGCTGTTCGCGCTCGGCGCCTATTTCGCCCTCACGGCGCTCGGCGGCGCCTGGTTCGGCGAGACCGCCTTCGGCGCCTGGTGGCTGACGCTGCCGCTCGATCAGCGCTACCTCGCCGCGCTCGTGTTCGCGCCGATCCTGACCGCGGTCGCGGGCATGGTGCTGGAGCTGTGCCTGCGCCCGACCTACGGCAAGGCGCCGCTCTACGGCCTCCTGCTCACCTTCGGCGCCGCGCTCGTGATCGAGGAGGCAATCCGCCTCGTCTGGGGAACGGGCGAGCAGCACCTCGCTCTGCCGCGGGCGATCGACGGGGCGGTCATGATCGGCGGCCTCATCTACTCGAAGTACAAGTTCTTCGCCGCCGGCTTCAGCGCTCTCGCCATCCTCGCCGTCTGGCTGTTCCTCGAGCGAACCCCCTACGGCGCCATCATCAAGGCCGGCGCGCATGACAGCGAGATGGTGCGGGCGCTCGGCTACGACCTGTCGCGCCTGCGGCTGCTCGTGTTCGGCTTCGGCGCCGCCCTCGCCGGCCTCGCCGGCATCATCATGGTGCCGATCTGGGGCCTGCGCCCGCATGTCGGGATCGACGTCGTCATCCCGGCCTTCCTGATCATCGTCATGGGCGGCATCGGCAGTTTTTGGGGCGCGGTGATCGCCGCCATCCTGGTCGGCCTCGCGGTCGGCATCACGGGCGCCTATGCGGGCGCCTGGGCGACGATGTCGATGTACATCCTGTTGATCCTCGTGGTCGGCTTCCGCAGCCGCGGACTGTTCGGCCGCAAGAGCGCGCTGGAAAACTGACGGTGATCTCGCTCTCCGACATCCAGCGCGGCTCGCCGGTCTCGACGGCGGCACCGATCGTCGCGCTCGGCCTGGCCCTCGCGACCGCGCCCTGGTGGCTGCCCGCCATCGGCCTCTACCAGTATCTCGGCGTCGAGATCGCCATCTGGATGATCTTCGCGCTCGGCTTCAACCTGCTGTTCGGCTATGCCGGCCTGCACTCGTTCGGGCACGGCGCCTATCTCGGCATCGGCGCCTATGCGTTCGGCCTCTTCCAGCAGAACGTCGCCGTCAGCCTGTGGGGCGGGCTCGGCGCGGGCATCCTCGCCGCCGGATTGGCGGGTGCCGTCGTCGGCGCCTGCATCTCGCACCGGCGCGGCATCTACTACGCGCTGATGACCATCGCCTTCGGGCAGGTCTTCTGGTTCACGGCGATGAAGTTGCACGCCATCACCGGCGGCGAGGACGGGCTGCTCGGCATTCCGCGGCCGCCGATCTCGCTCTTCGGCGTCGATATCGAGATGCGCTCCAACATCGCCCTGTTCTACCTCGCCGCCGTGCTGCTGATCGCGACCGTCCTCTTGCTCTGGCGCCTCGTCAACTCGCCCTTCGGCCGCGTGCTGCAGGCGATCCGCCAGAACGAGACGCGGGCGCGCTTCGCCGGCTACGACGTCTGGTGGTTCAAATGGGCCGCCTTCGTCGTCTCGGCGATGTTCGCCGGTCTCGCCGGTGCGCTGTTCTGCATGGCCCAGCAGAGCGCCTATCCGGACGTCATGAGCCTGCACCAGTCCGGCCTGATCGTCATGATGGTGCTGGTCGGCGGCGGCCTCGTCAGCTTCTGGGGGCCGGTGCTCGGCGTGCTGCTCTACTTCGTCGCCCGCGATGTCCTCGGCGGTCTCACCGAGACCTGGCTGCTCTGGTACGGCCTCATGTTCATGGCGATGGTCGTGCTGCGGCCGGAGGGGTTGGCGGGCATGCTCCATCTCGCGGCCAAGCGCATCCGCAGCTCGCGCAAGCCGCCCGTGCTCGTCGCGGAGGAAGCCTGATGGCCTTCTTCGAGGCGCGCCACCTGCACAAGCGCTTCGGCGCCCGCGTCGTGCTCGAGGACATCTCGCTATCCTTCGCGGAAGGCGCGGTGAGCGGCATCATGGGGCCGAACGGCGCCGGCAAGACGACCTGCTTCCACGTCCTCACCGGCTTCTACACGCCCGATCGGGGTGAGATCGTCTTCGAGGGCCTGCCGATCACCGGCCTGCCGCCGCAGCGGATCGCCAGGCTCGGCGTCTCGCGCTCGTTCCAGATCATGAACCTCTTCGATGCGTCGGCGGTGATCGAGAACGTCATGCTGGCGCTGCCCGAGTTCCGCGCCCGCCGGCTCGACGTCTTCGGCGGCGTCTTCGACCGGCCCGAGCTCGTCGAGCCGGCGCTCGATGTGCTGGACCAGGTCGGGCTCGCGCACCGCGCCTGGGATAAGGCGACGTCCCTCAGCTATGGCGAACGGCGCGCGCTCGAGATCGGCGTCGCGCTCGCCGCGCGTCCAAGAATCCTCTTCCTCGACGAACCGACCTCGGGCCTCGGCAGCGAGGCGACGAAGAACCTCGCGGTCCTCGTGCGGCGCCTGCGCGAGCGCTACACGATCATCATGATCGAGCACGACATGCGCTTCCTGTTCGATCTCGCCGAGCGCATCGCCGTGATTCACTGGGGGCAGGTGATCGCCGAGGGCACGCCCGACGAGCTCCAGGCCGACCGATGGGTGCGCCGCTCGACCCTCGCCGAGATGGCCGATGCCTGAGGTCCCCATGCTGGAGATCCCTGATGCTTGAGGTGCGGGGCATCGAGGCCTTCTACGGCGAGACGCAGGCGCTGTTCGGCGCCTCGCTCGCCGTCGGCAGCGCCGAGATCGTCGCCCTGCTCGGGCCGAACGGCGCCGGCAAGACGACGACGATCCGCGCCATTCTCGGCCTAACGCGCGCCCGCGCGGGCTCGATCCGCTTCGACGGCAGCGACATCACCGCCTGGCCGACGCACCGCATCTCGGCGCTCGGCATCAGCTGGGTCCCGGACGACCGGCGCGTGTTCCCCACCCTCACGGTGGCGCGCAACCTGAAGATCGCCCAGCGGCGCACACGGTTCCGCGCATGGAAGCTCGGCGAGATGTTCGCGATCTTCTCGGCGCTCGAGCACCTGATGGCGCGCGAGTGCGAGAACCTGTCGGGCGGCGAGATGCAGATGGTGGCGATCTCGCGCGCGCTGCTCGCCTCGCCGGGGCTGGTGCTGTTCGACGAGCCGAGCCAGGGCCTCGCGCCGCGGATCGTGCAGAACGTCTTCGAGACCGTGCGCCTCTTGAAGGCCGAGGGCGTCGCCTCGCTGGTCGTCGAGCAGAACGCGCTCGCGGCTCTCGAGGTGGCCGACCGCGTCTACGTCATGGACCAGGGACGGATCGTGTACGAGGGCCGGGCCGCGGAACTGCGCGATGACGCGCCGCTGCGCCGCCGGCTGATCGGGGTGTGACGATGACGGCGATGCTTCGCGTCGAGGCGCTGACCAAGGTCTACCGGAGCGGCTGGCCGCAGCGCCGGCAGACCTTTCGCCTCGAGGCCGATTTCACCATCGAGCAGCCAGCGATCGTCGGCATGATGGGGCCGAACGGCTCCGGCAAGACGACACTGTTCGAGCTGATCACCGGCTCCAACACGCCGACCTCGGGCCGCGTGCTCGTGCAGGGGCGCGACATTCATCGCGTGCGCACGGACGAGCGGGACCGGCTGGCGATCCACTATCACCAGTCCTACCAGGTCCGGCATTTCCGCTCGCTGCGCCCGAACGCGCTGCTCGAGCGGGCCGGCAGCGACTATCCGCTCGTCCATCTCTTCGACGAGCCGCAGTTCAATACGCAGGACGGCTATATCGGCTTCATGCTGAACTTCTTCCGCCGGCTGCGGGCAGAAGGCCGGCTCGTGTTCCTCTGCGTGCATCCGAACGAGCGCTTCCAGCTCGAGATCCTCGAGGAGATCTGCGAGCGCTTCATTTTCGTGCAGCGTGGCACCGTCACCCCGCTCGCCGATTTCGACGCGCTTCTCGCCCACGAGCCGTGCCGGGCCTATCTCGGCGGCCTTCTCACGGAGCGCGCCGCATGAGCATCACCGAGCAGCCGCTGCGCGTCGCCCTCGTCGGCGCCGGCATGATCAGCGCCTACCATCTGCGTGCCTGGCGCTCTGCCGGCGTCCCGGTGGTGGCGGTCTGTGACGTCGACCGCTCCAGGGCGCTCGCCCGGGCGGCGGAGTTCGGCATCGACCGTGTCTACGACGATCCGCAGGCGCTGTTCGGCGACGGCGGCTTCGAGGCCGTCGACATCGCCACCTCGGTCGGCGCGCACGTTCCGCTCGCCCGACTCGCCGCCGACCACGGCGTCCACATCATGCTGCAGAAGCCGATGGCGGAGACCGTCGCCGAGGCGGAGGCGCTGGTGGACTATGTCGGCGAGCGGGTGCGCTTCATGGTGCATGAGAACTACCGCTTCCGGCCGCACTACATGACCGTCCGGCGCTGGATGGCCGAAGGCCGCGTCGGCCGCCCGCGGCACGCGGCGATCGCCTGCCGCGGCTCCGGCCTCTGCCCACGCGATGGCACGGTCCCGTTCCTGATCGAGCGCCAGCCCTATCTGACCGGCTTCCGGCGCAACCTCGTCTTCGAGACGATGATCCATCACCTCGATGTGCTGCGCTGCCTCGTCGGCGACCTCCGGGTGGTCGCTGCGCGCCTGAACCGTCTCGCCGACGGTCTGCCGGGCGAGGATACGGCCGCCATCCTGCTCGAAGGGCCGGACGGCCTGATCGCGACCGCCGACGGCTCGATCTGCGCGCCCGGCTATCCGCAGCTGCACGGCGACCGGCTCGAGATCATCGGCACGCGGGCGACGGTGATGATGGATTACGACCGCGTATTCCTCGTCGGCGCCGCCGGCGAGGAAGAAAAGGTCGACCTCGTCGGCCGCTACCAGGAAGCCTTCGACACCGTCATCGCCGGCTTCGTCGCCAGCCTGCGCAACGGCACCCCGTTCGAGACCGACCGCCTCGACAATCTGCGGACGCTCCGGCTCATGGAGTCCGTCTACCGGGCGGCTGGCGTGGAGATCGCGTGATGAACCGGCACGAGCCCAGCCTCACCCCCGACATCGATCCGGTCGCCATGGACCGGCTGTTCGACATAGCGGGACTGCGCGTCTTCCTGCCGGGCGGCTATGGCGCGATCGGCGAGGCGACGGCGATCGCGATGGCGCGCCGCGGGGCGGTCGTCACCGTCGCCGGCAGGGACGGCGCACGGGCCGACAGCCTCGCCCGACGCATCGTCGATGACGGCGGCCAGGGCTTCGGCTTCGCTCTCGACGCCCGCTATCCGGCCGAGATCGGCGAGGTCACCGGGCACGCGATCGAGGCCATGGGCGGCATCGACGTTCTCGTCAATTGCGTCGGCGTGCAGCGGGAGCAGTCGCTCCTCGAAGTAACCGAGGAGGCTTTCGACGACATCTACCAGATCAATCTCAAGTCGGCGATGTTCCTCGGCCAGGCGGTCGCCCGGCATCAGATCGCACGAGGGACAGGCGGACGGCAGATTCATCTCTTGTCGGTGCGCGCGCAGTTGGCGTTGCGGGGCCGCGGCTACTCGGCCTACTGCGCGACCAAGGGCGGGCTCGCGATGCTCGTCAAGCAGCACGCGATGGAGCTCGCGCCGCACAACATCACCGTCAACGGCGTCGCGCCGACCTTCATCCGCTCCGAGCGCATCCGCCGCCATCTCGAGCGCGAGGGCTTTCGCGATTTCATCCTGGAGAGGAACCCGCTCGGCCGGCTGGGCGATCCGGTGGACGTCGTCGGCCAGATCATCGCCTTCGCCGCGCCTGCCGGCAGCTACATGACCGGGCAGATCGTCTACATCGACGGCGGCATCACCGCGAGCCAGTGAGCGGCAGGCCCGGGCGCTTCTGTGCCGCTGCCCGGCGGACGGGCGGCTGCCGATGGCGGCGCGGCCGGGGAGGCTCGAGACGCCGAGCGCCTGACCGCGCCGTCTCCGCGGGCCCGCCGTCGGGCGCGAGGAGGGATCGGCACACCTTCGTATGAGGCGAACAAGCCATCGCGCGATATCTCGCGAGCGCGGCGCCGTCATACGGTCGCGGCATCGGACCGGGTGCCGAGCACTCGCGGCAAGCGAGGCACCCCGTGGGCGGCTTCCCGGTCCTCCCGCCAGGAGCATCATCCCATGTCGAACGTCTCCGCCAAGCCACGCCAGATCGCACCGCTGCGCACCCCGACCGATCTCGGCGCCGACGCCACGCGCGACATTGCCGCCGCGCTGACGACCGTGCTCGCCGACGTCTTCGCGCTCTACCTGAAGACGAAGAACTTCCACTGGCACCTGTCGGGGCCGCATTTCCGCGACTACCATCTGATGCTCGACGAGCAGGGCGACCAGATCTTCGCCGCCACGGACGCGATCGCCGAGCGCGCCCGCAAGGTCGGCGGCACGACGCTCCGCTCGGTCGGGCACATCCATCGCCTGCAGCGGCTGTCGGACAACGATGCCGACTATGTCGACCCCGAGGACATGCTGGCCGAGCTCGCCGAGGACAATCGCCGTCTCACCGCCTTCCTGCGCTCGGCGCACGCGGTCTGCGAGGAGTATGGCGACGTCGCCACCACGAGCCTGATCGAGGTGTGGATCGACGAGGCCGAGCGGCGCGCCTGGTTTCTCTACGAGGCCACTCGCGGGCCCCGCTGAGGCCGTCGGCCGCGCTCGGCCGCCGCCTTCGGAAAGGCGGGATGCTTGCATGCCGGCGCGTTTCGATCCCATCCTCGGCAACGCCGTCGCGGCCCGGAGGAGGGGCGCGGATCGGAGCGCGCCCGCCGCCTATCCGGAGTTCCACTATGCTTCGCGTCGCGACGATAGCGCTGGCGGCGATGATCTTCCTCGTCGACACGCTGTCTCCGCTCGGCATGGCGGTGGCGGTGCTCTACGTCGTCGTCCTCTTGATGGCGGTGCGGCTCCTGTCGCGGCGCGGCGTGCTCGCGGTCGCGCTCGGCTTCGCCGCCCTCAGCGTGCTGAGCTATCTCTTCCAGCACGGCGGCTCGACCGACGTGCCGCTCGCGCGGCTGCTCGTCAGCCTCGCCGCGATCGGCATCACCACCTTCCTGCTGCTCGAGAACCAGGCCGCCACGGCCGGCATGCGCCGGCAGGCGGCGCTGCTCGACCTCACCCACGACGCCGTCTTCGTGCGCGACATGCATGACGTGATCACCTACTGGAACCGCGGCGCGGAGGCGCTCTACGGCATCCCGCGCGAGGAGGCGGTGGGCCGGGTGGCGCACTGGCTGCTCGGCACGAGCTTCCCGGTGCCGCTCGCCGACATCTCCGCCGAGCTCATCGAGCGCGACCGCTGGGAGGGCGAGCTGACCCACACGGGCCGCGACGGGCAGCCGATCTTCGTCGCGAGCCGCTGGGCTCTGCTGCGCGACGGCCAGGGGCGGCCGACGGCGATCCTCGAGACGACCACAGACATCACCGCCCGCAAGCGCGCCGAGGAACGGCTCGTCGCCGCCGACCGGCAGCTCGCGCATGTGACGCGGGTCTCCACGCTCGGCGAGTTCGCCGCCTCCATCGCGCACGAGGTGAACCAGCCGCTCGCCGCCGTGGTGACGAACGGCGAGGTGTGCCTGCGCTGGCTCGATCGCGATGAGCCCGATCTCGGCGAGGTCCGCGAGGCGGTCGTCGACATGATCGCCGCCGGCCGCCGCGCCAGCGCCATCATCGATCGCCTGCGCTCCCTCTCCAGGAAGACGGAGGCCGAGAAGGTGCCGATCGACCTCAACGCGCTCGTCGAGGAGGTGCAGCCGCTCGTCCGGCGCGAGGTGGTCGCCCATCGCGTCGCGCTGCGCCTCGAGCTCGCTCCCGATCTTCCCCCGGTGCTCGCCGACCGCGTGCAGCTGCAGCAGGTGGTGCTGAACCTCATCGTCAACGGCATGGAGGCCATGAGCGCCGCCGCCGACGGGCCGCGATCGCTATTGGTCCGCAGCGGTCGGGACTCGAGCGGCGGCGTCTTCGTCGCTGTCGAGGATTCCGGTCCGGGAATCGACGCCGAGACCGAGCGACGGCTGTTCGAGCCGTTCTTCACCACCAAGCCGGGCGGCATGGGCATGGGGCTTTCGATAACCCGCTCGATCGTGGAGAGTTTCGGCGGCAAACTGTCGGCGGCGCGCAACCCGGGGCCGGGCGCGACCTTCCGCTTCGTCCTGCCGGCCCACGGGAACGATCCGTCATGAGCCCAGGGGCAGCGAAGACGGAGGCGCGGTCCGCCGTCGAGCCGATCGTCTTCATCGTCGACGACGACCAGCCGCTGACCGATGCGCTGCGACGCCTGTTCCGCACCGTCGGCCTGCGGACGGAGGTTTTTGGCTCGGCCGGCGACCTCTTGCGCGCACCCTTGCCCGACGCGCCCGGCTGTCTCGTGCTGGACGTGCGGCTGCCGGGCCTCAGCGGCCTCGACCTGCAGGCGGAGCTCGCCAATGCCGACATCAGACTGCCGGTCGTGTTCATGACCGGACATGGCGACATTCCAATGTCGGTGCGGGCCATGAAGGCCGGCGCGGTCGACTTCCTGACCAAGCCGTTCCGCGATCAGGACATGATCGACGCTGTCGTCGGCGCCATCGAGCGCGACCGCAAGCGCCGCGAGGGCTCGGCCGAGCTGTCGCGGCTGCGGGCGATGTTCGAGACGCTCAGCGCGCGCGAGCAGGAGGTGATGGGGCTCGTCACCGCCGGGCTCATGAACAAGCAGGTCGCCGGCGAGCTCGGATTGAGTGAAATCACCGTGAAGATCCACCGCGGCAATGTCATGCGGAAGATGGAAGTACGCTCTCTGGCCGATCTCGTCCGGGCGGCGGAGCTTCTCGGCGTGTCTCGCGCCAAGCGATGACGCGGGCAAACCTACGTATGATTTATCATTTCTCCGCGGTGGCCGACAGTAGGAGGGCGTAGGCGGCACGGCACCGACGCGGTGCCGCCGGACTCTTCGAGGACGAGTATCCTGTCTAGCTTGCCGCTCATTGCGATCGTCGACGATGACGCGTCCGTCAGGTCGGCGACGGCGAAGCTCGTGCGATTGCACGGCTTTCCGGTGCGTGGCTTCGCCTCCGCCGAGGAGTTCCTCGGCTCGGCCGCGCTCGAGGAGACGGCCTGCCTGATCAGCGACGTCCGCATGCCGGGCATGAGCGGGCCGGATCTGCAGCAGCGGCTCGCCGAGATCGGCCGGCGCATCCCGGTGATCTTCATCACCGCCTTTCCGGTCGAGGCCGAGCGCATGCGGGCCGAGCGCGCCGGCGCCGCCGGCTTCCTCACCAAGCCCTTCGCCGCCGAGGCGCTGATGGCCTGCGTCCGCGACGCCCTCGGCCGACAGCCCGACTGACGCCTCCACTCTCCGTTCCGTCGTTCACATCGTCCGTGCGCCTCTTCGCGCGCGGGCGGCGCGCGGCGTGCGCGGATGCTCGGCGCCAAACCAAGGTATGGGCGGCTCACCCCTACACCCTAGCCGGACGTACCCACGTACGGTGGAGCCGAGCCCCGCCGGCAACCTAACTTCGTCCGCATCGGAGCCCGATCCGCGACGCGGCGACCGGCACCGACGAGCGAGACCTTCATCCACGCCACAGGCGACCGCACGGCGCCTCCACAGACGGGAGAGACAACATGGGCACGATCACCACCAAGGACGGCGTCGAGATCTTCTACAAGGACTGGGGCCCGAAGTCCGCGCAGCCGATCGCCTTCCACCACGGCTGGCCGCTCAGCGCCGACGACTGGGATACGCAGATGCTCTACTTCCTGGACAAGGGCTATCGCGTCGTCGCCCACGACCGGCGCGGCCACGGCCGCTCGGCGCAGGTGAGCGAGGGGCACGACATGGACCACTACGCCGCCGACGCGGCGGCCGTGTTCGAGCACCTCGACCTGCGGAACGCCATCCACATCGGTCACTCCACCGGCGGCGGTGAGGTGACCCGCTACGTCGCCCGTCACGGGCAGCCGCAAGGCCGGGTGGCGAAGGCGGTGCTGATCAACGCAGTGCCGCCGATCATGGTGAAGACGGCAAGCAATCCCGGCGGGCTGCCGATCGAGGTGTTCGACGACCTGCGTGCCCAACTCGCCGCCAACCGCTCGCAGTTCTACCTCGACCTGTCGAGCGGCCCCTTCTACGGCTTCAACCGGCCGGGCGCAAAAGTCACTGACGGCCAGATCCGCAACTGGTGGCGGCAGGGGATGATGGGCAGCGCCAAGGCCCATTACGAGGGCATCAAGGCCTTCTCGGAGACCGACTTCACCGAGGATCTGAAGCTGATCGACGTGCCGACGCTCGTCGTGCACGGCGACGACGACCAGATCGTGCCGATCGGCGCCTCGGCGATGCTGTCCTCGAAGCTTCTGAAGAACGGCACGCTGAAGGTCTATCCGGGCTTTCCGCACGGTGCCTTCACGACGCATGCCGATGTCGTCAACCCCGATCTCTTGGCTTTCATCCGGAGCTGAGCGCTTCTGCCCGACGCGCCGGGCGGTCGACCCCGTTGGCCGCCCGGCCACTGACGCATGCGCGAAAAGCGCGGACGGACGCATCGACAACTTCGGTTCCTGTACAGTATCGCGGCAACGAGGTGCCGACGGAAGAAGGAGGCTGCATGCGCATCCTCGCCGGTTCGCCCCCGAGCGCGAGGATGCCGCCATGGGACCGATCTTGTCCGAGATGCGCATGCGGGGCGTCGCCCGCGACTTCGGCGTCCGCGACGCACTGCTCGTCGCGCTGACCTTCTCGTCCGGTGCGCTCGACGCCATCAGCTTCCTCGGCCTCGGGCGCATCTTCTCGGCCTTCATGACCGGGAATCTCGTCTTCCTCGGCCTCGGCATCGCCGGCGTCGACGGTCCGGCTTTGCTGCCGGTGATCGCGGCGGTGGCCTTCTTCGCCGCCGGCGCCTATGCCGGCACCTGGATTGCGCCGACGCCGTCGTCAGAGGATCAAAACCTCTGGACAGGGCGCGTGTCGGCAGCGCTGGCGCTGGCCGCGGCGTTGCTCGCCGCCTTCCTGGCCGTCTGGATCGCGGCCGGCGCGCAGCCGTCGGCGGCGGTGACGAGCCTTCTCCTCGCGCTCTCCTCGTGCGCCATGGGCCTGCAGACGGCGGCGGTGCGGGCGCTCGGCGTGCAGGGCGTGTTCACGACCGCGGCGACCTTCACCGTTCTGGCGCTCGCCGGCGATTTCGCCGGTTCCCGGTCGACGGCGGAGGCGCCGCGGCTCGCCGCCGTGCTCGTCGGCCTCGTCGCCGGCGCCGCTCTCGGCGGCGTCCTCTTCGTCCATGCGACCGCATGGGCGCCCCTCCTGCCGCTCGGCGTCACGGTGCTGGTGATCGCCGGCGGGCATTCGCTCCGCAGCCAGCGGGCAGCAACGCCGGCCTCGACGCACGGTTGACCGGACCTCGCCGGCGGCCCGGATGGCCTCGGCAACCGAAGGTATGAGGGGCAGACCTCTAGGTAGGATGGAACGGTCCCCGGGGCAGGAATAGCTCTCTCCCTGCCGGCTCGGCAGTCGATCGTGCGCGGGCAAAAGTTCTGAGGTCCCGGCACCGGGGAGAGGGCGATGGACGCGAAGCCGAACGCGGACGAGATGAGCACGCTCGAAGCGGCGCCGATCGACGCGGCGAAGTTGCCGGTCATCGCGCTGCGGCCGCAGCCGCCGCGGCGATCGAGGCTGCGCGCGGTGCTGTTCGCCTGCGCGGCGATGTTGCTCGTCGCCGGCGGCAGCTGGGCCGCCTGGCGATATTGGACGCAATGGCGGTTCCAGGAGACCACCGACGACGCCTATGTGCAGGCCGACATCGTCATCATCGCGCCGAAGATCTCCGGCTACCTGAAGACGGTCGGCGTCGCCGACAATCAGCCGGTGAAGCGCGGTGACGTTCTGGCGACGATCGATCCGCGCGACTACGAGGCGGCGGTCGAGCAGGCGAAGGCCGACGTCGCCGAGGCGCAGGCTTCGATCGACAGCGCGAGCGCGCAGATCGTCGAGCAGCAGGCGCTGATCGACCAGGCGGCGGCCGCGGTCGCCTCCGACAAGGCGAACGAGGTCTTCGCCGAGCAGAACAGCCGCCGCTACGACACGCTGGCGCGGAGCGGCTACGGCAGCCAGCAGGACGCCCAGCAGGCGACGGCGGCGATCGGCTCGGCGAAAGCGGTCGTCGCCAAGGACGAGGCCGCTCTCGCGGCCGCGCAGAAGCAGGTGGCGACGCTCGAGGCGCAGCTCGCCGAGGCCAAGGCGACGCTCGCGCACAATCAAGCGGTCCTCGACCAGGCGCAGCTGAACCTCGGCTACACCACCTTGCGGGCGCCCGTCGACGGCGTCGTCGGCCAGCGCACGCTCCGCGTCGGGCAGTATGTCCAGCCCGGTACCAACCTGCTCGCGGTGGTGCCCCTGCAGGCCACCTATGTCGTCGCCAATTACGAGGAGACGCAGCTCACGGACGTCGTTCCGGGGCAGGCGGTGTCGATCTCGGTCGATCGGTTCCCGGAACGCCCGGTGCGGGGCGTCGTCGACAGCCTCGCGCCTGCGAGCGGCCAGCAATTCGCGCTGCTGCCGCCCGACAATGCGACCGGCAACTTCACCAAGATCGTGCAGCGCATTCCGGTGAAGATCACGCTCGATCCGGCCGACCCGCTCGCCGGCCGGCTGCTGCCCGGAATGTCGGTGACGACCACCATCGACCTGCGCACGCCGGCCGGCGCTCGGGCCGGCGCGGCGGCGAAGTAGGCCGGCCATGGACACCGTCGCTCAGGCAGGGGCGGCCGAGCCGGAGCGGGCGAGTCTGCGCTGCTGGATCGCGGTCTTCGGCTGCATGCTCGGCGCGCTGATGGCGGTGCTCGACATCCAGATCACCAACGCCTCGCTGCCGGACATCGAGGGCGGCATCAGCACCGGCGTCGACAACGGCACCTGGATCTCGACCTCCTATCTGATCGGCGAGATCATCATGATCCCGCTGACCGCCTATCTCAGCCGCGTCTTCTCCTTCCGCAGATTCCTGCTCGCCAACACGGTGCTGTTCCTCGTCTTTTCGGTCGGCTGCGCCTTCGCCACCAATCTTGGGCAGATGATCGTGCTGCGCGCCCTGCAGGGCTTTTCCGGCGGCGTCATGATCCCGATGGCCTTCACCATCGTCCTCACCAAGCTGCCGAAGAGCCAGCAGCCGATCGGCCTCGCCACCTTCGCAATGACGGCGACCTTCGGCCCGGCGATCGGCCCGACGATCGGCGGCTATCTCACCCAGCACTACGGCTGGCCGTACATCTTCTTCGTCAACCTGATCCCGGGCGCGCTGATGCTGGCGCTGCTCGTGCCGACGCTCGACCGCGAGAAGATGCAGCTCGGCCTCCTCAGGGAGGGCGACTGGTGGGGCATCGCGTTCATGACGGTCGGCCTCGCCTGCCTGCAGACGGTGCTCGACCAGGGCAACCAGGACGACTGGTTCGACTCGGCCCACATCGTCCGCCTGTCGATCGTCGCCGCCGTCGCGCTCGCGATCTTCGTCGCCATCGAGCTGAAGGTGAAGAATCCGGCGGTGGAGCTGCGGCTGCTGGCGCGGCGCAATTTCGGCCTCGGCACGATCGCCACCGTGATGGTCGGCGTCGCGCTGTTCGGCTCGGTCTACGTGCTGCCGGCCTATCTCGGCCGCGTGCAGGGCTACAATTCCGAGCAGATCGGCATGGTGCTCGCCTGGGTCGGGCTGCCGCAGCTCCTGATCATCCCGTTCGTGCCGCTGCTCCTGAAGCACTTCGACGCCCGGCTGATCGTCTGCGTCGGGCTCTCGCTGTTCGCTGCGAGCTGTTTCATGAACACCCATCTCAGCCTCGACGTCGGCGGCGACCAGCTGATCTGGACCAACATCGTCCGCGCGCTCGGCCAGGCGATCGTGCTGTCGCCGCTGTCGCTGATCACCATGGCCGGCATGCCGCGCGAGAGCTCGGCCGCCGCCTCCGGCCTGTTCAACATGATGCGCAGCCTCGGCGGCGCGGTCGGCACCGCGGCGCTGGCGACCATCATCACCAAGCGCGAGCAGTTCCACTCCAACATCATCGGCCAGTCGGTGACGCCGTTCGGCACGACGGTGCAGGACTTCCTGGCGAAGATGCAGGGCTATTTCCTGCAGCACGGCGTTCCGGATGCGCAATCGGCCTACCACCAGGCCGAGATCCTGCTCGGCCGGCTCGTCGCCCGACAGGCGCTGATCCTGGCGTTCTCCGACACCTTCGCGGTGCTGGGCGGGATCCTCGTCGTCGCCGTCGTGGCGATCCTGTTCACCCGCCTGCGGGGCGCGCCGGCGACTTGAGGGACCTGGCGGCATCGACTGCCGCGTTCGCGACGGCCAGCGGGCGCAGGCCCCACTCGCACATGACCGTCTCGCCGATCGCGTCGCCCGCCCCCACCGGGCCTTCGGAGCGTTCGTCACCTCAGTAGGTCGGCCGCGCGCTCGAGGCCGGCCCTCGCGCAGGCCTCGTCCTTGTCGCCGCCGGGCGAGCCGGAGACCGCCACCGCGCCGAGAGTGTCGCTGCCGACCGTGATCGGCAGGCCGCCCTGCGCCGGCATGATGTGCGTCAAGAGCACGAGCTGGTCGCCGGGATCGTTCCGCACCCTTTTCTCGACCTCCGCCGTCGGCCGGCGATAGGTGAGGGCGGTGTAGGCCCGCCGATAGCTGTTCTCGAACGAATGCGGCGGCGAGCCGTCGCCGCGCAGATGGACCAGGACCTGCCCCTCGCGGCCGACCACCGCGACCGACACCGTGTAGCCTTGCGCCTTGCAGTGATCCGCCGCCGCGGTCGCGATCGCCAGGGCGGCGGCGAGCGACAGGTCCTTGCGCTCGATCAGCTGCGCGTGCGACGGCGCGGACCAAACGAGCGCGACGATCGCGGAGCGTGCGAGCACGACGTCGCCCCTCCCGGCTACTGCCCGGCGGCGCGCACGATCGCCTCGACGTCGGTGAGCCAGACGAGTTGCTGCGCCTTGAGGTTCTCGAGCACGCGCCGCATCGCGGCCGCGCCGGCGGGCGTGCCGACGACGAACGGATGGATGCCGATGGCCACCACCGTTGCCGGCCGGCCGGGATCGGCGGCGGCCTCGCGCGCGAGCTCGCCGACATAGTCGATCCACAGCCGCTCGAGGTCGCTCGCCTCCTTGAAGCGGGAGAGATACTGGCCCATGTCGACGACGCTCGGCGGATAGGGCACGAGCACCAGCGGCGCGGGCTTGGTGTCGAGCCGCGACAGCACGTCGGAATCCATGCCGTCGAGCGAGTAGCGGATGCCCTCGGCGGCGGTCGCGGCGAAGGTTTCCGCATCGGGATAAACGCTCGGGCTGGACCAGCCGGTGCTGCGCACGCCGGTGGCCGCCTCGATCATGTCGAGCGTCTTGCGGATATAGGCGCGCTGCGCCGCCGGCCCTTCGGACAGCGGCAACAGGTCGGTGGAGTTGTTCAGCCCGTGCGCGACGATCGGCGCCTCGGGAGCGAGCGCCCGCAACGTCTTCCAGATCTGCGGCCGTGCCTGCGGGAACTCGGCGTTCAGTGCGAGGCTGAGCGGAACGCCCATCTCCTTGAACAGGCGGCCGGCGCGCGGCAGGCCGAACTCGATCGCGTATTGCCGGAACGCCTCGTCGACGAGGTCGGGCGTGCGCCCGGTCATGTCGGGCCGGAAGTTCGGCCCGTGCCCGTGACCCCAGACTTCGACATAGAGGACGAAGGCGACCGCGACCTTCTTGCCGCCGGGCCAGGCGGCGACCGGGATGTCCTGTCGCGGCACGCCGGTGATCCAGTCCGTTCCGGTCTGCGCCGCTCCGGGCGTGGCGAACGCCAGGAGAGTGGCCGCCAGAACGGCGAAACTCGGCAGGCGCATTCCCGCCTCCATCGATTTTCGGACCATCGGGGGCGACGCGCTCGCCCCCGGTCTCGTCAATGCAGGTCGTCGAGCGAGGTCGCGCCGGGACCGCCGGTGATCAGCGTCGGCCACTGCTTGGAGCCGAAGGCCACCGCCGGCGGCAGGAAGGGCTCCTTGCCGCGCTTCTTCATCTCGGCGACGATGGTCTTGCGCCCGTCGCCTCCCATGAGCTCGTAGTCCATCAGTCGGTAGTTGTGGAAGAACAGGCCGCCGACCGAGCGGTCCGAGATGATCCGCACGAGCGAGGTCAGCATGTCGTCGGGCGTCGTCGTGAACGACACCGTCTCGATCAGGATGAGTCGGTCGTTGATCGCGTCGGCACCGAAATACTGCGCGAGCACGCTGTAGAGCACGTTGTTCTGGCGGGCGACATAGATCGTGTTGCTGGCGCCGTACGCCTTATCGAAGTCGAGGCCGTCCGCCTTCCACTTGTCGAGCACGCCCATCCAGTGCTCGACCTGCGTCTCGGCGGCCCAGGCGATAGCGTGGCGCAGAAAGGGCGCCTGCTTGTCGGCAAAAGCCTGCACCGCGTCGAGCTTGATGAGCTTCTTGGCGAGGCAATCCTCCATGAAGGCGATGTTGTTCTCGAGGATCGCGCGCGAGTTGGCGCGCCAGTCGTCCGGCATGTCCGCCTGGCCGATGCCGTCGAGCGCCGTCTTCATCTCCGTGAGATAGGCGCGCATCGGCCCGGTCCAGGATGTGTCGGCGGGGCTGTCGAGATAGGGCAGCACCACCTCGGACACCGCCATCGTGCTGTGCCCGAGCGACTTCATCACCTGATAGCGCTTCGGCACCGAGGGCGCCTCGAGCGGCGGCTGCCCCGGCCGGTAGAGGATCATCCGGCCGCCGGCGCCGGAGAAGAGGGCGAGGACGACCGGGTGCTTGGCGAGGATGTTCTGGCGGAAGATCTGCCCGGCGCTTTCGTAGAGCGAGAACATCGTCGTGTTGAGCTGCAGCACGTTCCTGGTGGCGACGTCCACCGGGGAGGGCGACTGCGGCGGTCCGGAGATCGGCGCCAGCCATGCCGGAAGCTGCTGCGCGCCGGCGGGGGCGGCGAGCCCCGGGACGGCGGCGAGCATCGTCGCCGCCAGGAGAAGTCCGGAAAATCGTTTTGTCATGGCAGTCCTCGGTGCTCGAAAAGATCGCTCGGGTCGGGAGATGCACCGCCGCGGCCGTGCGTCTCCAAGAGCCTCGGGTCGCCAAGCGGGGCGGCCGTCGGGATTGCTCAGTTCGGGCAGGCGGCGCCGGTGTCGATCCAGGCCTTCACCAGCGCCTTCGCTTCTTCCTGGGTGCCGGGCGCCGGCGTGCGGCCGACGCCGGGATTCCAGGCCCAGCCGACGAGCGTGTCGTCGCCGATATGCTCGATGAGGTCGGCGAGCGTGCGGCCGCCATTGCGCGCGGGATCGCGGATCTGGACGCAGATCTCGGCGACCGTCTTGCCCTCCCAGGCCATCTCCGGCGGTGCGAGGTGCCAGGCGGGATGACCCGGCATCCGTCCCGGATCGAAGTTCGCCTCGCCGTGGCAGGAGCTGCAGCGCATCGCCACCAAGCCCATGCCGTCCGGGCCGCGGAAGACGGGCGGCTGGTGCAGCCTCCCAGCGTCGCCCTGCCGCGGGCGGTCGGTCGCCGGGTGGCAGTTCACGCAGCGCGGGCTCGTCAGCACCTTGCCGAGCTCGGTGAACATCGCCGCCGAGCGGCTGGCGGTGTCGGGGATCGCGGCGAAGTGGGCAGGCGAGGCGAGCTCGTCCGCGGGGACCGGCGGCGGCACGGTCTGGGTGAAGGCATGGGCGGCGAGGAGCGCGCTGGCCGACACCGCGAGGAGGAAGGGGAGGGCGAAGCGCATCCGGCGGCTCCTGCTGCGATCTCGGCCGGTCAGACGAGGTAGCGGCTGGGATCGGCGAGGATCACCGAGCGCACCGCCTCGTGGTATTTGACGTAGCCGGTGCAGCGGCAGAGATGGCCGTCGAGCGCCTGCTCGATCATCGTGTCGAGCTCGACCCGCGCCACCTTCTTGCGCGCCAGCCGCTCCAGCAGCACCTGCCCCTCGTTGAGGAAGCCCGCGGTGCAGTAGCCGCACTGGAAGGCGAAGTGCTCGATGAAGGCCTTCTGCAGCGGCGTCAGCGCGCCGTTCTTGGCGTGGCCCTCGACGGTGCGGATCGACTTGCCGGCGAAGGCGGTGGCCGGCAGCACGCAGGTCGGCCGCGTGTGGCTCGTGCCGTCCGGCTCGTCGACGATCACCGCGCAGGAGAGGCACTGCGCGGCGCCGCAGCCGAACTTGGTGCCGGTCATGCCGAGCACCTCGCGCAGGAAGTCGTTCATCGTCAGCTCGGCGCGCACGTCCACCGGCCCGATCGCGCGCCCGTTGATGGTGAGGGAGATGGCGGTCACGAAAGGGCTCCCTTCAGCATCGCCTGCGTCACCGGCAAGGCTTCGAAGCGCTTGCCGGTTGCATCGGCGATGGCGTTCAGCAGTGCCGCCACGATCGGGATCATCACGACTTCGGCGACGCCCTTCGGGGCTTCCTTCGCCGAGACGGGCGGTAGCATCTCGACCTCGAAATCGCGCAGCGGCAGGTCGGAGCCGCGGGCGATCAGATAGTCGCCGAGGTTCCATTTGCCGTTGCCGGGGCCGTCCTCGAACGGCGGCAGGTATTCGAGGAGGGCATGGCCGACGCCCATGGCGAAGCCGCCCTGCGCCTGGCCGAGGACCAGCTGCGGCACGAGCGCCTGGCCGCTTTCCAGCACCGTGTAGGCCTGGGCGATGCGCAGCGCGCCCGTCGCCTTGTCGATCTCGATCCGCACCGAGGTGCCGCAGCCGGTGACGAAGGAGGTGCCGATGCGATTGTAGGCGGCGGGCGGAAAGGCGACCTCGGTGCGGTCGAGCAGCGTGAGCTCGCCCGAGCCGCGGCGGATCGCGAGAGCGTCGATCTCGCCCGACCAGGGCTCGCCGCCGATGTCGAAGGTCGCCTCGGCCCAGGCCCAGCGCGAGAAGGCGTGCGCCATGGCGCCGGTGACGCCGTTCATCTCATGTGCCTTGGCCGCGATGGCCTTCAGCGGCAGCGGGTCGAGGCCGGCGACCAGCAGATACCCGTCCTGCCAGAACGCCTCCTCCCATTGCCGCGAACGCGGATCGTTGGGGCCGACGCCCCAGATCGCCAGTGCCGCCGGCCACAACCCATAGCGGAAGACGACGCGGGCGGCCTGCGCGGCGGCGTGCGTGCCGACATGGGCGCCGTTCGAGGCGGCGGTCGCGGTGCTGATCTCGGGCACCCAGCGCGGGTTCTTCGCCGCCGCGTCCTGCTCTTCCTGGGCGATCGCATAGGAGTTGGCGGTGGCGACGAGGCCGAGCACCTCGAAATCGTCCAGCTGCGCGACCGCTACCTGATCGGCCATCCCGCCGAGGTGCAGCGCGACGCGGTTGGCGAGCGCCGTGCCGATGCCGTTGCCCATCTCTGTATGGTCGCTGACGATGCCGATGCGGCCGTCGCGATCGATCGAGACCGAGCCCTGCGAGCAGTCGCCGCCGGTGCCGTAATCCTTGATGACGCACGCGACGCCGGTGCCGACGAGCGTGTTCGGACGGGCTGCCGCCTTGTGCGCGGCGCGGTCCCGCCAGATGGAGTTCGCCTCCAGCCTGTCGAGCAGCTCCGGCGTGCGGATCGACACCGAATAGGGGGTGCCGGTCATGCTCTTGTCGCCGGTCTTCATGGCGTTGCGCCGGCGGAACTCGATCGGGTCCATGGGCAGCGCCATGCAGACCTCGTCGATCAGAACCTCGAGCGCGGTCATCGTCTGCAGCGTGCCGAAGCCGCGCATGGAGCCGGCCGTGACGCCGCGGGTGTGCTCGGCGAGGGTCGTCACGTCGACTTTGGGGACGTAGTAGATGCCGAGCGCGCTCGTGGCGCTGACCGTCGCGACGCTCGCCGAGAAATTGGCGAGACCGCCGCCGTCGAGCACGTGATCGGCGGCGAAAGCGGTGATCATGCCGCTCCTCCTGTCGACGCCGATCTGCGTGCGCATCTTGAAGGCGTGGCGCTTGATGCCGCCCTGGAACTGCTGGTACCGGTCGTGCGCGAGGCGCACCGGCTTGCCGGGGAAGAACATCGCCGCCACCGCGACATACATCGGGAACGGCGTATGATCCCGGGCGCCGAAGCTGCCGCCCATGGAGGCGAACTGCGCATCGATGCGCGCCGGCTTGAAGTCCGGCTTCGCGTCCCGCAGCGTCTCGGCGACCGAGGTCGCCGCATCGTAGGGGGACTGCACGCCGAGCACGAGCTGCAGGGTCTTGGTGCCCGGGTCGTACCAGGCGAGCCCGGCCTCCGTCTCGAGGCCCAGAGGGTCGATCGACTGCGTCTCGAAGTCCCGCGTCAGCACCAGCGTGCTGCCGGCAGAGGCCGCGGCCAGCTCGGCGCGGATCTGCTCGCCGTATCGGGCCCCCTCAGCATAGCGGCCGCCCTCCGCCACGGGGAGCGGCTTCCAGATGGGACGGCCGCTGCCTTCCACGAAGCCGGGGCTGATCCAGCCGGCGCTGATCGGCGCATAGACGTCCGGCGAATCGGGCGTCGGGCCGGCGACGCGTGTGAACCGGTACTGCGCATAGTTCGGGACTTTCAGCGGCCCGGTTTCGGCGCCGAACGCGAACAGGTCGCGCTCGCGGAAGATCAGCCGCGCCCGATCGTAGGCGTCGAAGGAATCGAACAGCAGCATCGCGGCCGGCTGCCCGAGATAGAGCGGCGTCTTGCCTTGCGGACAGAATAGATCGCCGGCATAGAACGCCGCCGCCCGGATGCCCGCGCGCTCGACCTCGGCCTGGGTGACGACGGCCGTGGGCTTGGCGTCCGGCGGCAATTCGTCGAGCTTCAGTCCCTCATAGACATGCGTCGCGTCCGGAACGCGGACCAGCAGCACGTGCGACGTGGCCGTCGGCCAGCCCGGCATGTCGGCGGCCCGGAAGTCGGACGCATAGAGCTTGGCGCCGGTGACCTTGGCGACGCCGTCGATCCGGCCCTTTCCGCCGGCGGCGGGGTTCCAGGCGCCGCGGCCGGGCAGGGTCTCGCGGGCGAGGAATCCGGCCGGCTGGGCGAGGGCGAGGCGGGAGACGCCGAGCGCTATTCCGCCGACCGTGCTCCACTTCAGGAATTCCCGCCGCGACGTTCGCATGGATGGCGATCCTAGGACGCGTAGAAGCGCTGGACGAAACGTCCCGGCGCCCGACGAGCTGGGTGAATCTTAGACGATCTCGGCGTCGTTTGCGATTGTTTTCCTGAAAGAAGGAAAACGATTAATTCCCAGGTATCGGTATCCGTGGAACGATTACTCGACGAGACGGGCATGCGTGAGCATGGAGTCCTCCTCGTGAGCCACGACTCAGGATGATTCCTCCACCGCGACTTGCCACGGCTAGCAGACGGGCGGCGGAGCTGCCTATTCCCTCATTTGAGGGATATGACCTGACCCTCTTGCGGAACCACCCGGTCGCCGCCATCGCCCATTCGGAAGCGCCGCAGCAAGGTGGTGTGGGAATTCACGCCGAAATGGCCGTAAACGGCTTTCTGGTACTGAGCGATGGTGTATTCCGACAGCGACAGGCTGGCGGCGATCTCCTTGCGGGTCCGGCCATCGAGCAGGAGGTTCAGCACCATCCTCAGCCGCGGCGACAGGCGCGGCACCGTCGCGCCCCGGTCCGCCGGCCAACCCTGCTCGTGCAGCCAGGGCAGCTCGCTGAGGAGGATGTGGGCGATGCGGGACTCGCGCTCCGAGAACGGCGCGGCGTCCCGCCGCCGGAAGATGGAGATCGTGCTGACGGCGCGCTCGTCGATGGGACGGAGCGAGAAGATGAACGGACCGATGTCGGCCTCGCGAAGGTAGGCGTTCACCCCGGAGCCGGAGAAGGATGGCTCGTCGACGATCTGCTGCCGCAGGCGCGTGACGTGGCCGGCGCGCTGGCGCATCTCGCCGAGGAGCTTTTCCGACGTCCAGGCCATGTCGGGGTGCCCGGCGGCGAGGATCAGCTTTGCGTAACGCGCCTCGTCGAAGCCGCCATGCGCCATGCCGAGATAGATCGGCTGTTCTCCCGGCTGGGCGGCGCAGCCGAGACTCCAGGTCCATGCGTCGGCACCGACGAGGCGGCAGATGCCTTCGACGAGGTGCCGCTTCACCCCGGAGAAGTCCTTTCGCAAGACGATGACGTCGCCGAGGAGTTTCACGATCTCGCGCACGTCTTGCTCGGCGAGAGCGTCGTCGGAATGGGGTGAAGGTGGGGAAATTTCGAACGTCATGCTGCGCCGCAACAATGAGATTACCCTAGGCCGATCCGGCCCCTGAGGGGCTTCTCGCCACGGCACCTAATATAGTCGAGTGATTCTAGGAAGAGATGCTTGAGAGGTCAATTCTCATGGGTGCGGCTTCACGCGGTCGCCCGCCCGATGGGGAACGGCTCCGGCCGTGACCCGATCGGCTTCGCGCCGAGGCGTCGGTCGCGCCAGGCCCGGGACCGACCACGGCTGCAGGCCGCCCTCAGGTCGGCGTCTGCTCCAGCAGGAAATCGCGCACGCGCTCCATGGCGGCGTCGCGATGGTCCGGCCCTTTCCAGTCCTCGAGGACCTCGATCCGTCGCGCATATCGGGCGATGTCGGCCGAGGTCTCGGCCGGATGCATGGTGTCGTTGCCGGGCATCAGCAGCATCGGGATGTCGAGCGAGGCTACGTCCTCGCGTGAGACGCTGAACAGGAACTCGCCGCCGAACATGCGCTTCTCGAGATCGGGCAGAAGCGCGGTGTCGACGTGAGGCCACTGCGAGACTCGCTTCACCCAGTCGCCGAAATCCTCGGCGATCGCCTCTCGGTTGTCGGCGAGGCCGATCGGGTTCTGCAGGACGAGCGAGGTCACCGCCGACGGCCGCGCCATGGCGACCGAGAGCGCGAAGGAGACACCGATACACGCCCCCATGATGTGGCAGCGCTCCACGCCGAGATGATCGAGCAGGGCGAGATGGTCCTGCGTATAGGTGTCCCAGTCGTCGTCCGGGCCGATCTGCCCGCGCGACTGGCCGGCATTGCGCACGTCGAGCAGGATCAGCCGGAAGTGCGGCTTCAGCACGGGGATCGGATCGGCCCAGGGCTGCGGCACGCCGGGCTTGGCAGGGTTGGTCCACCAGCGCTCCATGCGCGAGCTCAAGAAGCCCGGCGCGAACATCAGGACCGGAAAGCCCGCACCTTCGATCTCGTAATGGATGGTGGCGGCGGGAAGCGTCAGCATCGGCATTTGTTTTCGGTCCTCGTACGCGGCCCGGCCGGGCGCATTGTCGGCGCCCGACCGTTCTATTCTCCGCTGTTTCGCTTCAGCCGGCGCCGAGCTCCTTCACCGCCGTTGCGAGCAGCTCCGGGCCGATCGCGCCCTCGAAGTTCTTGTAGATCGGCCGGGTGGCATCGATGAACAGCTGTCGGTCCGCGGGCGATATGTCGTTCACCTTGACTTTTTCCCGCAAGGTCTGGAGCGATTTCTCGATCACCTTCGGCTGCTCGGCCCATTGCCAGTCCATCGAGGTCTTCATCGCCTGTTGGACCATGCCCTTCTCCTCGCTCGACAGGCCGTCCCAGAGAGCGGGGTTCATCGAGGCGACGAAGAAGTCGGTGACGTGGGAATCGAGCGAGACGAAGCCGGCGACCTCGTTCAGTTTGGCGTCGAGGATGTCGGGCAGCGGATAGGCGAAGCCGTCGACCACGCCCTGTTGCAGGGCGAGGTAGAGCTCCGAGGGATCGAGCGCGACGGGGTTCGCGCCGAGCGCGCGGAAGGCTTGCAGATAGACCTGGCTGTTGATGACGCGGATCTTGAGCCCGGCGAGGTCGGCGGGCTTGTGGATCGGCCGCACCTTGTTGACGATGTGGCGGCCGCCCATCAGCCAGTAGCCGACGAACTGGAAGCCGGCCGGGCGGGCCAGCTCGGCGACCTTGGCGCCGATCGGGCCGTCGAGCCCCGCCTTCAGCTTGGCCGTCGTGTCGACCAGATAGGGCAGCGTGAAGAGGTCCATGGGCTTGACGTAGTTCGAGTACCAGGCCGGCACCGCGATCGTCATGCCGAGCGAGCCGGCGCGGACCGAGGACAGCATCTCGGCGACGCCGCCGAGCTCGGAGCCAGGGAACACCTGAACGACGAGCTTGCCGCCGGAGAGTTTCCCCAGTTCCTCGCCGAAGCGGACGATCGCCTGGTTGTAGAGCGAGGCCGCCGGCTGCGGGCTGCCGAAGCGGATCGTCCGCGCGGACTGGGCGATCGCCGGAGCGGCGATCCCGGTCACCGCAGCGCCTGCCAATGCTGCTCCCGCTTGCAGGAAGCGGCGGCGGCCGATCGATGCCCCGAGGGGCATTCTCGTCTTGTCGGTCATGAAGATCCTCCCTTGGTTGTTCTTGCAGTCACCCAACGTGCGGGAGGGCAGGGCACTCCCGGGCACTGGATTTCGGTCCTCAGAAGCCGAGCATGCGCGGCAGCCACAGCGTGAAGCTCGGCACGGCGACGAGGAGCGCCACCACCGCCACCATCCAGAGGACGAAGGGCAGCAGCGCGAGCGAGAGCTTTTCCGGGGGCACGCCGCTGATCCCCGACGTCATGAACAGGATGATGCCGACCGGCGGCGTGACGAGGCCGATCATCGACGACAGGATGAAGATCATCGCGAACTGCAGGTCGTCGATGCCGTAGCGCCGCGCGATCGGCGCCAGCAGCGGCGCCAGCGCGATGATGATCGGCACGGCGTCGAGGAACATGCCCACAACGAGCAGCGAGGCCGCGACGAGGCCGAGCAGCACCATCGGATCGGCGCTGATCGCGATCAGCTGATCGGCGAGCGCATGCGTGACGCGGTTGAGCGTCAGGATCCAGGCGAGAATGGCGCCGGCGCCCATCAGCATGCCGACGACCGAGCTGATGACGGCGCTGTAGACGGCGGCGTCGTAAACGTCCCGCAGCCTCAGCGCACGCGTCCAGGCGAAGCCGACGAGGAGCGTGTAGACGACGCCGATGGCCGCCGACTCGGTGACGGTGAAGATGCCGAAGGTGATGCCGCCGACGATCACCACCGGCAGGCAGATCAGCGGGACGACGCGCAGCGTCTGCGCGGCGATCTCGCGCAAGCTCGGCCGGTCGGGGGAGATCGTCGCGTGGTATTGCAGCGACTTGCGCCAGGAGATGGCGGCGAGCCCGAGCCCGATCAACAGGCCCGGTACCACGCCGGCCATGAACAGGCCGCCGATGGAGACGTTGCCGACCGCGAGCGCGTAGATGATCATGGCGACGCTCGGCGGGATGATCGGCCCGACGATGGAGCTCGCCGCCGTCAGCGCGGCGCTGAAGGCGAGCGGATAGCCCGCCCGCGTCATGATCTGGATCTCCATGCGCCCGAGGCTGGCGATGTCGGAGACGGCGGTGCCGCTCACGCCCGCCATCAGCATGGAGCCGGAGACGTTCACATAGGCCATGCCGCCGCGGACGCGGCCGAGCAGCAGCTGCAGCCAGCGCACCATTTCCGGCAGGAGGCCGGAGCGCTCGGCCAGGAATCCCATCATGATGAAGAGCGGGATCGCCAGCAGCGGGAAGGAATCCAGCGCGAAGTAGATGCGGCGGGCGATGATCGAGGGCTCGATCCCCTCGATGAAGAGAATCCAGATCGAGCCCGCCAGCCCCATGCCGAACGCGACCGGCACGCCGAGGAGGAGCGTGACGGCGATGATGCCGGCGAGGAGCGCGAGCATCAGCGCGGCTCCCGCCCCGCCGCATTCCCGTCGGCGCCCCCGGGCCACGACAGGACCAGGAGATGGTAGACGAGGAGCGCGGCCCCGACGGGCAGCGCCGCGACGCCATAGCCGAGGCTGATCCCGAGGCCCGGATCGGTCTGCTGGGCCGCAGCCACCGCGGCGACGAGCCCGCTCCAGAACAACAGGACGAAGAACAGCATCATCATCGCCTGTCCGGCCCGGACCGCGAGAATTCGCGGCCAGCCCCGCAGGGCGTCGATCGCCATGGTGAAGCCGACATGCGCGCCGCGCCGGAGCGCGATGCCGGCCCCGAGCAGGAAGAACCACACGAGCAGCATCCGCGCAGCGGCGTTCACGAAGGAGACCGAGAAGTCGAAGACGAAGCGGGAGACCACCTCGAGCGAGATCAGGCCCGCGAAGGTGATGCCGATCAGCGCCGCGGCGACCTCGGTTCCGCTCACCAGCGCGCGGTCGAAGGCTCGCCAGCGGCGGGGCAGCGCGAGGCGCTGACCGGCGAGCTTCGCCGCCTCGTCGACTTCCTCCAGCAGGTCCGCCACGGCGCCCCGTCTCCCGAAATCGATGTAATTGATTACACGCGCCGCTCGCTGTCAACGCGGTGGACGAAGCCTGTAGAGGCTCCGCAGGCCAGGTAGCGCCGGGATGCGAGGATCAGCCGACAGCCGCGTCCGCGGTCCGCAGCGCCTGTGCCGGCGCGGGCGCGCCCGTCGAGCGGCGGGCGATCAGGTTCGGCTCGAAGCGGATCTTGCGCGGCGTCGGACGCCCCTTGAGCGTGTCGATGACGAACCTCGCCGCCGCGGCGCCCATCTCGCCGGCCGGCACCGCCATCGTCGTGAGCGGCGGCACCACATGGGCGGTGAAATCGAGATTGTCGAAGCCGACGATGGACATGTCGCCCGGCACCGCCAGTCCTGCCTCGCGGCACTCGATGAGCGCCCCGAAGGCGAGCACGTCGTTGCCGCAGATGACCGCGGTCGGCGGCACCGGCAGGGCGCGCAGGATCTGGATGCCCTCGCGCCCGCTGGAGATGCTGTAGGGCCGCTGCACGATCGCCTCCGGCAGCAGCGTCACGCCGTGGCGGGCGAGCGCATCGGCGATGCCGTCGACGCGCGTCGCCGCCCGGTCGTTGTCGGCGGTCGCGGCCGAGATCACGCCGAAGCGGCGGTGGCCCAGACCGATCAGGAACTCGGTGATGTCGTCGGCAGCCTGGCGATTGTCGATGCCGACGCAGGGATGCGGGCTCTCGGGGTTGAACACATAGGTGTTGATATGAGGAATGCCGGCGGCGTCGATGCTGCCGTAGACATCCGCATGATGGCGCTCGCCGACGAGGATCAGCCCCTCGGTGCCGCGCTCGATCAGCAGCGCGACCTGCTGGGCCTCGCTGACGAGATCCCATTCGTGGGTGGCGACGAACAGCGAATACCCGTCGCCCGCCAGCCTGCGCTGAGCGGCCTCGACGAGGCTCGCATAGATGGCGTGATTGAGCGTCGGGATGACGATCCCGATCATCTTCGAGCGCTCGGAGCGGAGCGCGCGCGCGGCGCTGTTGGGCATATAGCCGAGCTGCCGGATGGCGGCGTCGACGCGGGCGCGAGTTTCCGCCGAGACGAGGGCCGGTGCGTTCTGCGCACGCGAGACGGTCGCCGTCGAGCAGCCGGCCAGACGCGCCACGTCGACCGCGCGAACGGCGTTCCTCTTGCGCTTTTGAAGCCGCTTCTGCTTCGACGACATGCAGCGACGACCCCTGAAATCAATAGATGACGCGCTTCCTCCGACGCAACCCCGCGCCCGGCCGGCGTTGACAGCGGGCGCGGCTGATGTAATCAATTACACAAAGCCGGGCGCGACGGAAGACGCCCACTTCACCGCGCCGAGCGCGAGGGGGGATACGCCGGAATGACGGGTTGCCTCGCAGGGGGCCGGCAGCACGGGGCGGCGGCCGGACGACGGGACCGGCTGCCGCATGGCGGCCGCGCGCTCCCGATCGACGGGCGCATGCGCTGATGGCGATCGTTCAGACGGCAGCTCCAGACAGCCTCGCCGACAGCGATCTCGACACCTATCGCATCGACATCCCCAAGCCCGGCTGGCTGCGCCTGATCGACGGGCTCGCCGTCATCGTGCTGAATCTCAGCCTGATCGCGCAGGTAGCGCTGATCTTCGGCAGCACGATGCTGCGCAACGTCGTCTCCTCGCCGCTGCTGATGGGCGTCGCCGAGACCGCGCATCCCTTCCTCGTCACCATCGCCTTCCTCGGCGGCGCGGTGTCCTACAGCCGCGGGCATTTCATCGTCATCACCTTCCTCGTCGAACGCGCGTCGCCCGCCGCGAGGGCCTTCCTGCGGGCGCTGGTCGAATGCCTGGTGATCGTCGTCTCGGTGCCGATGGCGGTCTACTCGCTTCGGCTGCTGTCGATGAACTACGAGGAAACGACGCTGCTGATGGGGATCAGCTATGCGTGGATGACGGTGCCGATCATCATCGGCGCGGCGCTGTTCGTCGTCCATGCGGCGAATACGCTGCTGCGGCTGCCGCCGAGGGCCATCGCCGGGGGCGCGCTCGCGGCCGGAGCGCTGCTGCTCGCCTTCTTCCTGCTGAAGGACACGCTCGGCGCCGATCCCCCGCTGCTCTATACAGTGCTGATCGTCCTGTTCGTCGCATTCCTGGTCATTGGGGTCCCGATCGGATTCATCCTGGCGATCACCGGCACCGTCTGCGTGCTCTCGGTCGGCTCCGCGGACATGACCGCGATCATGATGAATGCGCAGCGCGGATCGAGCGGCTTCATCCTCCTGGCGCTGCCATTCTTCGTTCTTGCCGGCTTCATCATGGACAGGGCCGATATCGGCGGGCGCATCGTCGATCTGGTCACGGCTCTGATCGGGCACGTGCGCGGCGGCCTGCTGCAGGTCATGGTGATCGGCTGCTATCTCGGCTCCTGCGTCTCCGGCTCCAAGGCCGCAGACATGGCCATGATCGGCATCCCGATGAGCCGGCGCCTCGAGGAGCAGGGTTACCCCGCGCCCGAGCGCGCCGCTGTGCTCGCCGCCTCCGCCGCCATGGCGGAATCCGTTCCGCCCAGCATCGCGCTGATCCTGGTCGGCTCCGCGACGGGCATCTCCACCGGGGCGCTGTTCGTTGCGGGATTGCTGCCGGCCGCGACGCTGGCCCTCTGCGTGATGATCCTGATCCGCGTGCGCGCCTCGATGTTCGGCTGGGAGCCCACCGCTCGCGCCTCGGCGGGCGAGGTCGGGCAGGCGGCCCGCCGGGCGATCCTGCCGCTGCTGATGCCGGTGATCCTGATCGGCGGCATCATCGGCGGCTACGGCACGCCGACCGAGGTCTCCACCTTCGCCGTCGTCTACGGGCTGGCGCTCGGCATGTTCTACCGGCGCTTCACGCTCGCGAGCTTCTGGGAGACGCTGACCAGCGCCTCGATGCTCAACGGCATGATCTTCTTCACAGTCTCTGCGGCGACGATCTTCTCTTGGGCGATGACCCTCGAAGGCGTGACGACGGCGCTGGCGGGACTGGCGTCCGGGCTCGGCCATATCGGCTTTCTGATCGCCGTCATTCTCATCACCATCGTCGTCGCGGCGATCCTCGACAGCTTCGTGACCATCATCATTCTCGCGCCGCTGCTCGTGCCGGTGGCGCAGAAGCTCGACGTCGATCTTCTGCAATACGGGATCATCATGGCCGAGTCCTTCGGCATCGGCTGCATCCTGCCGCCGATCGGCATCGCACTTTACGTGGCCTGCAAGATCTCGGGCGCGCGCGTCGAGGCAACGAGCCGCATCGTCCTGTGGTATCTCGCCGTGCTGGTGACGGGACTTCTGATCGTCGCCGCGTTTCCGGTGATCACGACCATCCTTCCTCACATGCTGGACATGCGGGGATAGACGAAGCACGCGACAGAAACAGACAAAAAAAACCGGGAGGAAACGATGACCAGAACGAAGAACGACGCCGCGGGCCGGAGCCTCTCGGGGACCGGTCCCGTGTCGCGGCGCGAGGCGCTGCGGCTCGGAGGCGCGGTCACCGCGGTGACGGTCCTGTCGCCCGGGATCGCCCGCGCGCAGGCCCCCAAGCGCCTGCGCTTCGCGCATCCCGCGCCCATGGCGCATGGCTGGCACATCTGGGCGGAGAACTTCAAGACCAGTTTCGAGGGCATGACCGACAAGCGCTTCGTCGTGCAGCTCTTCCCCGACGCGCAGATGGGCAACGAGCGCGACACGGCGCAGGCCGTGCGGCTCGGCTCGATCGAGATGGGCGCCATCGGCGTCGGCCTCATGAACTGGGTGCCGCAGATGTCGGTGACGGACGCGCCCTTCCTCTGGAAGAGCCGCGCGCACGCCTATGCCGCGATCGAGGGCCCGTTCGGCGACGCGCTGCGCAAGGCAGCGCTCGAGAAGGGGTTTCGGCTCGTCGGCTGGACCGATCTCGGCTTCCGCTGCATGACCAACAACGTCAAGGTCATCAAGTCGGCGGACGACATGAAGGGCCTCAAGATGCGCGTGCCGAACGCGAAAGCCTATATCGCGCTGATGCAGGCGCTCGGCTCCTCGACCGTCGCCGTCGACTTGAGCGAGCTCTATCTGGCGCTGCGCCAGGGCGTCGCCGACGGGCAGGACACGCCGCCGTCCGTGGTGAAATCGAACAAGCTGTACGAGGTACAGAAGTTCGTCTCCAAGACCGACCACGTCCTCACCACCGCCTATGTGGTCGCCAACCCGGCCTTCTTCGACGGGCTCTCGGCCGCCGACAAGGAGGCGTTCCTCAAGTCGTCCAGCGCCGCCGATGACCATCTGCGCAAGCACACGCAGGCGGACGAGGCGAAGGCCTACGGATTCCTCGGCGACCACGGCATGCAGGTGACGACGGACGTCGACGGCGACTCCTTCCGCCGCGCGGCGGCGTCGGTCCTGTCCGACAATCCGGACCTGTTCCCGCCGGAGCTCGTCAAGATCGCGCAGGCGGTCTCGGCCTGAGCCCGGCCGAACGAAGGAGGGCGTTCGAGCGCGAGCCCCGGCGCCCTCCGCACCACATCACGAAAGACGACGAGCGAGACCCCCGATGAAGCCTCAGGCAGTGCATACCCCGGACGCTCCGCGCCTCGCGCAGCAGGGCCGGCCGATCACCGACGAGCTGCGCCGGCGTGTGCAGGAAGAGCTTCCCGAGATCGCCGAGATCAAGGATGCCGGCCTGCGGGCGAAGGTGGTCGAGGCCTGGGCCTTCTCGCTGGCCGGCAGCAGCTACGACTCGCTTCGCGACATGCCGGCCTGCGGCGTGCCGGGCGATCTCGAAGCGCTCTCGGGCGACCAGACGGACCATCTGCGCAGCGTCGCCCGCCTCGCCATGAAGATGGCGGACGATTTCTCCGAGAACTTCCCGAACGTGCAGATCGACCGCGACCTCGTCGTCGCCGGCGCGCTGTGCCACGACATCGGCAAGCCGTGGGAGTTCGATCCGGTGAACCGGGCGCGGTGGGCAGCTTCGCAGCATACCGGGCGTCCGGCCATCCGGCATCCCGCCTACGGCGTGTATATCTGCTTGTCCGTCGGGCTGCCGGAAGAGGTCGCGCACATGGCGGCCGCCCATTCGGCGGAAGGCGATCTCGTCGCCCGCAGCCTCGAGAACACGATCGTGGCGCATGTCGACCACGCCTACTGGCGCGTCCTCGCGGCTGCCGGCCAGATCAAGCCCGAGACGATCCCGGCCTCCTGGCCCCGCTGACCGGGACCGTCCCGGATCGGATCAGGGACGGGCTCAGTGCGGTAGAGGGCGGAAATCCGTCGGGCGTCGCCGACGAGCCCGCAGAGCACCTCGGCCGGCGAGGCCGGCCAGACGCGCGCTTCCGCACGGTCAGTTCCGGACCGCGTCCCTGGCCCGTTTCTCGACGAGGCTCGGCTACGCTGCGCGGTATGGCTTCTCGGCTCCTGCATCGCGGCTCACGACGAAGGCTTCCAGTTTGCCGAGCGTCTGCAGCCCGAGCTCGACGGCACCAAAACCCTTCGCCTGCTGGAACTCGGCCGCCGTGTTGAACACCATGCCGAGCGTGACCTTCGTCTCCCCACCCTGGTCCTCGAACGAGGCCCAGGCGTCGGCATGTTTCGGCCCGTTCTCGCCCCAGTGCAGCGTGTAGCCGATCCTGTCCTCGGCCCGGACCTCGCCATAGCGATGATGGTTCGGGAAGACCGTGCCGTCCGGCGCGATCATGTCGAACACCCATTCGCCGCCGGCCCGAAGATCTATCCGCGCCGTCCGGCAGGAGTACCCGTCCGGCCCCCACCATCGCGGCAGCGTCTCCGGGTTCATCCACGCGCCCCAGACGAGGGCGCGCGGGGCCCGGATCACGCGCTCGAGCACCATGGTCCGCTCGGCCGCGCGCGCGAGATTGTCGAGCCCCGCGCCAAAGCCCTGCCGGTATCCCGCCTCCATGTTCCCGGCGAGCGATGACAGCTGCACCGTCACGACGAGTCGGCTGCGCTCGCCCCTGCCCGAAAAATCCGCCGTCACCAGCGCCGCCGATTGCGTCGCGCCGCCGGACGACACCGTCTCGTAGTTCACGCTGCGCAGCGCCGGCTGCATGTCGAGCCAGCCGACCTCGCAACGGAAATCGGGCTGCCCGTCCACCTTGCAGAGCGAGACCTCGCGTCCGCCCACGCGGCTGTCGGCCTCGAGAAACTCCACCGTGACCGCGGGCGTCGGCGCGGCCCAAAGCTTGCGCGCGGCCGGGGCCGTCCAGGCGTGCCACAGCACCGTTACCGGCGCGGCCACGTCCCGCTCGAAGGTGAGCGTCGCGAAGCGATCCTTGCTGCCATGCGGTGCGGGGTTCGATGTCATTCCTTGCGCTCCTTCATCACGCTCATCACGAAGGCATCCAGCCGATCGAGTCGGGCTTCCCAGATGGCCCGCTGCTCGTCGAGCCAAGTCCGCACCGGATCGAATGCCTCCGGCACGATGGCGCATGTCCGGATCCGCCCGTCCTTGGACGTGGCGATCAGCCCTGCCTCCTCCAGCACCGACAGGTGCCGCATCACGGTCGGCAGGCGAAGCCCCGTGGGACCGGCCAGATAGGTGACCCGCGCGGGCCCGTCGGCGAGCCGGGTCAGGATCGACCGGCGCGTCGGATCGGCCAGCGCGTGGAAGATCAGCGAGAGCTCGGGATCATGCTTAGCCATCTCGCTAACTATAGCCGACCCGCCGGCGGCGCAAGCGAAACTTCGTCGGTTCGCTAAGTTTTCTCGGCGAGCACCTATGCATCCCCGCCGAAGGATCGGCCGCGCACCAAGGCGCGAGGTGCGCGGCGCTCGCGGCTTTGCCCGGCCCGAGCGGGCTCACGACACCGCCGTCCCCTTCTCCGCCCGCGCCGCGAACACCTCCTTGGCCGCGAACAGGCCGTTGAGGGCGGCCGGAAAGCCGGCATAGACGGCCATCTGCATGATGATCTCGGCGATCTCCTCACGCGACAGGCCGACATTGAGCCCCGCCTCGATATGCACCTTCAGCTGTGGGGTCGCGGTGCCCATCGCCGTCAGCGCTGCGATGGTCGCGATCTCACGCGCGCGCAGGTCGAGGCCGGGGCGGCTGTAGATGTCGCCGAACGGGAACTCGATGATGTAGGTCGCAAAGTCGGGCGCGATGTCCGCGAGCGCCGCGATGACGTTCTCGCCGGCCTCGCCGTCGATCTCAGCCAGTGCGCGTCGTCCGCGCTCCAGCCGGCTTTCGCCGGCGCTGTGGCGGGATGGCGTCATAGTCCTTCATCCTCTGTTCCTGGCCGGCATAGCCGGCGATCTTGGTGTCGAGGACGAGCAGGCAGGCCTGCAACTCGGCGAGGCGGACGCGAACACGCTCGCGGTGCCGTTCGAGCAATTCGCGGCGCTCCGTCTCGGTGACGGCGCCACGCTCCCGCAAGGCCGCGTAGCGGAGCATGTCGCGGATCGGCATCCCGGTCGTCTTCAGGCGACCGAGAAACTCGATCCAGACCAGGATGGACGCGTCATAATCCCTGCGGCTCGACCGGTCCCGGTCGGCGTAGGGAAGCAGCCCGATCCGCTCGTAGTAGCGGATGGTGTGGGCCGACAGTCCCGAGCGCTTCGCCAGCTCGCCGATCTTCATGAGCACCGCTTCGTCCCGACGCCGCGCAAGCTACGAGTTGGAGCGCACTCCAAGTCAAGCCGATCCTTTGCGGTCCTCGCTCGGGTCCCGTGCGGCGCTCGGGAGCGGTCGATACGGGATCGTCCGCGCCGACCGGAGCAGCGAATTGTCGAGAGGGCAGCAGGTCATCCGGAAGCGGCCGCTTGACATGTCATAACATTTACGACTTCATAATAACAAAGGTCCGCGACGAACGTGGACCGGGGAGGAAACGAACATGTCTCAGAACGGCCCCACGCGACGTCGTCTTCTGCAAGCCGGTCTCGCGACCGTCGCCCTGCCTGCCCTGATCCGCGAGGGCTTCGCTCAGGAGCCCGATCTCGCCGCCTACAAGTCCGCCAAGATCGACTGGCGGCAGGCGGCCGGAGAATCCCTCACCGTCGCGGTGATCCCGGCGAGCTATTTCGACAATCTCGTCTCCCTCACGCCGCAGTTCGAGGCGCTCACCGGCATCAGCCTGCGCTTCGAGAAGATTCCGCCGGCCCAGATCCGCCAGAAGAGCGTCATCGATCTGACCTCGCGGACCGGGACCTATTCCACCCATGCCGCCGATCCGATGTATTACGCGATCTACGCGGCGAACAAATGGGTCGAGCCGCTGGACAAATATCTCGGCGATGCTTCGCTCACCGATCCGGCATGGTTCAACGCCGAGGATATCGTTCCGGCATGGCGCCGCGCCAACACCATCGGCGGCAGCCTCTACGGCGTGCCGTATGACGGCGAGGTGACGGTTCAGGTCTACCGCAAGGACCTCTACGATGCGAAGGGACTGAAGCCGGCCGACGATCTGGAGGCGTTCGTCGCCAATGCGGCCGCCCTGCATGATCCCGGGAGCCGGGTGTGGGGGGCGGCGCTACGCGGCCTCGCAGGCGCAGGCCAGAACGTCTACATCTACTCGTCGATCTTCCGCGAGTTCGGCGGCGACTGGATGCCGGACGGCAAGCTCAAGGTGAACGGTCCCCAAGCGGAGGCTGCCCTCGCCTGGTATGTCGACGTGATGCGCAAGTATGCGCCGGCCGCAGCGCAGAACTGGAACTGGCCGGATATCGCAGATGCCTTCTCCCAGGGAACGATCGGCACCTATATCGACGCCAATACCTCGGCCTCGGTGATCAACAATCCGGAGAAGTCGAAGGTCATCGGCAAGATCGGCTATGCGCGCTGGCCCAAGGGACCGAGCGGCAAGCGCGTCACCTCGCTCTGGAACTGGGGCTTCCCCATCAACGCGGCGCTGCCCGAGAAGCGCAAGCGCGCCACCTGGCTCTTCATCCAGTGGGCGGCGAGCGCGGAGACGCAGGCGCGCACCTCCTATCGCTTCGCGGGTCCGGCCAAGCGCGCCGGCGTCAACCGCCTCGGCTTCTGGAAGAACCCCGAATTCACGAAAGTGGTAGGGGCCTTCGGCGACAATTTCATCGACGCCAGCCTGCAGTCGCTCGAGCACGATACCGACGTCGACTGGCGGCCGCGCGTGCCGCAGTGGCCGGCGATCGGCGACACGGTGGCGACCGCCATCCAGCAGGCCCTCGTCGGCCAGGCCACCATCCCGGCGGCACTCGACGAGGCGCAGCGCCGCCTCGAGCCCCTGATGCGGGGCTGAAGGGCCGGCTCGCAAGAGCCGGAATGGCATAGGCGAGCCGGAGCAGCACGGTGGGACGCAGAGACCCTGCAGCGATCATGGAGGGGAGGGAGCGCCGTTTCGCGGCGGCGCTGCTCGCCCCGGCCCTGCTCGCCCTCACGGCGACGACGACGTTTCCGCTGCTCTTCCTCGTCTGGACCAGCTTTCAACGCATGGATCTGGCGATGCCGTTCATGGACGGCTTCGTCGGCTTCGACAACTACCGGGAACTCTTCGCCGATCCGCGCTTCTGGTCCTCGCTCGGCGTCAGCCTCACCTATACCGTCTCCACCGTCGTCCTGCAGGTGGTCATCGGCCTGTGCCTGGCACTGCTCGTCTATCGCATGCGGCGTGGCCAGGCCCTGTTCCGCATCATCGCCGTCCTGCCGGTGGTGCTGTCGCCTGCCGTCGTCGGCATGGTCTGGCGCACCTTCATGCTCGCGCCAGAGTTCGGCGTCGTGGACTATCTGTCGGTGACGGCCGGCCTCGGCAGCCACAACTGGCTCGGCGATCCGAGCCTCGCCCTCTTCTCCGTCATCGTCATCCACACCTGGCAGTGGACGCCGTTCGCCTTCATGGTGCTGCTGGCCAGCCTCGCGGCGCTGCCGGACGACATCTACGAGGCCGCGCGCATCGACCGCGCCACCCCCTGGCAGAGCTTCGTGCGCATCACGCTGCCGCTGCTGCGGCCGGCGATCGTGATGGTGATCATCATGCGCACCATGGTCGCGCTGACCGCGTTCGCGGCGATCTTCACGGTCACCGGCGGCGGTCCGGGCACGGCGACCGAGATCCTGAACCTCTATGCCTACCGGAAATCCTTCACCGAGCTGTCGATCGGCTATGGCTCGACGCTCGCCGTGGCGCTGCTCGTCCTGACGGTGCTCGTCTCGGGCGCGCTGTTCGCGCTCAGGAGGGCGCGGTGATGATCAAGAAGCTGCGCCTCGGCGTCATGCTCGCCATCTCGGGCGTGTTCCTGCTCGCCTGGACGTTCCCGATCGTCTGGAGCCTCTTGAACGCCTTCAAGACCGAGCAGGACGTGCTGGCCTATCCGCCGAAGCTCGTCTTCTCGCCGACGCTGGACGCCTTCCGCGACGTGCTGTTCGGCCCGACCTCGATCCTGCCAAATCTCGTCAGCAGCTTCGTCATCTCGATCGGCACGACCATCGTCACGATGGCGCTGTCGATCCCGGCCGCCTATGCCCTGGCGCGCCTGCGCGTGCCCGGCAAGCGCTGGGCCGGCTTCTACGTGCTCACCACCCAGATGCTGCCGCCGGTGGGGATCATCATCCCGTACTTCCTGATTTTGCGCTACATCGGCTGGATCGATACCTATCAGGGCATCATCCTGATCTATCTGTCGTTCTCGGTGCCGTTCGCGATCTGGCTGCTGGTGTCCTATTTCGAGGACATCCCGCTCGAGATGGAGGAGGCGGCCTATCTCGACGGCGCGAGCCGCCTCAAGACGCTGTGGCGGATCATCCTGCCGCAGGTGCAGGGCGGCGTCGCGGTCACGGTCGTCTTCGTCTTCCTGAACGCCTGGAACGAGTTCCTGTTCGCAGTCGTGCTGAGCGGCAACGTCGTGCGGCCAGTCACCATCTCGATGTTCAACTTCGTCTCCGTCGAGCAGACGCTGTGGGCGAAGCTGGCGGCGGTTTCCGCCCTCGCCATGCTGCCGGTCGTGGTGCTCGGCATCATCGCCCAGAAGCACATCGTCAAGGGCCTGACGGTCGGCGCCGTCAAGGGGGGAGGGCGCCGATGACCGCGCGCGGGCAAGTCCGGCTCGAAGGCATCGTCAAGAAGCACGGGACGTTCGCCGCCCTGAAGGGCATCGATCTCGAGATCGAGCCCGGCGAGTTCTTCGCGCTGCTCGGTCCGTCCGGCTCCGGCAAGAGCACGACGCTGCGCATTCTCGCCGGCCTCGATGCACCCACCTCCGGGCGCATCCTGGTGGACGGCGTCGACGTCACCGGCTCGGACGCCAGGGAGCGCGACGTGGCCATGGTGTTCCAGAGCTATGCGCTCTATCCGCACATGACCGTGGCCCAGAACATCTCCTTCCCGCTCGAGATGGCCAAGCGCCCCAAGGGGGAGATCGCCGCCGCCGTGCGGGAGGCCGCGGCGAAGGTGAAGATCGAGCACCTGCTCGATCGCAGGCCCGGGCAGCTTTCGGGCGGCCAGCAGCAGCGCTGCGCGCTCGCGCGCGCCATCGTCCGCAAGGCGCGCCTGTTCCTGCTCGACGAGCCGCTCTCGAACCTCGACGCCAAGCTGCGCCTGGAGACGCGCGTCGAGCTAAAGAAGCTGCAGCGATCGCTCGGCGTCACGGCGATCTACGTCACCCACGACCAGGAGGAGGCGATGACGCTCGCCGACCGCATGGCGGTGTTCATGGAGGGCGAGGTCCAGCAGATCGGCCCTCCAGCCGATGTCTTCGCGCACCCTAATTCGATCGATGTGGCGGCCTTCATCGGCAGCCCGCCCATGAACCTGATCCCGGCACGCTACGCCGACGGCGCGGTGGAGATCGGCGGGCGGCGGCTGTCGACGGCCTCGGCTGTCCGCGGCGCGCGCGACGTCGTCATCGGCGTGCGACCGAGCGCGGTGCAGTTCGAGGCGGACGGCATCCCGGCCACGGTCGAGGTCGTCGAGAATCTCGGCGATGCGGCCATCCTCGACATGAGCATGGGCGGGACGCCGCTGCGCGCCCGCTATGATCGCATGCCCCTTCCCCGAGAGGGCGAGCAGATGGCCGTGACGGTGGGGCCGGCGGACATCCACCTCTTCGATCCCGTGAGCCGGCGGCGGATCTGACATGTCTGAATCGCCACAGCGCACGAGGAAGAAGCGCACGGTGCGCGCTCCGAGCCTGGCCCCGGCCGACATGTCGGCCGCGGACGACCGGCAGCCGCTGCATATCCGGGTCCGGGAGAACATCCGCAGAGAGGTGCGTGAAGGCAAGCTCGTCGACGCCGATGGACGGCTGATGACGGAGGCCGAACTGGTGAAGCATTTCGGCGTCAGCCGGATCACCATCCGCAGTGCCATGCGCCCGCTGGTCGAGGAGGGGATGTTCGCCCGCGAGCGCGGCCGCGGCACCTTCCTGCAGTCGAACAAGCCCGAGAACTGGATCGGGCGCCTCCTGGGATTCTCCGAGACCATCCGCGACGCCGGCTTCGAGCCTGGCGCACGGATTCTCCACAAGGGGATGACCAAGGCGCACGATTTCGACGTCTACGATGCGCTCGGAGAGCGTGCGGTGTGGGAGCTGAAGCGCCTGCGCCTAGCGGATGCGACGCCGATCGCCATCGAGCACGCCTTCTACCCGCCCGACATCGGGCTCGAGCTCGCCGACCGGGATCTCGTCTCGATCCTGATGTACCGCGTCTTCGAGGACGAGCTCGGGCTCGTGATCGGGCAGGCCAGCCAGAGCATCACGGCGTGCCTCGCCGACGAGGCGCATGCGGAGCTTCTCGGCATCCGCGCCGGCGCTCCGCTCCTCGGCATCGAGCGGCTGACGACGGCGGCGGACGGCCGGCCGCTCGAGCTGCTGCGCTCCGTCTACCTGCCCGACTACTACCGCCTCGTCATCAATCTGACGCGGCGTCCGTGACCTCGCCGGGTCGCGACCATGTACCGAAGGATATGTTCTCGATGACCGACGACGTTGCCGGGACGAAGCGCCCGAACATCATTCTGATCCTGAACGACGACATGGGATTCTCGGATATCGGCTGCTACGGGGGCGAGATCGAGACGCCGAACCTCGACCGGCTGGCCGCCAACGGGCTGCGCTACTCGCAGTTCTACAATACCGCCCGCTGCAGCCCGTCGCGCGCCTCCCTGCTCACCGGCCTGCATCCCCACCAGACCGGCATCGGCATCCTCACCTACAGCACCGGGCCGGAAGGCTATGCCGGCGACCTCAACGAGCGCTGCGTCACCATCGCCGAGGTACTGAAGACGCGGAACTACCGGACCTATCTCAGCGGCAAGTGGCACGTCGCGGCGAGCCTCACCGAGCCATCCGGTGCCTGGCCGCTGCAGCGGGGATTCGACGCGTTCTACGGCACCATCATCGGCGCCGGGAGCTTTTATTTTCCGAACACGCTCACGCGCGGTAACGACAACGTCGAGCACGAGGCTGCGAGGGACCCGGGCTTCTTCTACACGGATGCGATCAGCGACCAGGCCGCGGCCTTCATCCGGGAGCATGTCGAGCATCATCCCGACCAGCCCTTCTTCCAATACGTCGCCTATACGGCGCCGCACTGGCCGTTGCACGCTCACCCGGACGACATCGCCAAGTACAAGGGCAGGTTCGACGACGGCTGGGATGCGCTGCGCGAGCAGCGCCTCGCCCGCATGATCGAGGCGGGGATCATCCATCCCGACTGGAAGCTCACCGACCGCGACCCGACGCAGCCGCCATGGACGGATGCCGAGAACCGGGCGTGGCTGCTGCGCTGCATGGAGGTTTACGCCGCCCAGATCGACCGCATGGATCAGGGCATCGGGCGCATCCTGAAGGTGCTCGAGGAGACCGGCCAGCTCGAGAACACGCTGATCATCTTCCTCTCCGACAACGGCGCTTGCGCGGAGGACATCCCGGACGATGTCTCGCCGGCGACGCTCGTCGAGGAGCTGATGATCGCCAAGCCCGAGACCCGCGACGGGCGCCCCGTCCGCTTCGGCAACGACCCGTCGATCATGCCGGGCGCGGAGGACACCTATCAGAGCTACGGGGTCGCCTGGGCAAATCTCTCCAACACGCCGTTCCGGCTCTACAAGCACTGGGTGCACGAGGGCGGCATCGCCACGCCGCTCATCGTGCACTGGCCGGCGGGCATCGCGGCGGCCGACCAGCTGCGCCACCGGCCCGGCCAGCTGCCGGACATCATGGCCACCATCCTGGAGATCAGCGGCGCCGAGTATCCCACGACGTTCCACGGCCGGGACATCCTGCCTTGCGAAGGCGAGAGCCTAGCGCCGTCCTTCGCCACGGACGCCGAGCGCCGATCGCCGATGTTCTGGGAGCACGAGGGCAATGCCGCGGTGCGCGTCGGCAGGTGGAAGCTCGTCCGCAAGTTCCCGGGCCCGTGGGAGCTCTACGACATGGAGGCGGACCGCACCGAGCTGCACGACCTCGCGGCCCGGCATCCCGACCGGGTGACGGAGATGCGCGCGCTCTACGAGGCGTGGGCGGCGCGCTGCGGCGTCATTCCGCGCGAGAAGATCCTCGAGCTGATGCGGGCCGAAGGCGCGACCGCCTTCTGGGAGGAAGAGGAGGCCTGAGGCCGCGGGCTCACCTGCTCCGTCTCGCGCAACACGCTCCGGAGCGCGAGACCCGCCGCGCCAGCGACCCCGCTACTCACCGGCAGGGGAGGCCGCCGCCGGAGCGCTCCCGGGGTGCGCCGGGACGGCCCTGACCGCACGTCGCCGGCCTTGCGAGAACTGCCGGTCGGCGATGACGCCGATCAGAATCACCGAGCCCATCACCGCGAAGTTGAGCGAGCTCGGGATGCCGAGCAGGTTGACGAGGTTCTGCAGCACCTGCAGCAGGACGGTGCCGAGCACCACGCCGAGGATTGAGCCCTCGCCGCCGCGCAGCGAGCAGCCGCCCAGCACCGCCGCGGCGATGGCGTAGAGCTCGTAGAAATTGCCGTGCGAGGACGGCGAGATCGAGCGCGTGTACATGGCGATGAAGATCGCCGCCACGGCCGTCAGTCCGCAGCAGATGACATAGGCCGCCACCACCACGCGCGTCGTGTCGATGCCGCTGTAGCGTGCCGCCTCCTCGTTCTTGCCGACGGCGAAGAGGTGCCGCCCGAACACCGAGCGGTGCAGCACGATCCCCATCACGACGGTGATGACGATGAAGGCGATCAGGCTGTGCGGGACGCCGTAGAAGCGCCCCGAGACGATCCATTCGAGCGTCGGGAAGCTCGCGCCGAACGGAAAGCCGGCGGTCGCGTCCTCGGTGTAGTAGCGGGCGATGCCGCGATAGATGAGGAGGCCGCACAGCGTCACGACGAAGGGCTGCAGGCCCATCTTGGCGATCAGGAGCCCGTGCGTGAGGCCGATCAGGCAGCCGAGGCCGACGGCGATCAGGACGGCGATGAGGGGGCTGACGGATTCGCCGGCCACGAGGTCGACGAAGATCACGCCGATGAGGGCGATGATCGAGCCGACCGACAGCTCGATGCCGCCCGAGATGATGACGAAGGCCTGCGCGACCGCGAAGATCCCGAACAGGCCGATCAGGTTCGCCGTATTGGCGAGGTTGATCGGCGACAGGAAGCGCGGATTGATGATGGCGACCACCGTCCCGACGACGATGATCAGGACGAGAAGCCCGAGGTCCTTGCGGCTGATCATCCTCACCCGGTCCTATGAATGCATCACGCGGCGAGGCGGCCGACGGCGAGCGACATGATCGCCTGCTCGCTGAGCGCCTCGCGTCCGAGCAGCCCGGCGATCCGACCCTCGTGCATCACCGCCACCCGGTCGCTGACGCCGATGACCTCCTCCATGTCGGACGAGATCATCAGGATGCCGACGCCGCGATCGGAGAGCTCGCGCATCAAGCCATAGATGCCGCTTTTGGCGCCGACGTCTATACCCCGCGTCGGCTCGTCGAAGATCAGCATCCGCGGCGCCATCGACAGCCATTTTCCGAGCACGACCTTCTGCTGGTTGCCGCCCGACAGCGAGCCGGCCGGGACCGCCATGCTCGGCGCCCGGATGTCGAGCCCCTCGCGCTGTCCCCGCGCCACGGTCTCCTCGGCGGCGACGTCGATCAGGCCGTGCCGCGAGCAGGCCGCGAGGCTCGCGAGCGTGATGTTGGAGCGGATCGGGAAGTCGAGGATGAGGCCCGAGCGCTTCCTGTCCTCGGGCACGAGGTAGAGCCCGTGCTCGATCGCCGCGCGCGGCGAGCCGATCCGGATCGGCCTGCCATCGATGGCGATCTCGCCGCCGAGCAGCGGCTCGAGGCCGAACAGGGTGCGCGCGAGCTCGGTGCGCCCGGCCCCGACGAGACCCGCGAGCCCGAGGATCTCGCCCTTGCGGACGCTGAGGCTGACCGGCTGGTCGGGCCTGTAGGCGGTGCGCACGCCGGAGATCTCCAGCACGGAGTCGCCGGGCGGATGCGCGGGGGCGCGATAGAGGGTTTTCAGGTCGCGGCCGATCATGTGGCGGATCATCGTCTCGGCCCGGATCTCGCCCTTCGGCAGCTCGGCGACGCGCTTGCCGTCTCTCAGCACGACGACGCGATCGGCGGCGCGCTCGATCTCGGCCAGCCGGTGCGAGACGAGGATGACGGCGACCCCGTCGGCCTTCAGGCGCTGGATGACGGCGAGCAGCCGTTCGGTCTCGGCCGCCGTCAGGCTCGAGGTCGGCTCGTCCATGATGACGAGCCGGGCCTCGAGCGACAGCGCCTTGGCGATCTCGACGAGCTGCATCTGCGCCAGCGACAGGCTCGATACCGGCGTGTCGGCGGCGAAGTCGGCGCCGCGCTGCTCGAGCAGCGGGCTGGCGCGCCGGTCGAGCTCGCGCTCGTCGAGGAGGCGCAGCGGCCCTCCCCAGACCGGCTCGCGGCCGATGAAGATGTTCGCCGCCACCGTCAGGTTGTCGAAGAGATTCAGCTCCTGGTGGACGAACGCGATGCCGCCCCGCATCGAGTCGTGCACCGTGAGTCGGGGCACCTCCGCGCCGTCGAGCACGATATGGCCGGCGCTCGGCTCGACGACGCCGCCGAGGATCTTCATCAAAGTCGACTTGCCGGCGCCGTTCTCGCCGACGAGCCCGATGACTTCGCCCTTGCCGACGGAGAGGGAGACATCGTCGAGGGCCCGGACCCCGGCGAAGGCCTTCGAGATCCCGACCATCTGCAGCAGTGGCGCCGTCATGGTCCGAAAGGCGAGCTCCGAGACGGGGTGACGAAATCGACCGGCAGGCCGACCGCTCTTGGGGAGTGATCGCGGCGGCCTGCCGGCTCCGAGGCGTCAGCCGCGGATGCGCGCCTTCAGTTCCGCCTCGAACGCGTCGACATTGGCCTTGTCGATGATCTTCGTCGGCACGATGACGAGCTTGTCCGCAGGGATCCCCGACTTGTCGCCCTCGAGGTACTTGGCCATCAGCTTCATGCCCTGATAGCCCCATTCGTAGGGCTGCTGGACCACGGTGCCGGCGATCGTGCCCTCACGGACGCCGCCGAGCGTGATCGGATCCTCGTCGAAGGCGATGACCGTCACTTTCCCGAGCTTGCCGGATTCCTTCAGCACCTCGTAGATGCGCGGCGGGTTGTAGGAGTAGAAGCCGACCATGCAGTCGATGTTGGGGTTCGCCGCCAGGGCGTCCTCGACATTGCGCTTGGCCCGCGTCTGGTCGATGTCGTCGCCGCGCACGTCGATCAGCTCGACCTTGGAGCCCTTGATCGTCTCCTTCATGCCCTCGATGCGCTCGCGGGCATTGTCGGCGCCCGGCAGGCCGACGAAGCCGATGCACTTGCCGCCGTTGGGGAGCGCCTTCAGCGCGATCTGCCCGGCCTGCTTGCCGGCATCCGTGTTCGAGGAGCCGATATAGGCGATGCGGTTGGTGTTCGGCGCGTCGCTGTCGGTGGTGAACAGCGGCACCTGGCTGCCGACCCGGTTCAGCGCGTCGGTGGAGGATTTCGGATCGACCGCGCTCACCATGATGGCGGAGGCGCCGGCGGCGACGAGGTCGTCCATCAGGCGCTGCTGCACGGCGGCGGCGGCCGTCTCGGGATACTTGAACTGCAGGCTGTAGTTGGGCAGCTCGCTCTGCGCCTTCTTCACCCCCGCCTCGGCCAGCTTCCAGAAATCGGAGGCGCCGTTGACGACGAAGACGAGCGACTTCTTGCCCTGAGCCTCGGCCCCCGTCGCGGCGAGCGCCGCCGTGAGCGTCAAGGCGATGGCCGACATACGTATGATCATTGTCGATCTCCTGGTCGTTTCGTTGAGCATCGGAGAGCTGGTTCCCGGTCCGCCGCAGGCGGTCCGGGTCAATGCATGCGCACCAGGTCGGGTGCGGCCCGGCGCGATGCCGGGCCGCAGTGTCGGGCTACTTGGCGATGCAGGTGGCGACGTTGTCCTGCGTGCACTCGTCGAGGCCGGTGAAGATCGTCGGCGCGACGGTCTTGCCCTCGATCATGTCGATCATCACGCTCGGCGACCGGTAGCCCATCTCGAACGGCCGCTGGCCGACCTGGACGTGGCTGCGCCCGGCCTTCAGGGCCTCGATCTGCGGCGGCAGCGTGTCGCCGGCGACGATCACGAGCGCCTTCGACTTCAGCTTGTTCATGACCTGGTCGGTGACCTGGGCATAGGCCTGCGGGGCGAACTGCGCCCAGCCGCCGACGAGGACGAAGGCGGTCAGGTTCGGGTTGGTGGTGAAGACGTCGGCCATCTGCTGGTTGGCGAGATCGGCCTGGTCGTTGGTGAAGACCGGACAGCCGGCGATCTCGGTCCAGCCGCCCTGTCCGGTGAGCTTGGCCGTGCCCTTCGCGCCGGCGAGGGTGTCGCGGGCGCCGGCGGCGCGCTGGTTGATGTTGTCAGCCGCGACGTTGCCGAGCTGCAGGCAGATGGTGCCGCCCTCCGGCTTCAGTTTCTTCAGATGCTCGGCGAACTTGACGCCCATCAGGTAGTTGTCGGTGCCGAGATAGGTCTTGCGCAGCCCGGCGTCCTCGGCGCTGAGATCGGCGTCGATGGTCATGATCGGGATCTTCGGCGCCTTCGACTTCAGCATGCGCGCCATCAGCGGCGCGTTGGACGGCGAGATGGCGATCGCCTTCACGTCGGGACGGTTCAGCAGGTCCTCGACGATCTGCACCTCACCGACCTCGTCGGCGCTGGAGGCGGGGCCCGTGTACAGGCACTTGTAGCCGCTCGCCTTGTTCTCGTTGTTCCACTTCTGGCAGCCGAGATTGATCTGCTCGAAGAACGGGTTGTCGAGACCCTTGACGACGATGGCGAGCGTCTTGTCCTGGGCCATCGCCGTGCCGGCGAGCATGACGACGGTCGCGCCGGCCAACAGAATCGAATTCAGCCTCATGGCATTCCTCCAAGTGTTTGTTTCTTCATGCAGCTCAGTACGCATCAGCCCGGATACCAGACCCTTCGTGGTTCAGTCGGAGGGCGTTCGTAGTCCCAGGCGGAATCGATCAGCTTCTCGAGGTCGTAGGCCGGCCGCCAGCCGAGCTCGGCCTTGGCGCGGCTGTTGTCCATCCAGTTGCTGACATAGGGGCCGCGGACGGGGACCGAAGGCAGCCCGCGCGTCTCGGCGAGATAGGCGGCGACGGCGCCATAGTCGACAGGTTCGTCCATCGCGATGTTGTAGAGGCGCTGTCGCGCCGCGCCGGCGTTCAGCGCCAGGAGGAGCGCCGCGACCAGGTCGTCGACATGGACGAAGTTGCGGCGCACCGGGGTGCCATCCTCCTCGAGGAGGACCGGCACCGCGCCGTCGGCCCGGGCGCGCTCGGCCACCTCAGGCGACACCATCGTCTTCCAGTCCGGCCCGCCGAACACGTCGTCGCCGAACGACAGGCTGCAGCGGAAATCGTCCTTCTCCATGATCCAGGGCGCGCGCAGGCAGCACCAGTCGATGCCGTACTGGATGCCGTACTGCTCGACCATGACCTCCTCCAGCACCTTGGAGAGCGCGTAGCAGCCGGGATAGGCCATGTGCGGCGCGTCCTCGGTGATCGGCGCCGGGTGGCGATGGAAGAAATGGCCCACCGCGGCGTCGCCGCCGATCAGGACGAAACGTTGCGCCGCCGGGCTTACGCGAAAAGCCTCAAGCAGCCAGAACAGCCCCTTGACCGTCACGTCCATGACGTCGTCGGCGGTTTCCTTGCAGGTGGCCAGGTGGACGACATGGGTGACACCCTCGACAGCCCTGTCGCAGGTCTCGCGGTCGGCGATGGAACCGCGCACGACCGAAAGCCGCTCGCCGGTTTCCAGGGTGCGATTGTGGCAAAGGGCGCGGATGCGCACGTCCGGACGCTCGGCGAGCAGCCGCC
>JAEZCD010000305.1 GCA_023430145.1 Pseudomonadota bacterium
CGGCGGACTCGCGTAGCGAGCCAGAGGGGGTCTTCTCGCCGCCGTGTCACCGCAGAGGACCCCCACCCGGACGGCTTCGCCGTCTCGACCTCCCCCTTTCAGGGGGAGGATGGAAGCCTTCCCGACCTGTCGCGATGAGCCACCCGGCGGATGTGTGAATCTCGTAGCCCCATGGGAGAGGGAAGAGAAGCATCGCTCCGACTTGAACCTCCCGGCCGATAGGTCTAGTCACCCCTCCACCCCGTCTCTCCCCACGTACAAGGACGTTGAACGATGTCGCGCAACAGGATCGCCCTGATCGGCGCCGGTCAGATCGGCGGCACCCTCGCCCACCTCATCGGGCTGAAGGAGCTCGGCGACGTCGTGCTGTTCGACATCGTCGAGGGCGTGCCGCACGGCAAGGCGCTGGATCTCGCCCATTCCGGCCCGGTGGCCGGCTTCGACGCCGACATCAAGGGCGCCAACACCTATGCCGAGATCGAGGGCGCCGACGTCGTCATCGTCACCGCCGGCGTGCCGCGCAAGCCCGGCATGAGCCGCGACGATCTCCTCAGCACCAACCTGAAGGTCATGGAGCAGGTCGGCGCCGGCATCCGCAAATACGCGCCCGACGCCTTCGTCATCTGCATCACCAATCCGCTCGACGCCATGGTCTGGGCGCTGCAGAAGACCTCCGGCCTGCCGCACCGCAAAGTGGTCGGCATGGCGGGCGTGCTCGATTCCGCCCGCTTCCGCACCTTCATCGCCCGCGAGCTGAACGTCTCGGTGGAGGACGTCACGGCCTTCGTGCTCGGCGGCCACGGCGACACCATGGTGCCACTGGTCCGCTACTCGGCGGTGGCCGGCATCCCGCTGCCCGACCTGATCGCCATGAAGTGGACGACGAAAGAGCGTATCGACCAGATCGTGCAGCGGACGCGCGACGGCGGCGCCGAGATCGTGAGCCTGCTGAAGTCCGGCTCGGCCTTCTACGCCCCGGCGGCGGCGGCGATCGAGATGGCCGAGTCGTACCTGAAGGACAAGCGCCGCGTGCTGCCCTGCGCGGCCTGGCTGAACGGCGAGTACGGCATCCAGGACCTCTATGTCGGCGTGCCGGTGGTGATCGGCGCGAACGGCGTCGAGAAGATTGTCGAGATCGACCTCGACCGCAGCGAGCGCGGCATGTTCGAGAAGTCGGTCGATTCGGTGCGCAGCCTCGTCGCCGCCTGCCGCGAGCTCGCCCCGAACCTCGGCGGCTGAGCCGGCCGGAGCGGCCCAGCGCAGAGACAGGCTGTAAACGCAGAGCGGGTAAACTTCGACGGCAACGGCCGAAATCGTCGCGATGAGGTCGTTTTCGCCTTATATAGCGTGCGACGAAGCCTGCAGGACCAACCGATGTCACGCCAGCCGGCGAACCAAGCCCTCACTCAAACCTCGTTCCTCTACGGCGGCAACGCCGGCTACCTCGACGACCTCTACGCCCGCTACGTCGAGAGCCCGGACACGGTCGACGCGGCGTGGCGGGAGTTCTTCGGCCGGCTCGCCGACGCGCCGGGCGACGTCGCCCGCAACGCCGAGGGCGCCTCCTGGGAGCGCCCGGACTGGCCGCCGCGCCCGAACGGCGAGCTCGTCTCGGCCTTCGACGGCTCCTTCGGGGCCGAGGCCGCGATCGGCGAGCGGCTCCTCGCCGAGGCGCGGAAGAACGGCCACGACGTCTCGGCCGAGCAGGTGCAGCAGGCGACGCGCGATTCCATCCGCGCGCTGATGATGATCCGCGCCTACCGCATGCGCGGCCATCTCGAGGCCGACCTCGACCCGCTGCGGCTCGAGCCGCCGCAGCCGCATCCCGAGCTCGACCCGGCCTCCTACGGCTTCGGCGAGACCGATCTCGACCGGAAGATCTTCATCGACCACGTGCTCGGGCTGGAGTTCGCGACCATCCGCGAGATGCTCGCCATCCTGCGCCGCACCTATTGCTCGACGCTCGGCATCGAGTTCATGCACATCTCCGAGCCCGGCGAGAAGGCCTGGCTGCAGGAGCGCATCGAGGGGCCGGAGAAGGAGATCTCCTTCACCCGCGAGGGCAAGCGGGCGATCCTCAACAAGCTCGTCGAGACCGAGGGCTTCGAGCGCTTCCTCGACACCAAGTACACCGGCACCAAGCGCTTCGGGCTGGACGGCGGCGAGTCGATCGTCCCGGCGCTCGAGCAGATCATCAAGCGCGGCGGCGCGCTCGGCGTGCGCGAGATCGTCTTCGGCATGGCGCATCGCGGCCGGCTGAACGTGCTCGCCCAGGTGCTCGGCAAGCCGCACCGGGCGATCTTCCACGAGTTCAAGGGCGGCTCCTGGACCCCCGACGAGGTCGAGGGCTCGGGCGACGTGAAGTACCACCTCGGCGCCTCGTCGGACCGCGAGTTCGACGGCAACCAGGTGCACCTGTCGCTGACCGCCAACCCCTCGCATCTCGAGATCGTCGACCCGGTCGTGCTCGGCAAGGTGCGCGCCAAGCAGGACCAGCTGCAGGATCGCGAGCGCGAGAAGGTGCTGCCGCTCCTGATCCACGGCGATGCAGCCTTCGCCGGCCAGGGCGTGGTGGCGGAGTGCTTCGGCCTCTCGGGCCTGCGCGGCCATCGCACCGGCGGCTCGCTGCACTTCATCATCAACAACCAGATCGGCTTCACCACCGATCCGCGCTTCGCCAGATCCTCGCCCTACCCGTCCGACGTCGCCAAGATGATCGAGGCGCCGATCTTCCACGTGAACGGCGACGACCCCGAGGCGGTGACCTTCGCGGCCAAGGTGGCGATCGAGTTCCGGCAAAAATTCCACAAGCCGGTGGTCGTCGACATGTTCTGCTACCGCCGGCACGGCCACAACGAGGGCGACGAGCCGGCCTTCACGCAGCCGCGGATGTACAAGGTGATCCGCGAGCATCCCTCGACGCTCGACATCTACGCCGAGAAGCTCGAGCGCGAGGGCATCGTCGAGGCCGGCGAGGTCGAGGGCATGCGGTCCGCCTGGCGCAAGCGGCTCGAGGAGGAGCAGGAGGCCGGGCAGAGCTATCGGCCGAACAAGGCGGACTGGCTCGACGGCCGCTGGGCCGGCCTCAAGCACGGCGGCGAGGACGACGAGGCGAGCCGCGGCAAGACCGGCGTCTCGGTCGACGTGCTGCGCGACATCGGCCAGAAGATCACGACCCCGCCCGAGGGCTTCAGCGTCCACCGGACGATCCAGCGCTTCCTCGACAACCGTCGCCGGGCGATCGAGACCGGCGAAGGCATCGACTGGTCGACCGCGGAGGCGCTCGCCTTCTGCTCACTGCTGCTCGAGGGCGCCCCGGTGCGCCTGTCCGGCCAGGACGTCGAGCGCGGCACCTTCAGCCAGCGCCATTCGGTGCTGCTCGACCAGGAGACCGAGCAGCGCTGGGTGCCCTTCAACCACATCGCCGAGGGGCAGGCGCGCTACGAGGTCATCAACTCGATGCTCTCCGAGGAGGCGGTGCTCGGCTTCGAGTACGGCTACAGCCTGTCGGAGCCGAACGCGCTCGTCGCCTGGGAGGCGCAGTTCGGCGACTTCGCCAACGGCGCCCAGGTGATCGTCGACCAGTTCCTGTCGGCCGGCGAGCGCAAGTGGCTGCGCCTGTCCGGCCTCGTGATGCTGCTGCCGCACGGCTACGAGGGCCAGGGGCCGGAGCATTCCTCGGCGCGGCTCGAGCGCTATCTGCAGATGTGCGCCGAGGACAACATGCAGGTCGCCAACTGCACGACGCCGGCGAACTACTTCCACATCCTGCGCCGGCAGCTCGTGCGCGACTTCCGCAAGCCGCTGATCCTGATGACGCCGAAGTCGCTCCTGCGCCACAAGCGGGTCGTCTCGCCGCTCGAGGCGATGGGCGCCGGCAGCACCTTCCACCGGGTGCTTCTCGACGACGCCGAGAAGCGCGAGGCGGACGGCGTCACGCTCGTCGCCGACGACAAGGTCCGCCGCGTAGTCATGTGCTCGGGCAAGGTCTACTACGACCTTTACGAGGAACGGGCGAAGCGCGGCATCGACGACGTCTATCTGTTGCGCCTCGAGCAGCTCTATCCCTTCCCGGCCAAGACCCTGGTGCGCGAGCTGTCCCGCTTCAAGCAGGCGGAGATGGTCTGGTGCCAGGAGGAGCCGCGCAACATGGGCTCCTGGAGCTTCGTCGAGGACTATATCGAATGGGTGCTCGGCCAGGCCGGCACGGCCGCCAAGCGGCCGCGCTATGCGGGCCGGCCGTCCGCCGCCGCCACCGCGACCGGCCTCATGTCCAAGCACCTGAAGGAGCTGCACGCCTTCCTCGACGAGGCGCTGGGCTGAGCCGCGGCATGGCCCATTTCCTCTGCCGGCTGAGCGGGCCGCGCCCGAGCTTCCCGATGGACATGACGCCGCACGAGGCCGAGCTGATGGGTGCGCACGCCGCCTACTGGAGCGGCAAGGCCGAGGAGGGCGTGGCGGTCGTCTTCGGGCCGGTGATGGATCCGGCCGGCGTCTGGGGCCTCGGCATCACCGAGACCCCGGACGCGGCGGCCACGCAAAGACTGCTCGACGCCGACCCGGTGATCCTGGCCGGCGCCGGCTTCTCGTGGAGCGTCGCGCCGATGCCGCAGGTCGGCCTGCGGCGAGCGCAGGCGCGAGACTTGGTTTCGTAGCGACAGACAGAGAGGGCCCCGCGGGGGCGACGCGACAGAATGGCGACAGAGATCCGGGTTCCGACCCTCGGCGAGTCCGTGACCGAGGCGACCATCGGCCGCTGGTTCAAGCAGCCCGGCGACGCCGTCAAGGCGGACGAGCCGCTGGTCGAGCTGGAGACCGACAAGGTCACCGTCGAGGTGCCGGCGCCCTCCGCCGGCGTCTTGAGCGAGATCGCCGTCAAGGACGGCGAGACGGTCGCGGTCGGCGCCCTGCTCGGCTCGATCGATGCCGCCGCGGCCGGCGCCGGAGCCGCCAAGGAGGCGCCGAAGAAGGCCGAGGCCAAGCCGGCCGCGCCGACCTCGGCCCCCGATCAGAAGACCGAGACGACCAAGCCGATCAATGCCGGCCCCGAGCAGCCTGTGGCGAAGCCCCAGGCGGCCGCCGCTTCCGGCACGCAGGCGCCTTCGGTACGCCGCCTCGCCGCCGAGACCGGGGTCGATCCCGCATCCGTCGCCGGCACCGGCAAGGACGGGCGCGTCACCAAGGGCGACATGCTCGCCGCCGCCGCAGCCCCTGCCTCGGCCGCGCCGGCTCCCGTCCCGGCGGTCGCAAGGGCGCCGTCGGCGCCGGACGATGCCGCGCGGGAAGAGCGCGTGCGGATGACCAAGCTGCGGCAGACGATCGCCCGGCGGCTGAAGGACGCGCAGAACAGTGCGGCCATGCTGACGACGTTCAACGACGTCGACATGTCGGCCGTGATGGCGCTGCGCAGCGAATACAAGGACCTGTTCGAGAAGAAGCACGCCGCCAAGCTCGGCTTCATGGGCTTCTTCGTAAAAGCCTGCATCCAGGCGCTGAAGGAAGTGCCGGCGGTGAATGCCGAGATCGACGGCACCGACATCGTCTACAAGAATTACTACCACATCGGCGTCGCGGTCGGCACGGAGCGCGGCCTCGTCGTGCCGGTGCTGCGCGATGCCGACCGGCTGTCGATCGCCGGCGTCGAGAAGGAGATCGCCGAGCTCGGCAAGAAGGCGCGCGACGGCAAGCTCGGCATCGAGGACATGCAGGGCGGCACCTTCACGATCTCCAACGGCGGCATCTACGGCTCGCTTCTGTCGACGCCGATCCTCAACGCGCCGCAGTCCGGCATCTTGGGCATGCACCGCATCGAGCAGCGGCCGGTGGTGCGGGACGGGCAGATCGTCGCCCGGCCGATGATGTACCTCGCCCTCTCCTACGACCACCGCATCGTCGACGGCCGCGAGGCGGTGACGTTCCTGGTCCGCGTGAAAGAGGCGCTCGAGGATCCGGCGCGGCTCGTGCTGGATTTGTGAGGCGGTAGCTGTAGATGGGTCCTGCGGTCGAGCTGCAGCACGACGCGGAGCTGGCTACGAGGCAATCGCGACCGCAGGAATCCTCTCGCGTAAGCCTTCCCGCTCGTCATCCTGCGCGAAAGCGCAGGATCCATCTTTCTCTCTGATCGACACGCCGTAAAGAATGGGTCCTGCGGTCGAGCCGCAGGACGACGAGCTTTCTCGGGCGCTCCATCCACCCCCGGAGGGCTCCCGAACGCGGCCCTCCAGTCTCCAGAAATTCACGCCGGGCAACCAAAGAGTCCCTTTACGCGTTCGTACAACTTATCCGATGATTGTCGACATCGGCGATCACGGGGTGCGGGGGCGCGCGGGTGGTCAGGCGGGGACGGGCGCCGCCGCGGGGCGGTTGCGGTCTCGGGCTGCTCGCAGCGGCCCTCGCCTGGATTCCCGAAGAGTCGCGTGCCGGCGCCTGGACGCTCGCCGAGAACGAAGCGCAGGTCATCGCCACCAGCACCTTCACCTCGGGCGATCGGCTGTTCGATCACAAGGGGCGCCTCGTCCCGGTGGCCGAATACCGCAAGTTCGAGCTGTCGGCCTATGGCCAGTACGGTCTCACGGACTGGGCGACGGTGCTGGTGGCGCCGAGCCTGCAACACGTCTCGGTCGCGCGCCCCTATGGGGGCGACTATCTCGGGCCGGGCTATTCCGATTTCGGCGTTCGCCTGCGGCTCGCCCGTTCCGAGACCACGGTGCTGTCGCTACAGGCGACGGCGAGCATCGCCGGCGCCTCGAACGACCGCAACCCGGCCGAGATCGGCAATACCGATCCGGAGGCCGACTTCCGCATGCTGATCGGCAAGAGCCTCTATATCGGCGCCTGGCCGGCCTTCCTCGACATGCAGGCCGCCTATCGCGTCCGCGCCGGCCCCCCGCCGGACGAGTACCGTCTCGACATCACCTTTGGCGTCCGCCCGGCGGCCGAGTGGCTGGTGATGGCGCAGTCCTTCAACGTCGTCTCGACCGGCAGCGGCGCCGGCATCTTTCGCGACACGCGCTACCACAAGCTGCAGGGCAGCGTCGTCTGGGAGTTCTCGCCGGGCTGGGCGGTCCAGGTCGGCGCCCTCGCCACCGTCGCGGGCCGCAACGCGTTACGTGAACGCGGCCTCGTGGCCGGTCTCTGGCGGTGGTTCTGAGCCGGCGCTCTTCGATGCAGCCGGGCTCGCAGGCGCCTCACCGCGCCTCGGGGCTCTTCACCAGATCGAGAAAATGCCGGCCCTGCCGGTCCTCGACCTCGACCACCCACAGGTCGGGATCGAAGCGGAGCTCGCGCGCGAGCCGTGTCTCGATCGCCTCGCTCGATTCGCCGGCGGCGACCTGCTCGAACTGCCGGTCGAGAAAACCCGTCTCCTCGATCATCGACTGCGGCGCCGGCGCGAACAGGGCGGCGGTGCCGTCGAGCCGGTCGAGTTTTACGAAGATCGCGCCGGCCTCGGCGGCGCCGCGCCGGCGGACGACGGCGAACGCCCCCTCGATATGGCAGCGGCGGACATAGGCGGAGACCCAGATGGCCGAGGTGACGCGCATGCGCCTGCCTCGCCCATCGTGGGCGGCCGCGCAAGCCTCAGTGGACCGGCATTCCCGAGACCTGGGCGATCTCCTTCACCACCCGGCTCGACAGCTCTCCCGTCACCGGCAGCTTGCGGTCGGCCTCGAAGCGCGCGATCGCCTGGCGTGTGGCGGCACCCGGCACCCCGTCGAGCCGCACCGGACCGTAGCCGAGCTTGGCGAGCGCCTTCTGCGCCGCGAGCACGCGCGGCGAAGGAGCCGGGGCGGCAGGTGCGGGTGCAGGAGCAGCCGCGGCGGCCGCGATCGACGCCATCGTCGCTCCCTCGGTTTTGGCGCGCGGCACCGGGACGCTGGCTCGCTTCGGCGCGAGCTGGTCGAGGATCGCCTGGCTCGGCTCGCCGGTCGGCGGCAGGCCGGCGGCCAGCTCGTAGGCGAGGATCGCCGCGCTCGTCCGCTTTCCGTAGACGCCGTCGACCGGCCCGTCATACTTGCCGGCGGCGGCGAGGGCGGCCTGCACGGCGCGCACGCGCTCGGGCGGCGGCTCGTTGGCGAGCGCGGCGAGCGAGCCGGTGCGCTCCTCCGTCGTCGGCTTCGGCATCGGCGAGGTTCGCAGATTGGGGGGCGGCACCGGGGCGGCCTCGAAGAAGGGCGCCGGATGCCGCCCTTCCTGCAGGAAGAGCGCGTTGACGCCGATCTGCACGGCGAGCCCCGCCGCGAGAACGACGGCGAAACTGTCGAGCGGCCGCCGCGATAGAAGGCCGAGCACCGGTCGCGCCACCGCCGCCGCGGCCTTGCCACCCACCGAGGCTCCCTTGCGGCCCGCTGCCGCGAACGCTTTGCTACGCACGTTTTGTCACCCCGAATTCCCGTTCCCCGATGATGTGTGCTGCGGCCGGCCGAAGTCCAGGCTCGCTCGCGCGCGCCCCGAGCGGCAGCCGGATCGTGAAGCGGCCGCCATGGCCCGGCCGATCCTCGTGCGCGAGACTGGCGCCGGATGCGCCGAGCAGGCGCCCGGCGAGCTCGACCGCGAGCGCGTCCGGCCCGGCTTCGCTCGCGGC
>JAEZCD010000317.1 GCA_023430145.1 Pseudomonadota bacterium
CCAGGCATAGGTCGGCGCAGGCGCGGGCTGCTGCCCATAGGGCGCCGGCGCCGGTTGGCCGTAGGCGGGCGTCGGCGGCTGATCGGAGGCATAGGCGCCGTCCGGCGGCGGCAGCGGCGCGGAGGTGATCGGCGCCGGCGTGACCGGGGCGCGCTGCACGCTCTGTGCCGGCTGCGCGCGCACCGAGCCCGTGCTCATGGAATCGGAGCCGAACGGATTCGAAAACGGATTTCCTTCGGCGAGGCGGGAGCTGTCGCTCGAGCAGGCGGCGGCGGAGCCCGCCACCAGAGCGACCACGGCCAACCGCCCCCCCAGGCGTGACAGCTCGAACGACCTACGCATGTGCCACCCGGACGATAAACGCGACCACGCGAAGATTCATCTCATGGTGAGGTAAATGAGCGGTTAGTGCCCATAGCAGAAAACACGGCGATTTTCAGGACTACATCGCCGTCGCCCGGCCGGCGACCAGCGGCACGAAGCGGACCGCGAAGAGATCGGTGCGGGAAAGCGCGCCGTCCCGCTTCTCGAACCGGACGAGCCGCTGCTCGCCGCCGTGCGGGCCGACCGGCGCGACGAGCACGCCGCCCTCCTTCAGCTGCTCGGCGAGCGCCACGGGCAGTTCCGGCCCGGCGGCGGTGACGATGATGCGGTCGAACGGCGCCTGTGCCGGCCAGCCGAGCATGCCGTCCGCGGTCATCATGGTGATGTTGGGGACGCCGAGCGCCGCGAAGCGCGCCTCCGCCGCCGCGGCGAGGGTGCGGTAGCGGTCGATGGTGTAGACGCGGCGCGCGAGGCGGGCCAGCACGGCGGTCTGGTAGCCGGAGCCGGTGCCGATCTCCAGCACCTTGTCGCGGTCGCCGACGGCCAGCGCCTCCGTCATCGCCGCGACGACATAGGGCTGGCTGATGGTCTGGCCGCAGGCGATCGGCAGCGCCTGGTCAGCATAGGCGAGGGCCACGTGCGCCGCCTCGACGAAGAGCTCGCGCGGCACCGCGGCCATGGCGGAGAGCACCCGCTCGTCGCGGATTCCCCGCTGGCGCAGCGCGGCTACGAAGTCGGCGCGGCGGAGGGCATCCTCGTCCTCCACCTCCTCCCCCTCAGGCGAAAGCGCGCGAAAAAGCGTCGGCGAGCCGCTCGCGATAGGGCCCGTCGGTGAGGTCGAGTTGCAGCGGCGTGATCGAGATGCGGCGCAGGGTCATCGCATGCACGTCGGTGCCTTCGTCGGTCTCCGTCGAGGCGCCGCCGTAGACGATCCAGAAATACGGGTTGGCGCGGCCGTCGACGCGCGCGTCGATGCGGGCGAATTCCTGGCGCCGCTTGCCCTGCCGCGTCACCTCGATGCCGGTCACGTCCTGCGGCTCGCAGGCCGGGAAGTTGATGTTGACCAGCCGGTCGTGCGGGATGCCGGCCTCGATGACTTTTCGCACGACGCCCGGCCCGTGCGTGATCGCGCAGCCGAAGGCGCGCTCGATCGGCTCGGCGCGCGAATAGGCCTGCGACAGCGCGATCGAGGCGATGCCGAGCATCGTGCCCTCCATGGCGCCGGCCACCGTGCCGGAATAGATCACGTCCTCGCCGATGTTGTGGCCGCGGTTGACGCCCGAGAGGACGAGGTCCGGCGGGCCGTCGCGCAGGATGTGCCGCACCCCCATCAGCACGCAGTCGGTCGGCGTGCCGCGGACGGCGAAGCGCCGCTCCTCGATCTGCCTGAGGCGCAGCGGATCGTTCAGCGACACCGAATGCGAGACGCCGGACTGGTCGGTCTCCGGGGCGACGATCCAGACATCGTCCGACAGCTCGGCGGCGATCTCCTCGAGCGCGACGAGCCCGGGAGCATGGATGCCGTCGTCATTGGTCACGAGAATGCGCATTTTTCTCTTTCCGGCCTACGGCCGACGCGTGCATGTCCGTTCCGCTCGTCATCCTGCGCGAAAGCGCAGGATCCACCTTACACACAGCAGCAGGATGGGTCCTGCGGTCGAGCCGCAGGACGACGAGGAGCTGCTAGGCCGCCTCGATCCGCGTCCTGCCTCCCATATAGGGCACCAGCGCCGACGGGATGGCGACGCCGCCGCCCTGGTCGGCGTAATTCTCCAGCACCGCGATCAGCGCCCGGCCGACCGCCGTGCCGGAGCCGTTCAGCGTGTGCACGAAGGCCGGGCCTTTTCCTTCGGCCGGGCGATAGCGCGCATCCATGCGGCGGGCCTGGAAATCGCCGCAGTTGGAGCAGGAGGAGATTTCCCGATAAGCCCCCTGCCCCGGCAGCCAGACCTCGATGTCGTAGGTCTTTTTGGAGGCGAATCCCATGTCGCCGGTGCAGAGCGTGACGGTGCGGAACGGCAGCTCGAGGCGCTTCAGCACCTCTTCGGCGGAGGCGAGCAGCCGCTCGTGCTCCTCCTCCGACTTTTCCGGCGTCGTGATGGAAACGAGCTCCACCTTCTCGAACTGGTGCTGGCGGATCATACCGCGCGTATCGCGGCCGGCGGCACCCGCTTCCGCGCGGAAGCACGGAGTCAGCGCGGCGTAGCGGAGCGGCAGCTCGCCCTCGGCGAGGATGCTTTCGCGGACGAGGTTCGTGAGGGGGACTTCGGCGGTGGGGATGAGCCAGAGTCTTGGATAGGTCTCAAACCACTTCGAGATGTCGTGGGCGACGCTGGATGCTTCGTTTATGCGATCGAGGTACGTAGGATCACGTTCGGCCTCGGATGGATCGATGGTGCGGAGGAGCGCCGCTTGCTCAGGTGTGAGCGCCTGTATTCGAGGATCGAGGATGATGTCATCTAGTAAATTAGTAGTCCAATTCTGAAATTGATCCTCACGAAACTTTGGCATCTGTGCCGTCCCGAACATCGCCTCATCGCGTACCAACAGCGGCGGCGCGACTTCGGTATACCCATGCTCCTGCGTGTGCACATCCAGCATGAACTGGCCGATCGCCCGGCTCAGCCGAGCAACATCGCCTTTCAGCACGACGAAGCGGGCGCCCGACAGCTTCGCGGCCGTCTCGAAGTCCATGCCGCCGAGCTTCTCACCGATCTCGAAATGCTGGCCAAAGCTCTGCTCGCGCGGCACCCCCACGCGGTGGCGCTGGACGTTGTCGTGCTCGTCCTTGCCGTCCGGGACATCCGCGGCCGGTAGGTTCGGGATTTCGGCCAGCGCCTCGCGCAGCTCGGCCTCGATCTTCCCGAGCTCCGCCTCGAGCGCCGGAACACCCGTCTTCAGCGCCGACACCTCGGCGATCAGCGCCTGCGCGCGCCCCTCGTCTTTTTGCGCCTTGGCCTGTCCGACCTCCTTGGAGGCGGCGTTGCGGCGCTCCTGCTTGGCCTGCAGCTCGGCGATCGTTTCCCGCCGGCGCGCGTCCATCGACAACAGCCGCGCGGACTGGGGCTCGAGCCCGCGGCGGGCGAGGCCATGGTCGAATTCGTCCGGGTGCTGCCGGATCCAGCCGATGTCGTGCATGAGAAAAGCCGCGCCGAGATTTTGGGCAGCGTCAGGCCGAGGGCGTCGCCGCTGCAGCCGCGTCCGCCGCCGCCCGCCGCTTCTCGACGATCTGCACCAGGTAGATCGAGGCTTCGTAGAGGAGCAGGGTAGGCACGGCAAGCGCGAACTGGCTGATCACGTCCGGCGGCGTCAGGACGGCGGCGACGACGAACACGGCGACGATCGCATAGCGCCGCTTGTGCCGCAGCCACTGCGAGTCGATGAAGCCCGCGCGTGCCAAGAGCGTGAGGATCACCGGCGTCTGGAAGCAGATGCCGAAGGCGAGAATCAGCGCCATGATCAGCGACAGGTACTCGCTGGTGCGCGCGACGAGCTGGATCGAGGCCTGCCCCGGCGCCCCCGTCTGTTCCATCGACAGGAAGAAGCTCATCGCCAGCGGCATCGCGACGAAATAGACGAAGCATGCGCCGAGGAAAAACAGGATCGGCGTCGCGATCAGATAGGGCAGGAACGCGTCGCGCTCGTTCCTGTAGAGACCGGGCGCCACGAACATGTAGATCTGCGCAGCGATGATCGGAAAGGCGATGAACACCGCCCCGAACAAAGCGAGCTTGATCTGCGTGATGAGATATTCCTGCGGCGCCGTGTAGATGAGGTTGATGTCCGCCTGCGGGCCGGCGGCCATCTCGTAGGGCCAGAGCAGGATGTTGAAGATGTAGCCGGCGAAGGCGAAGCAGACCACGAAGGCGATGAACAGGGCGATCAGCGCCCGAATGAGCCGCGAGCGCAGCTCGATCAGGTGGTCCATCAGCGGCGCCTTGGTGGCGTCGATGTCTTCCTGGCTCATGGCCGCGCGGCCCCGTTCGAGGGCGCCGGATCGGTGGCGGGGGCCGGGGCGTATTCGGCCGGCGGTCCGGGGTCGGGAGGTGGCGGCGGCTCGATCGGCGGGAAGGCGCGCAGAGCCTCGACGCCGTCCGCGGTCGACTCCGGCGGAAAGGCGCGGAGCGCCTCGACCCCGTCCGCGGTCGGCGCCGCAGCCTCGGCGGCCGGCGGCGGCAGGATCGACGGCTCCTCGATCGGCGCGAGCAGGCTCGGATCATAGGTGGCCGCCGACAGGTCTTCGGCAGGCTTGGCCGCCTGCTTGCCCTCGCCCGGCTTGCCCTCGATCGCATCCTTCAGCGTGTCGCGCGCCGACGACAGCGGATCGCCGGAGAGAAGCCCGCTCGCGGTGCGCCGCAACCCGTCGACCTCCTTACGCAGCTCGTCGAGCTCGGCCTCGCGCATGGCCTCGTTGAACTGGCTCTGGAAATCGGACGCCATGCGGCGCACGCCGGCCATCATGCGGCCGATCGTCCGCAGCATCCCGGGCAGCTCGCGCGGGCCGACGACGACCAGCGCGACGGCCGCGACGACCAGGAGCTCACTCCAGCCGATGTCGAACATGGGTCAACCGCACCGGCGGCACGGCGCCGGTGCCGCACTTTCCCTCAGGACTTGCGGACCTCGGCCTGCTCCACGACGGGCGAGACGGTGGCGGCCGAGCGATGCTCGATCGGCTTCGGCGGCACCGTCGCTTCGGCGGCGGGCACGTCGTCCTCGGCCATGCCCTTCTTGAAGCTCTTGATTCCCTTGGCGACGTCGCCCATCAGCTCGGAAATCTTGCCGCGCCCGAACAGGAGCAGGACAACGATCGCGACGACCAGCCAGTGCGTCATGCTCATTGGCAGACCTCTTACGGAAAACTCAACTGCGGGCGCGCCTTGGGCACCTGCGCATGTCTATAACGAAACTAAGGGCGGGATGCTTCGAAAACAAGCGCCTCGCCCGGGTCGATGATGACGCGGACCTCCTCGCCCGGCAGCGGACCCTCGCTCGTCCGCACCCGCGCGCGGATCGGATTATCCAGCCCCGCCAGCGCGATATCCAGCATCGCGACCTCGCCGAGGAAGCGCCGGCCGATCACTTTCCCGTCGATGCCCGCCCATTCGCGCGGCAATGCCCGCACGCCTTGCAGGCGCACGGCGAGGATTCCGGGCCCGTCCGGCAGGCCCGGCGCCGGGAAGCGGCCGAGCGGGGTGTCGGCGCTGCCATGGGCGATCGTGGTCTCGATCTCGTTCAGCTCCGAGAAGAAGCGCGCCGCCGAAAGGTCGGCGGGCCTTGCGTAAATCTCCTCGGCGGTGCCGACCTGCACCAGCTCGCCGGCCCGCATCAGCACGATCCGGTCGGCCATGCGCATCGCCTCCTCGGAATCGTGCGTGACGACGAGGCTCGTCGCCCGCGTCTCGCGCAGGATGGCGAGCGTCTCCTCGCGGACGCTGTCGCGCAACCGCCGGTCGAGGCCGGAGAAGGGCTCGTCCATCAGGAGTACGCGCGGCCGCGGGGCGATGGCGCGGGCGAGCGCGACGCGCTGCTGCTCGCCGCCCGACAGCGCATCCGGATGCTGGTCGGCGTAGCGGCCGAGGCCGACGCGCTCCAGCGCCGAGCGGGCGGCGCGCGCGGCCTCCTCGGCATCGAGCCGGCGCAGCCCGAACATGACGTTGGCGAGGTTGGTCATGTGCGGGAACAGCGCATAGTCCTGGAACATGAGGCCGATGCCGCGCCGCTCGGCCGGCACGAAGACGCCCGGCCCGGCGACGACGCGGCCGTCGAGGCTGACGGTGCCGGCGGTCTGCTGCTCGACGCCGGCCGCGATGCGCAGCAGCGTCGTCTTCCCGCATCCGGACGGCCCGAGCAGGGCGACGATCTCGCCGGCGCCGACCGCGAAGCTCACGCCGCGCAGGGAAGGCGCGGCGCCATAGGCGTGCGCGACGCCTTCGAAGGCAACGCTCGCGGGAATGACGGCGCCGGCCGTGCCGCGCTCGCCCCAGCGCGACCAGAGCGTCGCCCGCGCCGTGCTCACGGCAGGCCGCCGTCGATGCCGCCGTCGGTTTCCGCCGGGCCGCCGCCGGCCTCGGCCGCAGCCCCCTCGCCGAGCGGCTCGTCGTCCCAGAGGGCCCCCTCCTCGATCGGATCCTCGGCCTTGTCCTCGACGATGCCGGGCAGGTCGAAGCCGGGCGGAACGCGCTGGTCGAGCAGCCCGGCGGCCTTCAGCTCCTCGACGTCGGGCAGGTCGCCGAGCGTCTCGAGGCCGAAATGGTCCAGAAAGGCCGTGGTGGTGCCGAAGGTGACGGGCCGGCCCGGCGTGCGGCGGCGCCCGCGCAGCCGGATCCAGCCGATCTCGAGCAGCAGCTCGAGCGTGCCCTTCGACAGCGAGACGCCGCGCACCTCCTCGATCTCACTGCGCGTCACCGGCTGGTGGTAGGCGATCACCGACAGCACCTCGAGCGCCGCCCGCGACAGCTTTCGCGGCACTTCGGCGCCGCCGGCCAGATGCACCGCGAGGTCGGGCGCGGTGCGGAAGGCCCAGGCATTGCCGCTCTTCTGCAGCTGCACCCCGCGCATCGCGTAATGCGCGCCGAGGATCTTCAGCGTCGTCGGCAGATCGGCTCCCTCGGGCATCCGGGCCGCCAGCGCCCGCTCCTCGAGCGGGGCCTGGGCGGCGAACAGGATCGCCTCGAGCAGGCGGATGTGCTCGAAGGGCACCCGCGCCGCCTCCTCGGCGGTGGGACGTCCGTCGAGGCCGGCGGCGGGCAGCGGCAGCTGGCGGATCTCAGCCAAGCAGGTCCCTCTCGGGTCGGGCGCGCACGAGCAGCGTCGCGAACGGCCGCTCCTGGCGCAGCTCGAGCCGCCCGTCGCGGGCCAGCTCGAGGCTGGCGCTGAGGCTCGCCGCGACATAGGAGGCGCGGTCCATGCCGGCCGGGGCATAGCGGCCGATCAGGAACTCCAGCGGCGCCCAGCCGACGGCGTGGCCGAGGATGCGCTCCAGCGCCTCGCGCGCCTCGGCGAGGCTCCAGACGAGGCGCCGGCGGACCGTGACGTGGGCCAGCGTACGCCGCGTGCGATTGGCGGCGTAGGCGGACAACAGGTCGTAGAGGCTCGCCTCCCAGCGCGGCTTGGCGGCGGTCGAGAAGCGCTCCGGCGCGCCGCGCGCGAAGCGCTCGCGGCCGAGCAGCTCGCCGGACATCAGCTTCTCGCCGGCCTGCCGCATCGCCTCGATCTTCCTCAGCCGGAACGCCAGCGCGGCCGCCAGCACCGCGGCCGGCGGCTCGTCGGAGTCGGCCGGCGGCTCGGGCAGCAGGAGCCGCGACTTCAGATAGGCCAGCCAGGCGGCGACGACGAGGTAGTCGGCGGCGAGCTCGAGGTTGCGGGAGCGGACCTCGTCGACGAAGGCGAGATACTGCTCGACGAGGGCGAGAACCGAGATCCGGGCGAGATCCACCTTCTGCCGGCGGGCGAGCTCGAGCAGCAGGTCGAGCGGCCCCTCGAAGCCGTCGACCTCGACGACGAGCCGCTCGCCCTCGCGGATCTCGAGCCCGGTGTCGCTCATGCCCCGACGAAGAGGGTTCGGTAGCGGGCGCGGAGCGGCTCGGGATCGGGCGCGGGCCGGCCGGCGACGAGGGCGAGCGC
>JAEZCD010000350.1 GCA_023430145.1 Pseudomonadota bacterium
AAGCCGAAGCCCATCAGGCTCCACATGCCTAAATGGCGCAGGAAGCGCAGCCAGCTCTGCTCGCGGGGGACGGGAACGCCGCCGATGAAGCGCACGACCTCCGGCGCCGCCCACATGGCGGCGAAGGCGTCGAAATCCTCCCTCCGATGACGGCGCAGCAGCAGCCGGTCGGTCTCGAGGACCACCTCCTTCGGCATCAGCGCGCCGCCGCGAAGCGGTCGGTGGCAGCGAGCAGGCGGTCGAGGATGCCCGGCTCGTCGAAGGCGTGGCCGGCATCCTCGACGAGCTGCAGCTCCGCCTCGGGCCAGGCGCGGTGGAGATCCCAGGCGGTCTTCACCGGGCAGGCGACGTCATAGCGTCCCTGGACGATGACCGCGGGGATGTCGCGCAGCCGGCCGGCGTCGCGCAGCAGTTGTCCCTCGTCCATGAAGCCGGCGTTGACGAAGTAGTGGTTCTCGATCCGGGCGAAGGCGAGCGCGAAGTCGTCGCCGCCGTGCTGGGCCGACAGCTCCGCGCTCGGCAAGAGCGTGATCGTCTCTCCCTCCCAGAGGCTCCACGCCTTCGCCGCCGCGAGCCGAGCCGCCGGATCCGCGCCCGTCAGGCGGCGATGATAGGCGGCCATCAGGTCGCCGCGCTCGGCTTCCGGGATCGGTGCGAGGAAGCCCTCCCACTTGTCCGGGAACAGCCATGACGCACCCTCCTGGTAGTACCAGAGCAGCTCCTCCCGGCGCAGCGTGAAGATGCCGCGCAGGACGAGCTCGCTGACGCGGCCGGGGTGCGTCTCGGCATAGGCGAGGGCGAGCGCCGATCCCCAGGAGCCGCCGAAGACGAGCCAGCGCTCGACACCCGCCATCTGCCGCAGCCGCTCGATGTCGTCGACGAGGTGCCAGGTCGTGTTCGCCTCGAGGCTCGCATGCGGCAGCGAGCGGCCGCAGCCGCGCTGATCGAACAGCAGCACCTTGTATCGCTCCGGATCGAACAGCCGCCGGTGCTTCGGCGAGCAGCCGGCGCCCGGGCCGCCATGCAGGAACACGGCCGGCTTGCCGTTCGGGTTGCCGCACAGCTCCCAGTAGATTTCGTGGCCGTCGCCGACGTCGAGCAGGCCGGACGAATAGGGCTCGATCGGCGGGTAGAGGGAGCGCATGCGGCACCTCGGCGGGGGGTAGGAGCGCCGGATGGGCTATCGCATTCTCCCCGTCATTGCGAGGAGGGTGCGCGACGAAGCAGTCCGGCTTTCGGGCGCCGGGCGAAAAGCTGGGTGGCTTCGCTTCGATAGGAAGAAACTGGGTGCACGATGATCGCCCGAAAGGCCTGGGTTCCCTTCCCGAGCCGCTGCGCGGCTCGCCGGGGACGTGTCGTCCCCCGGCGCGCCGAAGGCGCGGGAAGGGGACCCAGACGGCATGCGGGAAGGCACGGTGGGTTTCATCCAGCGGGTCGGCCGAAGGCGGGTGCCCAACTCGCAATGGCGAGCCGCGGGTGCCGAGCCGCGGCACGAAGCGTCCATGTGGATGCTGCGGACCGGAGGCAAGTTGAACACTCCTGCGATGCATGGCAATGCCGCCGTCGCCTTCGAGTCCCGGATGTGTGCCGATGCGTAACCTCCCAGCGTTCCTACTCGCTCTCGCCGCCTTGCTCGTCCCGGCCGGAGCGGCCTCCGCTACCGTCGTCTGCACCGTCATCGAGGACGTGGCCACGGGCGCGACGGTTCATCGCGAGGGTGCCTGCGAGGAGCGCCGCAGCCCGATGTCGACCTTCAAGCTCCCGCTCGCGCTGATGGCGGCGGACGCGGGGATCGTCATGAGCCCGCAACAACCCCGTATGGAGTACCGGCCGGAGTTCGCCGGCCCGGAGCGGGTCAGGAAGCCGGTCGATCCGGCGGTCTGGATGCGCGAGTCCATCCTCTGGTACTCGCAAGCGCTCACCCGCAGGCTCGGCCCGTACAAGCTCCGCGCCTATGTCGACGGCTTCGGCTACGGCAACCGCGATCTGTCCGGGAACCGCGGCAAGAACGACGGGCTGACGCAGGCGTGGCTGATGTCTTCGCTGGAGATCTCCGCCGACGAGCAGGTGGCGTTCGTCCGAAGCTTCCTGACGCGGGCTTTTCCGGTGTCGCCCGACGCCTACGATCTCGCGACCGAGCTCGTCCCGGTCTTCCCCGCCGCCGACGGCTGGACCGTGCGCGGCAAGACCGGCAGCGGCTGGCTGCGCAAGCCGAGCGGCGCCGTCGACCGCACGCGGCCGCTCGGCTGGTTCGTCGGCTGGGCCGAGAAGGGCGAGCGCCGCCTCGCCTTCGCCCGGCTCGTGATCGGCGATCGCCCGAACGAGCAACCGGGCGGCTTCGTGGCCCGCGACGGCTTCATCGCCGAGCTGCCGGGTTTCCTCGCGCCGCGCTGACGAGGCCGGTTCGGCCAAGCCGCCGCATCCAGCGTTGCTTTGCGGCGCACGTGGAAATCGACCTTGCCGGAGCGACGCACGGTGAGGGTGCGCCGCGCGGCGGCCGGTTTGACGGCCGCAATCGAAATGTCATGCTGACCGAATAGAGGCTCACCGGGCGATTGGGAGGCGCAGGTGGCCGCATGTCCGCGTACCTGACCATCGACGGGCTGTCGGTGCGCTACGGCGCGACCGAAGTCCTGAGGAACGTGTCGCTGGACGTCGAGGCGGGCACCTTCGTCGCGCTGCTCGGCGCGTCCGGCTGCGGCAAGACCACGCTGCTGCGCGTCCTCTCCGGCTTCGTGCAGCCGGCGAGCGGCCGCGTCCGGCTCGCCGGAGCCGACATCACCGATACGCCGCCGGAGCGGCGCAACACCGCCATGGTGTTCCAGTCCTACGCCCTCTGGCCGCACATGACCGTGTTCCAGAACATGGCCTACGGCCTCAAGCTGCGCCGCAGGAGCCGTGCGGAGACCGCCGCCAAGATCGACGAGATGCTGGCGCTCCTGCACCTCGAGGGCCTCGCCGAGCGGAACGTCACCCAGCTCTCCGGCGGCCAGCGGCAGCGCGTCGCGCTCGGCCGCGCGCTCGCCGTCGACCCGGACGTGCTCTTGCTCGACGAGCCGCTGTCCAACCTCGACGCGCGCATCCGGGTCGAGCTGCGGAGCGAGATCCGCGCCGTGCAGTCGCGCCTCGGCATCACCGCCATCCACGTCACGCACGACCGCGAGGAGGCCATGGTGCTCGCCGATCGCATCGTCGTCCTGCGCGACGGCCGCATCGAGCAGGTGGGCTCTCCCGAGGAGGTCTACCACCGGCCGGCGTCGCCCTTCGTCGCCAGCTTCATGGGGGCGGACAACGTCATTCCGCTCACCATCCGCCCCGCCGGGGACGGCCTTGTCGAGGCGACCTTCGCGACCAAAGACGGCGAGGGATCGACGGCGCGGCTGCCGATCGGCGACGGCGGCGTTCACCTCGGCGGCGCCGCCCGGGAGGGGGCGGTGGAGGCCTATTTCCGCGGCGAATCCGTCCGCCTCCTCGGGCCGGCGGAGCCGGTGCCGCCGGGCAGCCTCGGTCTGCCGGGGGAGATCGTCCAGGTGAGCTACCCGGGCGGCGTCTGGCGCTACAGCGTCCAGTCCGGCGCCCGCCGCTTCGTCATCGACGCCGAGCGCCGGTTCGGCGTCGGCGAGGCCGTGCGGGTGATCCTGCCGGCCAATGCACTGCACCTGTTCCCGGCCGCCGCCTGACGGCCGGGCCCGACGTCAAAAAGGGAGAAAGTCCGATGAAACCGATGATCTCGATGCTGGCCCTCGGAGCGGCGATGCTGGCGCTCGCGAGCGCGCCGTCGCGGGCCGAGACCGTGCTGAACGTCGCCACCGCCGGCGACCAGAACATGGTCGACTACATCAACGACTATCTCGGGCCGAAGTTCGAGAAGGCCAATCCGGGCGTGAAGGTCCGTGCCGTCGGCACCGGGCCGGGCGATTCCGGGTCGCTCAAGATCTTCGAGAAGCTCGATGCGCAGGCGAAGGCCGGTGCCGACAAGTGGGATGTCGACGTAGCCGTCGTCCACCAGCGCGGCGCCGCGCAGATGATCGGCGACAAGCTGCTCGGCAAGTACACGGGCGACATCGCCACCGGCAAGCTCGCGACCCGCGATTCGGCCAAGAACGCGCTCGGCGCCGACGTGAACGGCTACGTGATGCCGATGTTCCACAGCCAGATCGCGCTCGCCTACAACCCGGCCGTGGTGAAGACGCCGCCCAAGAGCTACGCCGAGCTCGTCGAATGGGTGCAGAAGAACCCGCGCCAGTTCGGCTACAACGGCATCAAGGGCGGCATGTCCGGCGTCGGCTTCGTCATGGGCTGGGTCGAGGCGATGAGCGGGGAGGGCGCCAAGCTCGAGAAGGGACCCTACGATCCGGCGCTGAAGCCGAAGATCGAGGAAGCGCTGGCCAAGCTGAAGCCCTTCAACGCCAACGTCACCATGACCCCGGGCAATGCCGGCACGCTCGACATGCTGAACCGCGGCGAGATCGCCATGGGGCCGGTCTGGGTCGACATGTTCTACACCTGGGTCGCGGACGGAAAGCTCAACCCCGACATCAAGCTCGCCCTGTTGTCGCCCGGGCTGCCCGGCCAGCCGATGTATTACGTCGTCCCGGCCAAGGCGGCGCAGCCGGAGCTCGCCAAGAAGTTCGTCGAGCTCGCGACCAGCCCCGAGGTTCAGGCCGAAGGCATCGTCAAGCGGTTCAACTGGTATCCGGGCATCGACGCGCAGCACGTCCAGAAGAACCTCGACAAGGCCACCTGGGAGAAGCTGTTCACCGACGTGACGCCGGACGATCTCGCGAGCAAAGGCAAGCCGTTCCCGCTCTCGCAGTATTTCACCGACATCCTCGAGAGCTATGAGCGCGTTGCCAACTGACGCCGAGGCGGGGGAGCGGATCAGCTCCGCTTCCCCGCCGGCCGTCCGCTCCGGCGGACGGCGCTTTCCGGAGCGGGCGCTGGCCCTGCTCCTGCTCGCCCCGGCGCTGGCGCTGCTCGCCGCCCTTTTCCTCTATCCGCTGCTGCTGTCGCTGGTCAGCGCGTTCACCGATCGCGAAGGCGGCGTCGGCCTCGACAATTTCCGCAAGGTCTTCGAGCTCTATTCGCGCGACGTGGTGTTCACCGGCATCGTCGCCGTCGCCGTCGTCCTCATCTGCGACGTGCTCGCCATCGCCATCGGCGGCTATCTGATCCTCGGCCGCAACCCGACCGCGGTCGCCATCCTGCGCTGGCTCTACCGCTGGCCGCTGTTCATCCCCTTCGTCGTCGCCGCGCAGATGATGCGCAGCTTCCTCGCCAAGAACGGGCTGATGAACAACAGCCTTGTCGCCATGGGCGTCCTCGAGCCGGCGAGCACGATCGGCCTGCTCGACTGGCGCGGCATGGTCATCACCTTCGTCTGGAAGCAGCTGCCCTTCGTCACGCTGATCGTCGCCGGCGCCATGGCCTCGCTCGACCGCTCGATGATCGAGGCCGCGCGCAATCTCGGCGCATCGCGCACCCGCGCGCTCATCGAGATTGTCGTCCCGCAGATTCGCGGGCCCCTCGTCGTCGCCTCGGTGCTGACCTTCGTGACGCTGCTCTCGGTGCTCTCGGTGCCGATGATGATCAATGCCGGCAGCCCGAACATGATCACCGTGGACATGGCCTACCGCATCACCTCGCTCTCCGACTATGGGGCCGCGAATGCGCTCGGCGTCGTCTCCTATCTGATGACCGCCTGCGTCGCCTGGCTCTATCTGCGGCAGGGCGTCGGCCGCCGGCTCGACGCATGATGCGGGGCGCGCTCCACTGGGTGCCGCGCGGGATCGTGCTCGGCCTGTTCGCCTTCGTCATCTTCGGGCCGATCGCCAACCTCGTGCTGTGGGCCTTCGCCGAGCGCTGGTTCTGGCCGAACAAGCTGCCCTCGCAATACGGCTTCGAGTTCTGGGGCCGGGTCTTCTCCGAGCGCGGCCGCGCCTGGGAGTCGCTCGGCGTCAGCGTCTTCATCGCGCTGCTGACAGTCGCGACGTCGCTGGCGATCTCGGTTCCGGCCGGCTATGCGCTGGCGCGGCTGAAGGTGCCGCTGCGCGCGGTGGTGATGCTTGCCTTCCTCTTGCCGCAGGCGTTCCCGAACCTGCCGATCTACATCAACATAGCCCGCGTCTTCTATTGGCTAGGGCTGAACGGCACCATCATCGGCGTCGTGCTCGTCCACTCGCTGCACGGGCTCGTGCTGTCGGTCTGGATCGCGGCGGCGGCGTTCGCCTCGCTCGACCGCTCGCTCGAGGAGGCGGCGCGGGACATCGGCGCAGGGCCGCTCAGAACCTTCTTCACGGTCTCGCTGCCGCTGGCGGCGCCGGGAATCATGGCGAGCGCCGTGTTCGTGTTCCTCGAGTCGCTCGACGAGTTCACCGGCACCTATTTCGTCGGCGTACCGGACGTGATCACGCTGCCGCTCTTGATGTTCAACGCCTCGATGGGCGGCAACTACCAGATCGCCGCAATCACGGCGCTGATCCTGCTGATCCCCTCGGTCGGCTTCATGCTGATCATCGAGCGCTTCCTGCGCGCCGACGTGCTGGCGCGGATCGGCAGTTGAGCGCGCTTTTCCGCCACATCTTTGCCGAGCCGGCAGGCTAGCGGATCGACCCGGTTCGGAAGCGGGGCGGTGGGACACCGATTCGCATCGCGCGGCGTCGCGCGCGCGCCGGCGCCGACGAATCGGTCGGGAAAGGTCGGCGCAACAGGAGAGTTCCCCTGGGGACTCGACATCGGGAGGCAGGCGACTAGCTTCGTCCCGGATTGGAGCTGGTCGCGCCGCACCTGCCGGTGAGGAGGGGACGGCGGTCCTGTCCGGTGCCGCCGTGAGCGGACCGATCGGCCATCAGAACCCGCTGCGGGCGCGCAGGCGGGCCGAACAACAAACAAGCCGATAATGAGAGTCTATCGTCGCGGCGCCTGCGTTGCAGGTGCCATCGCCCGGCCTCGGTCGCAGCCGACTGTCGGATGGATTGCCGGGGGCCGTATGGGCTGCCGGTCCCTGCGGGGCCGCAGCAGAGTCCGGGACAGGCGCGAGTTCGCTCGCTCCTCCCACCGGGGTTCGCCGATTGGAGATGTCGCCGCCGCAAGCTCCCGTCACCTGCCGACGCGGGCCCTCGCCTCGGCGGATTTTCTTTCGAGCCGGCGCCTGCCGTCCCGGCGCTTTCGCTCTCCCAAGGGATCGAATGCCCATCCATAGGCATCGGTGTCGGGCGCAGACGCGATCGCACTAACTCGTGGAGTTGTCATGACCATCGATCCTGCGGTTCGACAATCGACCAAGGCGCTCGGCGCGGACGCCGCGAGTGCGCAGGTCGACCGCAGCGGACCCGACTACGAGCCGCAGGGCATGCTGGCCGAGATCGGCTCGCTGTTCGCCCAGATGGTACGCGGCAAGGCCGGCCGGCGGATTCGGTGGCTCGTCTTCCTCCTCTTCGTCATCTTGATCTGCAACATGGCCGGCCAGGTGCGGCTGAACATCTGGAACGGGAGCTTCTTCGACGCCCTGGAAAGCAAGAACACGTACGCCTTCGTCAGCCAATTCTGGATATTCCTGCAGATCGTTCTCGTTCTCCTGGCGCTCGTCGTCGCGCAGACCTGGCTGCAGGAGCTGCTGAAGATCCATATCCGCGAGCGGATCAGTGCCATCCTGCTCGACAAGTGGCTGGAGCCCGGGCGGGCCTATCGTCTCGGCTTCGTCGGCGGCACGGGCGCTGTGCCCGACCAGCGCATCCAGGAAGACTGCCGGCTGTTCTCGGAGTTCACCACCGAGCTCGGGATCGGCATGCTGCAGTCGGCGCTGCTGCTCATCACCTTCGTCGGTGTGCTGTGGTCGCTGTCGTCCTATGTCAGCCTGAGCATCGGCGGCGAGGAGTGGCGGATCCCCGGCTACATGGTCTGGGTGGCGATCGCCTATGCCGGGCTCGGCTCGGGCCTCACTTTGTGGGTCGGGCGGCCGCTCATCCGCCTCAACACCGAGCGCTACGCACGCGAGGCGGACCTGCGCTTCGCGCTCGTCCGTGTGAGCGAGAACACCGAGGGCGTCGCGCTCTACCAGGGCGAAGCGGACGAGCGGCGCAATCTCGACGCCGCGCTCGGCAACGTCCTGCGCGCGATGCGAAAACTGTCGGGCGCACTGGCCCGCCTCACCTGGATCACCTCCGGCTACGGCTGGATCGCCATCGTCGTGCCGATCATCGCCGCGGCGCCGGGCTATTTCAGCGGCCGGCTGAGCTTCGGCGAGCTGATGATGGTCGTCGGCGCCTTCGCGCAGGTGCAGTCGGCGCTCCGCTATTTCGTCGACAACTTCCCGCGGCTCGCCGACTGGCGCTCCTCGGTGGTGCGCGTCAACATGTTCCGGCATGCGATGCGCGAGCTCGATCTCGCGGCCGAGAGGGAGCACCGCATCCAGGTCGAGCCGCATCCGGCCGGCGAGCTCGCCTTCGATGGGCTGGTGATCTCGCTGATCAACGGCAGCACCGTGATCGAGGAGGCGACGGCCGAGATCCATCGCGGCGACCGCGTGCTGATCAGGGGCGAGTCCGGCTCCGGCAAGAGCACGCTCTTCCGCGCCATCGCCGGGCTGTGGCCGTGGGGCGACGGGACGATACGCGTGCCTCCGGCCGAGGAGCAGATGTTCCTGCCGCAGCGGCCCTATCTGCCGCTCGGGACGCTGCGCGCGGCGGTCTGCTATCCGGCCGGCCCGAACGCCTTCACCTCCGAGGAGGTCGACCGCGCGCTCGAGCTGTGCGGGCTGACGAAGTTCATCCCCTCGGTCGACATCTACGACCGGTGGGACCGGATCCTGTCGCTCGGCCAGCAGCAGCGCGTCGCATTCGCGCGCCTGCTGCTGCACAAGCCGAAATGGGTCTTCATGGACGAGGCGACCTCGGCGCTGGACGACGCCGGCCAGGTGCAGATGCTCTCGCTATTCGACAAGGAGCTCCAGGGCTCCACCATCCTGTCGATCGCCCACCGCCCCGGCGTCGAGGCGTTCCACAATCGCACGCTGCACCTCGTGCGCACCGAGAAGGGCGCGGTCCTCTTCGGCCGCCGCCCGAGCCCGCGGAGCGGGCGACCTCCGCAATGGCAGGGAACGCGCCTGCCGCTGCGCGACTGGATGCTCGGCTCGACGCGGTGAGGCGGGCTCGCGCTTGCGTGCCAAGAGCCGCGAGCGACAATGCGGCCGGAACGGAGAGAGCGATGAGCGAGGGCGCGACGAGCGAGGCGGAGAAGCGGCGTGCGCGGCTCGCCGCCGAGCTGCGCGAGAACCTCAAGCGCCGCAAGGCGCAGCAGCGCGCGCGTAAGGACGCCGTCGGTGGCGAGCTTCCAGACGAGCCCCAGCCCGAGGGGGGCGGCGAGCCTCCTACTTGAGCGCCGTGATCTGGATGATCGCCGGGCCGAGAATGACGATGAACAGCACCGGCAGAAAGAAAAGAATCATCGGCACGGTGAGTTTTGGCGGCAGGCCGGCGGCCTTCTTCTCGGCCTCGGCCATGCGCATGTCGCGGCTCTCCTGGGCGAGCACCCGCAGCGCCTGGCCGACCGGCGTGCCGTAGCGCTCCGACTGGATCAGCGCCGTGACCACCCCTTTCACCGATTCGAGGCCGGTGCGCAGGCCGAGATTCTCGTAAGCCGCGCGGCGGTTCTGCAGGTAGGCGATCTCGGCATTGACGAGCGTCAGCTCCTCGGCGAGCGGCACCGACTGGGTGCCGATCTCCTGGCTCACCTTGCGGAACGCGGTCTCGATCGACATGCCGGACTCGACGCAGATGAGCAGGAGGTCGAGCGCGTCCGGGAAGGCGCGCTTGATCGACTGCTGGCGCTTCTGGATCGTGTTGCGGATGTAGAGCTCGGGCAGCTTCAGGCCGACATAGGCGGCGCCGATCGTCAGGCCGATGCGGATCATCACCGGCTGCTCGAAGGCGCCGAGCACGAAGAGGTAGAAGATCGCCAGCAGCGTCAGCGCGAGCGGCGTCACGAGCCGGAAGAACAGGAAGGCGACCATCGGCGCCTGGCCGCGATAGCCGGCCATGGTGAGCTTCTCGCGGGCGTCCTCGGTGCCGAAATACTTCGCCAGCGCGAGCTGCTCGACGATCGATTTCATGTACGCCTTGGGCGTCCGGCGGATGTCGATGCGGTTCTGGCGGGCGAGCTTTTCGCGCTCGCGCTGGCGGATCTTGTCGCGCTCGATGGCGACCGTCCGCATGCGCCGGGCGAGACTGTCGCCGCTGACGAGCGGCATGGCGAGCGTCAGCACGGTCGCCGCCGCGGCGATGCCGGCGAGCAGCATCGTCATGAATTGCCGGTCGTTGGTGAGGGCGACGAGCTCCTTGAACACGGCGCCGGCCTAAAAGTCGAAGTTGATCATCTTGCGCATCACGAGGATGCCGGTCAGCATCCAGATGGCCGAGCCGACCAGCAGCATCGTGCCGATGTCGGTCGTCCACAGAATCGCGATGTATTTCGGCGTCGTCATGTAGACGAGCGCCATGACGATGATCGGCAGCGAGCCGATGATCGCCGCCGAGGCCTTGGCCTCCTGGCTCATGGCGACGATCTTGGCGCGCATCTTGCGGCGGTCGCGGAGCACGCGCGACAGGTTGCCTAGCGCGTCCGAGAGGCTGCCGCCGGCCTTCTGCTGGATGGCGACGACGATGGCGAAGAAGTTCGCCTCGGCGAGGCCGGTGCGCTCGTAGAGGCGCGCAGTCGCGTCGGCGAGCGGGATGCCGACCGCCTGCTGCTCGATGATGCGCTTGAACTCGCTCCGCACCGGCTCCTGCGCCTCGCCGGCGACGATGCGGATGCAGTCGGCGAGCGGCAGCCCCGCCTTGACGCCGCGCAGGATGACGTCGACCGCGTTGGGCAGCTCGTTGAGGAAGCGCCGCTGGCGGCGCTTGCGCAGGAAGCTCAAGAGCCAGCGCGGCACGCCGAAGAAGCCGGCGAAGCCGCCGAGCGCGCCGCCCAGCGGCGTGCCGGAGGCGAGGAGGCTGGCGAAGGCGCAGAACAGGCCGATGAACAGGCTGACGACGTAGAACCTGGTCTTCGACCATTCGAGCCCGGCCTGCTCGAGCCGTACGCTGAGCGGTAGCCGGCGCAGGCGCTTCTGCCGGTCCTCCAGATCCCGGAGGCTGTCGGCGACCTGGCCGCGGCGGATCGTCGTCTCCGAGACCGCGGCGAGGCGCTGGCCGAAGCCTGCTGCCCTCTGGCGCTTCTCGGCCTTCGAGCTGCCCGACAGCATCGGCGCGAGCAGCGCCCAGGCGACGCCGCCGGCGGCCACGGCCGCCAGTACGACGATCAGGAGGCGCTCGGGGTCCACCGGTGCCCGCTCACGCCGCCGCGTCCGGCGCTTCGGCCGCGTCGAGCGCGGCGGCGAGGTTCACCTCCTCGCCGAAATAGCGCGCCCGGTCCCAGAACTTCGGCCGCCCGATGCCGGTCGAGCGATGGCGGCCGATGATGCGGTCGTTTGAATCCTCGCCGAGGATGTCGAACAGGAACAGGTCCTGCGTCGTGATGACGTCGCCCTCCATGCCGACGATCTCGGTGATGTGGGTGATGCGGCGAGAGCCGTCGCGCAGGCGCGCGGCCTGGATGACGATGTCGATCGAGCTCGAGATCATCTCGCGCAAGGTGCGCGAGGGCAGGGTGAAGCCGCCCATGGTGATCATGCTCTCGAGGCGCGACAGTGCCTCTCTCGGCGAGTTGGCGTGCACCGTGCCCATCGAGCCGTCATGGCCGGTGTTCATCGCCTGCAACAGGTCGAACGCCTCCGGGCCGCGCACCTCGCCGACGATGATCCGCTCGGGCCGCATGCGCAGACAGTTGCGGACGAGGTCGCGCATGGTCACCTGGCCCTCGCCCTCGAGGTTGGGCGGCCGCGTCTCGAGCCGGACCACGTGCGGCTGCTGCAGCTGCAGCTCGGCGGCATCCTCGCAGGTGATGACGCGCTCGTCCGGCTCGATGTAACGCGTCAGGCAGTTGAGCAGTGTCGTCTTGCCGGAGCCGGTGCCGCCGGAGATCAGCACGTTGCAGCGCACGCGGCCGATGATCTGCAGCACGCGCGCGCCCTCCTCGCTGATCGTGCCGTAGCGCACCAGCTGGTCGAGCGTCAGCTTGTCCTTGCGGAATTTTCGGATCGTCAGCACCGGCCCGTCGATGGCGAGCGGCGGCACGATGACGTTGACGCGGCTGCCGTCCGGCAGGCGCGCGTCACAGATCGGCGAGGCCTCGTCGACTCTGCGGCCGACCTGGCTGACGATGCGCTGGCAGATGTTGAGCAGCTGGCCGTTGTCGCGGAAGCGGACATTGGTCTGCTGCACACGGCCGCCGACCTCGATGTAGGTCCGCTCGGCGCCGTTGACCATGATGTCGGCGATCTCGTCGCGGGCCAGCAGCGGCTCGAGCGGGCCGTAGCCGAGCACGTCGTTGCAGATGTCGTCGAGCAGCTCCTCCTGCTCGGCGATCGACATGACGACGTTCTTGAGGCCGATGATCTCGTTGACGATGTCGCGGATTTCCTCGCGCGCGCTGTCGGCGTCGAGCCGCACGAGCTGGGCGAGGTCGATGGCCTCGATCAGCGCGCCGAAGATCGTGCTCTTGGTCTCGTAATAGGTGTCGGACTTGCGCGTCTCGACCGGCGCCGGGGCGGACGCCGGCTGCGCCGGCATCGGCGCCGGGAACGCCGCCGACGGGCGCGAAGTCCCCTTGACGACCGTCGAGACCGGAGGCTCGATCGCCGTCGTCGGGCTGCCGCTGCCGCGCCTGCCGAACATGGCTACCCGGCCTTGCGGCCGAAGCGCGCCAAGAGCGGCCCGAGCAGCCGGCGCTTCGTCGGCCGGGCGTCGGCACGGCCGGTGACGAGGCGCGCCAGCTCGCGGAACGCCTCGTTGACCTTGGCGCCCGACTGCGCCTCGGCGATCATCTGGCCGTTGTTGGCCGCCGCCCCGAACAGCTGCGGGTCGAAGCCGAGCGTGGCCGCCGGCACGGTCTCGAGCGCCTTGGCGAAGTCCGCAACCTTGATTTCGGGCCGTTTCGGCACGCCGACCATGTTGACCACGAGGCGCGGCGGGCTCTGGTTGATGCGGGCCTGCCGCAGCGTGTCGAACAGGGTTTTCGCGTTGCGCAGATTGGCGAGGTCGGGGGCCGCGACGACGAGCACCTCGTCGGCCGCGAGCAGGGTCCGGCGCGTCCAGCCGGTCCAGCCGTGCGGCACGTCGAGCACGATCGCCGGCACATTGCCACGCAGGATCTCGATGATGCCGTCGAAGGCATCCTCCTGCATATCGTAGACGCGCTCGAGCGTCGCCGGCGCGGCGAGGATCGACAGCTGCTCGGCGCATTTCGACAGCAGCCGATCGATCAGCGCCGAATCGACCCGCTCGGGCGCGAACACGGCATCGGCGATGCCCTGCGGCGGGTCCTGGTTGAAGTCGAGCCCGGCGGTGCCGAAGGGCAGGTCGAGGTCGACGACGACCGATTCGAGCCCCACCGTGCGGGCGATGGCCCAGGAGAGATTATGGGCGATCGTCGAGGCGCCGACGCCGCCCTTGGCACCGACGACGGCGACAGTGCGGCCGACAGGATCGGCGCCGGGCGATCGGAAGAGGTCCGAGAGCGCGCGGACCAGCTCGACCGTCTCGATCGGCGCCACGAGATACTCACTGATGCCGCGCCGCATCAGCTCGCGGTAGAGCACGACGTCGTTGATGTGGCCGATGACGACGACCTTGGTGCCGGCGTCGCAGACCTCGGCGAGGCGGTCGAGATGGCCGAGCACCTCGTCGCGGGCCTTGGCCCCCTCGAGCACGATGACGTTCGGCGTCGGCGCGGCGCGATAGGCTTCGACGGCGGCCGCGGCGCCGCCCATCTGCACCTTCACGTGTGCCTTCTCGAGCCGCGGGTCGCGGGCCGCGTCCTCGACGAGGCCGGCGATCGGCTGCGAGGAGCAGAAGGCCTGGATCGAGACGCGCGGCAGCGGCGCGATCGGCTCGCTCGTCGCCGGCGGCGGCGCCGCGATCTCGTCGGTGTCGCGGGCGAGCGTCATCACTGATCCACGTCGGCCACCGCGGCGTCCGACTCCTCCGGATACGCGGTCGCCGTGCTTTCGCCCTTGGTGTACTTCTCGACCACGGTCTGCCGACGCGGCGTCCAGGCCGGCTCGGTCGCGCGCGGCCGCAACAGGTCCTCCGGATCGGCGACCTGGGCGGCGAGGTTCTGCTGCGTCGCGCAGCCGTAATTGTAGTATTCGCGATTGCCGACGACGCCGTTCCAGTCGCCGCCGCCGTGGCCGAGATCGTCCGGCCAGAGGCCGCAGGGATGCGGGACCTTCGCGGTCAGCTTCGGGAAGGAGAGCCGCACCGGCGCGAGATGGACCGGCCCCGAGGCGGCATAGCGCTGCGTGCGGATGTTGGCCGGATTGATGCCATTGGCGGCGAGCAGCGCGCGGATCTCGGGGGCGACGTAGCTCGTCACGCGGTCGTCGGCGCTGCCGTGCGGCAGGGAGACGGTGACGACGCCACGGCCCGAGCTGCGCCAGCTGGCGGCGAAGGCGGCGATCTCGGCACGCTGCCGGGCATTGATGCCACCGGCGCCCTGGCCGACCGGCAGGTCGAGCCGATAGTCGCTCTCGGCGACGACGATCGGGTGGCGCACGTTGTACGAGTCCGGCCCTATGGAGCCGGTGATCTCGCGGTCGGAACGGCAGCCGCCGAGCGCGGCCGCAGCCAGCAGCGCGACGGCGGCGCCGCGAAGTCTCGGCCGTCTCCATCTGTCAACGGTCATCGTCACATGTCTCTCCGCGCCGCTCAGTCGATGATGAAGCCGTAGCTGCCGTGCAGCGTCGACGGGTCGATCTTGCCGGGAATGCCATAGAGGCGGTTGAGCCGGCCGAGCAGGACGGTGGACGGATCGGAGGCGTCGGCAAAGCCGTCGTCGGGACGGGCAAGCTCGCTGCGCGCCACCGCCTTGGCGAGGTAGGGCGTGACGAAGATCGCGAGCTCGGTCTCCTCACGCTGATAGTCGCGGCTCTTGAACAGCGCGCCGAGCACCGGGATGTTCATGAGCCCCGGAGTGCCGCTGAGCGCCTGCCGGGTCTGGTTCTGCAGCAGGCCGGCCATTACCAGCGAGCCTCCGGACGGCAGCTCGACGGTGGAGTCGGCGCGGCGCACGCGCAGGCCGGGCACCTGGATCCCTTGCAGCTGCACCGAGACATCGTTCGAGATCTCGCTGACCTCGGTCGAGACTTTCAGGCTGATCCGCCCCTCGGACAGCACCACAGGGGTGAAGTTCAGGCTGACGCCGAACTGCTTGTACTCGATGGTGATGACGCAGTTGTTGTTCTGGTCGCAGGTCTGGCCGGTCGGGATCGGGAACTCGCCGCCGGCGAGGAATTTCGCCGCCTCGCCGGAGATCGCGGTCAGCGTCGGCTCGGCGAGCGTGCGGAAGATTCCGTACTGCTCGAGCGCCCGGACGGTCGCGTCGATTCGCCCGCCGCCCGGCTGCGACCAGCCGAGGGAGTAGTTGCCGGTCGGCGGCTGCGAGTTCACCGGGAACCGGTTGTCGGTGAAGAGCGGGTTCCCGATCGGCCCGATGACCGCGGTGCCGAGCGCCCAGTTGCTGACGGAGAAGTCGACGCCGAGCTGCTTGATGATCGAGCGCTGCACCTCGGCGACCGTGACCTTCAGCATGACCTGGTCGCGGTCGCGGATGGTCAGCGAGTTCACTACCTTCGCCGGGTCGCCGACGTAGCGCGCGGCGATGGCGGCCGCGGTCGTCGCATCGGCTGCCGAGGCGACCGAGCCGCTGAGGACGACGGCGTCGCCGATCGCCTGCACGGCCACGTTGCCGCGGCCAAGCGTGCGGCCGATCGTGTCCTGGATGGTGCCGAGGTCGCGGCCGACATTGACGTCGAGCGACAGGATCTGGCCGCCATTGGCGTCGAGGAACAGCACCGTCGTCTGGCCGATGGCCGAGCCGATCAGATAGGCCTGCCGGGCCGTGCGGACGACCGCGTTGGCGATCTTCGGATCGGCGACGAAGACCTCCTTGGCGTCGCGCGGCAGGGCGATCATGACCGACTTGCCGACGCCGAGGTCGATCCGGCGGGCGTAGCCGCCTTCCTGGATCGTCGTCCGCATCATGCCGCTCGCGTCGGCGGCGATGGCCGCGGGCGGCGCCAGCGCGGCGAGCGCGAGCACCAGGGCCGATCGGAGAAGCGTCTTCATTTCGGGGGCCTTCCCGGGGATGTCCCCGCGGCTCAGCGCGTCGTCGCCTGGGTCGGCACGCCGAAGCGGACGATGGTGATGCCGTCGCCGCCGGTCGGCTTCGGATCGAGATCGGCGTCCGGTCCCTTGCCGGCGCCGGCGTCCGACAGCGGGCGGAGCGCCAGCGAGATGGTGCCGAGCTGACGTGCGAGCGCCATCGTCTCGGCCTGCCGCGGCGTCAGCTCGAGCGTGCCGGTCTTCTTCGGCACGACGACCTTCTCGCCCTTCTCGTCCTCGACCGTCTGGTCGATGGCGAGAACGCGGACGTTCTGCAGGATGGTCTCGCTCGAATAGCGTTCGCCGGCCCCGGTGTCGGGCAGCTTGCGGCTGAGAATCACGTCGACGCGGTCGTTCGGCAGGATGAAGCCGCCGGCGCCGGTCTCCTCGCTGATCTCGGTCGAGACGGCGCGCATGCCGGGCGACAGCAGCGCCGACATGAAGCCGGAGCCGTAGCCGCGGATGAGCCGCTCGGCGCGCAGCGGCTCGCCCTGGCCGACGGCCATGCGGGCGATGGCGCCGGTATAGTCCTTGATCGCCTCGGGGTCGTTCGAGCGGCTGATCATCTGCGGGCCGACGCTCTCGGACGGCCAAGCCTGCCAGCGCATGGTCTCGGCGCCGAGCACGGCGCCGCGGGCGATGTCGGCGGCCGCGACCAGAATCTCGTTCGTCGAGACCGAAGGCGGCGGCGGTGGTTCGGCTGCCTGCTGCGCGGGCTCGCGGGAGCCGCCGGCCAGGATCGCCGCGCCGATGCCGGCGACGAGCGCGACGACGAGAACGACGATGCGGGCGGGGCTCATCCGATGCTCCTGTGCGGTGTGCGCGAACGTCCACCGCGTCGACCGGCATTTGAGCCAGCCAAACGTCAATTCATGGTTAACAAGACGTATCCAGGCGCCCGGCGTGCCGCCGTTCTCGAGCTAGATGGCGTCGAACCACATCGTGTGCGGCAGCACCGCGAGCGCTGCGAAGGACAGGGCGATCCCGTAGGGCACGCCGCACCTCGGGTCGTGCAGGCGCCGCATCCAGTCCTGGCGGGCGAGCGTCTCCGGCAAAGGCATGCCGCGCATGGCGAGCAGGGCGAGGGCGAGGAGGCCGCCGATGATAGCGGCGCCCATCGCCCAGGCCATGAGCTGCGGGAAGCCGATCCAGAGCGCGATCGCGGCCGCGAGCTTGGCGTCGCCGCCGCCGATCAGCCGGGCCGCGAAGAGTCCGAAGCCGATCAGCAGCACGAGGCCGCCGGCGGCGACATGCATGCCGATCTCGGTCGCGCCCATGCCGGTCCACACGGCGGCGACCGCAAAGCCGGCCGCGAGCGCGATCGGGATGCGGTTCGAGATCGTCATCGAGACGAGATCGGACGCCGCCGCGAAGGCGAGCAGCGCCGGGACGGCGACGAGGAGAATGGCCTGGGGCATCGTCGGACCGGAAGCGTGCGGGACCTGGCCGGGGCCGGGGTCCACTGGACGAGTTCGAGGTGGCGGGGGGGGGGGGGGGGCGCCCCGGCGGGGGCGGGGGGGGG
>JAEZCD010000367.1 GCA_023430145.1 Pseudomonadota bacterium
ATCCTGCGCTTTCGCGCAGGATGACGAGCGGAGAGCTCTCGCGCCGGACGACGAATCCAGGCGAACCGGCGGCGATCTCACGCGAGCGCGTCGATCTCCTCGTCCGACAGATGGCCCGGCACGATCGCCACCGGAATCGGGAAGCCGGCGATCGCCTTGCCGGCGAGGGCGGTGACCAGAGGGCCGGGCCCCTCGTTGCCGCTTCCGGCGGCGAGCACGAGCAGCGCGATGTCCTCGTCCTCGTCGATCAGCATGCGCAGCTCCTCCGCCTTCTTGCCCTCGCGCACCGCCTGCTCGGGCTCGATTCCCGCGAGCTTGCCTGCCCGGTCGACGTAGCGGGCCAGCGTCGCGCGGGCGCCGGCCTCGGCCTCCTCGCGCATGACGTCGCCGACGCCGAACCAGTTCGAGAAGTCGGACGGCGTCAGCACGCTCAGCATCAGCACCTTCGCGCCGACGCGGGCCGCCCGGCGGACGGCGAAATAGAAGGCTCGGTCACACTCCTCCGTGTCGTCGATGACGACGAGGAATTTCGGCGTGTGACCCGCCTCGTAGGAGCGCCGCCGCTTTGCCACCATGCGCGCGACCCTGCCAGACGCCTGCCCGGGCGGCAAGGCGGCCGATTTCACCCCTTGCGGCGCACGAAGCCGACGATGTCCTTGACCGCCGCCATGGTCGGCGCGGCGAGCGCCGAGGCTCGCCCGGCGCCGTCCGCCAGCACCGCGTCGATGTAGCCCGGATCGTCGCGCAGGCGGCGCATCTCGGCATTGATCGGCGCGAGACGCTCGACGGCGAGCTCGGTCAGCGCCGCCTTGAAGGCCGAGAACTGCGTTCCGCCGTGGTCGCGCAGCACGTCTTCCCGGGTCCCCCCGGCGAGGGCGGCGAAAATGCCGACGAGATTGTCGGCCTCCGGGCGCCCCTTCAGGCCCTCGACCTCGCTGGGCAGCGGCTCCGGATCGGTTTTAGCCCGCCGGATTTTTTGCGCGATCGCGTCGGCATCGTCGGTGAGGTTGATGCGCGACTGGTCCGAAGCATCGGACTTCGACATCTTCTTCGATCCGTCGCGCAGCGACATCACGCGCGTCGCCTCGCCCGAGATCAGCGGCTCGGTGAGCGGGAAGAAGGCGTCGCCGAAGCCGCGCGCGGCGATCGATTCGGCATAATCGTTGTTGAACTTCTGGGCGATGTCCCGCGTCAGCTCGAGGTGCTGCTTCTGGTCCTCGCCGACCGGCACATGCGTCGCCCGGTAGACGAGGATGTCGGCGGCCATCAGGCTCGGATAGGCGTAGAGGCCGACGCTGGCGTTCTCGCGGTCCTTTCCCGCCTTCTCCTTGAACTGCGTCATCCGGTTTAGCCAGCCGAGGCGGGCGACGCAGTTGAAAACCCAGGCGAGCTCGGCGTGCTCGTGCACCTGGCTCTGGTTGAAGACGATGTTGCGCTTGGGATCGATGCCGGCGGCGAGGAAGGCGGCCGTCACCTCGCGGATCGAGCGGTTCAGCTCCGCCGGGTCCTGCCAGACCGTGATGGCATGCATGTCGACGACGCAATAGAGGCAGTCGTAGCGATCCTGCAGCTCGACGAAGCGCTTGATGGCGCCGAGATAATTGCCGAGATGCAGGTTGCCGGTCGGTTGCACGCCCGAGAAGACGAGCTCTTTGAAGACGGCCATGATCGGGGAAGTTCCTTGTACGGGCGGCGGCGTTATGGCAACCGCGGCCCGGCGGCGCAAGGCGCGCCGCCGCCGTGCCCGCCTCTCCACCACGCCGACGACGAGATCCCATGCCCTCCTTCACCTATGACGTGCTCGGCTTCGGCGCGGCGATCGTCGACGTGCTGGCCCGCGCCGACGACGACCTCCTGGTGCGCGAAAAGCTCGCCAAGGGGACGATGGCGCTGATCGACGAGGCGCGCGCCTTCGCCCTGCAGGCGATGCTGGTCGATCCCAAGCAGGCGTCCGGCGGCAGCGCTGCCAACACCTGCGCGGGCGTGGCGTCGCTCGGCGGCAGCGCTGCCTTCGTCGGCAAGGTGAAGGATGATGCGCTCGGGCGAGTGTTCGCGCAGGATCTGCGCACGACCGGCGTCGGCTACCGCGTGCCGCCGGCAGCGGACGGTCCGGCGACCGCCGCCTGCTACATCCTCGTGACGCCCGACGGCGAGCGGACGATGAACACCTTTTTGGGCGCCTCCGGCACGCTCGCCCCGGCCGATCTCGACCCGGAACTGCCACGGGCGAGCCGCGTCCTCTTCGCCGAGGGCTATCTCTGGGACAGCCCGACGGCGACGGAGACCTTCGAGAGCGCGGCGCGGATCGCGCAAGGTGGCGGCGGAAAGGTGTCCTTCACCCTGTCGGACCCGTTCTGCGTCGACCGCCACCGCGCCCACTTCCGCGCGCTCGTCGCCTCGGGGCGCGTCGACCTGTTGTTCGCCAACGAGTCGGAGGCCAAATCGCTATACGAGACGGCGGACCTCGAGACGGCGCTCGACGCCATGGCGCGCGAGGCGAAGCTCGCCGTCGTCACGCTCGGCGAGAACGGCGCCGTGGTGCTCGCCGGTGACCGGCGCACGCCGGTCGAGGCGTTTCCGGTCGAGCGGGTGGTCGACGCCACCGGCGCCGGCGACCTGTTCGCCGCCGGCTTCCTGCTCGGCTATGCGAGGGGCATGCCGCACGACAGGTCCGCCCGGCTCGGAGCCCTCGCCGCCGCCGAGGTCATCTCGCACATGGGCGCGCGGCCGGAGCAAAGCCTCGCCGCGCTCGCCAGATCGAACGGGCTCGCGCCGTGAGCACGCCCGAGGAGGAAGAGGCGCGCCTGCTCGAGGCGGGGCGAAAACTGTTCGCCGGCCCGTCCGATTTCATCGCCGCCGCCATCGGCCTCGACCATCTGCCGCCGATGGCCGGACCCGAGATCGCCTTCGCGGGCCGCTCCAATGTCGGCAAGTCGAGCCTGGTCAACGCGCTCACCGGGCGGACGACGCTCGCGCGCACCTCCTCGACCCCCGGGCGGACGCAGCAGCTGAACTTCTTCTCGCTCGGCCCGCTCGTGCTGGTCGACATGCCCGGCTACGGATACGCCGCGGCGCCGAAAGCCAATGTCGCGGCCTGGACGCGGCTCGTGCTCGCCTATCTGCGCGGCCGCGCCAGCCTCGCCCGCGTCATCGTCCTCGTCGATGCCCGGCACGGGCTGAAGCCGAACGATCTCGAGACCATGGATGCGCTCGACAAGGCGGCCGTGTCCTACCAGGTGGTTCTGACCAAGGCGGATGCGGTGAAGAAGGCCGAGCTTCCGGCACGGATCGCCGGCGTCGAGGCCGCGCTGAGCCGCCGCCCGGCCGCCTTTCCGCAGGTGCTGGCGACATCGAGCCGCACCGGCGCCGGGATTCCGGAGCTGCGCGCCGCCCTCGCCAAGCTCGCCGAGGAACGGGCCTGAAGATCACGGGGCCGGAGGCTCTGCGTCGCCGCCTCTCCGTCTCTCCCGCCTCTCTGTCTAACCGAACTAACCGCCTCTCCGTCGTCATCCTGCGCGAAAGCGCAGGATCCACCTTGCTGCTCTCCAGAGCGGTCAGCGCGGGGAAAAAAAGATGGATGCTGCGGTCGAGCCGCAGCATGACGAGCGGAGGTTCCGAGCCGCAGCATGATGCGCAAAGGTGCGGAGCCGCAGGGCGACGCGCGAGGCGTCGAGCCGCAGGGCCATCAAGAGCGTCGCGCTGCAGCAGGACCAGCGGTCCACAGGCCGGTGGACGGCTGTGCGAAACTCGGCCGGATTTCGACAAGGCCGCCTGGCCGGCCCAAATCCTTGCCAAAAAGTTAACATCCCTCGCCGCCGGGATCGGTATGGGAACCCTTCTCCCGAACCGGGGACATCGGGCACAAGCGGTTCGAATATACGGCGGATTCGGATGTCGGCTTGCTTTCGGTGCGGGGGACGGATTGTGGATGGCGCCGTATGACGGTAAGCCCCCGTCAATCAGACTCAGCACTCCAAGAATCGGATTCTATTCGTTGAAGGACGGGCGCTCGCCGATCCTCGCCGCGCTGGACGGCATCGTCCAGGACAGGCCGCCTGTCTGGCTGATGCGCCAGGCCGGCCGCTATCTGCCGGAATACCGGGCTGTCCGGGCCCGGGCCGGCGGCTTCCTCGACCTCTGCTTCTCGCCGGATCTGGCGGCTGAGGTGACTCTGCAGCCGATCCGGCGCTTCGCGTTCGACGCGGCGATCCTGTTCTCCGACATCCTCGTCGTGCCGCATGCGCTCGGCCAGTCGGTTCGATTCCTCGAGGGCGAGGGCCCGGTTCTGGACGCGATCCCCGATCGCGCCGGACTGTCCCGACTTGCCGGACGGCTCGATCTCGAAAAACTCGATCCGGTCTACAGAACGGTCGCCCTGGTTAAGGCTTCCCTACCGGCCGAGGTGGCCCTGCTCGGCTTCTGCGGTGCGCCCTGGACGGTGGCGACCTACATGGTCGGCGGCTCGGGCTCGCCCGACCAGGCGGCGGCGCGCCTCTTCGCCTATCGCGACCCGGAAGGTTTCGGGGCCTTGATGCGGCTCCTGGTCGAGGCGTCCGTCGATCACCTCGTGGCGCAGCTCGAGGCGGGCGCCGACGCCGTGCAGGTCTTCGACAGCTGGGCCGGCGCGCTGCCGCAGGAAGAGTTCGCCCGCTGGTGCACCGCGCCGATCGCCGCCATCGTCGCGGGCGTGCGCGCCCGCAGGCCGCGCGCACGGATCATCGCCTTTCCGCGCGCCGCCGGAACCAAGCTCGGCGATTTCGCCAAAGCCGTGCCGGCAAACGGCATCGGCCTCGACACGGCCGAGGATCGGCGCGCGGCGATCGGGATCGTCTCGCCGGGCACCGCGCTGCAAGGCAATATCGATCCGCTCGCCCTCGTCGTCGGGGGTGTGGCGCTCGATCGTGCGGTGGATGCCGTGCTGGAGGACTTTTCCGGCCGCCCGGTGATCGTCAATCTCGGCCATGGCGTCCGCCAGGAGACGCCGCCCGAGCATGTCGAGCGGCTGGTACGCCGCGTGCGCGGGGAGCGCTGAGGGATGCTCTATCTCTGGATCAAGGCGGCGCACGTGATCGCCGTCATCGCCTGGATGGCGGCGATGCTCTATCTGCCGCGCCTCTTCGTCTACCATGCCGAGGTGCCGGCGGGCTCGCCGCAGAACGAGACCTTCAAGGTGATGGAGCAGCGGCTGCTGCGGTTCATCGCCACGCCGGCGATGATCGCCACCTGGGTGCTCGGCCTGTGGATCGCCTATGACGGTGGCTGGTTCTCGGCCGGCTGGTTGCACGCGAAACTGCTGCTCGTGCTGATTCTGTCCGGCGTGCACGGCTTCCTGGCCAAGACGGTGCGCGAGTTCACAGCCGACCGGAACCGGCGCCCGAGCCGTTTCTACAGGATGATCAACGAGGTACCGACGGTGCTGATGGTCCTCGTGGTGATCCTCGTGGTCGTCAAGCCGTTCTGATTTGCCAGCCGCCGCCAAGGGGGTTATCGTTTCCGGCAAGTAAGGCTATCGGAGCCCTTGCTCGGTCGCGGCCGAGCCGCTATCTCTCGATTCACTTCTCCTTGCAGGCGGATGCCTCGCGGTCCCATTCGACCGTCCGAGGCGTCGAGCGACCGGGCTCCCCATCGAGGGGCAGGCGCTTGAAGACCGGCAACCCCATCCCTTCTCTGATAAGCGCGGTAGATACGTGCCCGAATTGGTTATCGAAGCGCCCGCAATGCGCGAGATCAGGCTCCAGGACCTGAAGTCCAAGCCTGCGGCCGAGCTGCTTTCCTTCGCCGAAGAGCTCCAGGTCGAGAACGCGAGCACGATGCGCAAACAGGAGCTCCTGTTTGCCATTCTCAAGCAGCTGGCCGCCAAGGACGTCGAGATCATCGGCGTCGGCGTGGTGGAAGTTCTTCAGGACGGCTTCGGCTTCCTGCGCTCGCCGGATGCGAACTACCTTCCGGGGCCGGACGACATCTATGTCTCGCCGTCGCAGATACGGCGGTTCTCGCTGCGGACAGGCGATTCGGTGGAAGGCCACATCCGCAGCCCGAAGGAGGGCGAGCGGTACTTCGCGCTGCTCAAGGTCAACACGATCAATTTCGAGGAGCCGGACAAGGCCCGCCACAAGGTCCATTTCGACAATCTGACGCCGCTCTATCCGGACGAGCGGCTGAAGATGGAGACCGAGGATCCGACCAAGAAGGATCTCTCGGCCCGCGTCATCGACCTCGTCGCCCCGCTCGGCAAGGGCCAGCGCGGCCTGATCGTCGCGCCGCCGCGCACCGGCAAGACGGTGCTGCTGCAGAACATCGCCCACTCGATCACGTCGAACCACCCCGAGTGCTATCTCATCGTGCTGCTCATCGACGAGCGGCCCGAAGAGGTGACGGACATGCAGCGCTCGGTGCGCGGCGAGGTCGTCTCCTCGACCTTCGACGAGCCGGCGACGCGCCACGTGCAGGTCGCCGAGATGGTGATCGAGAAGGCGAAACGCCTCGTCGAGCACGGCCGCGACGTGGTCATCCTGCTCGACTCGATCACCCGCCTCGGCCGCGCCTACAACACGGTCGTGCCGTCCTCCGGCAAGGTGCTGACCGGCGGCGTCGACGCCAACGCGTTGCAGCGGCCGAAGCGCTTCTTCGGCGCCGCCCGCAACATCGAGGAAGGCGGCTCGCTGACCATCATCGCCACCGCGCTGATCGACACCGGCTCGCGCATGGACGAGGTGATCTTCGAGGAGTTCAAGGGCACCGGCAATTCGGAGATCATTCTCGACCGGAAAGTCTCCGACAAGCGCATCTTCCCGTCGATGGACATCACCCGCTCCGGCACCCGCAAGGAGGAGCTCCTGGTGGCGCCCGACATCCTCAAGAAGATGTACGTGCTGCGCCGCATTCTGAACCCGATGGGCACCGTCGACGCGATGGAGTTCCTGCTCGACAAGCTGCGGCAGACGAAGACGAATGCCGACTTCTTCGATTCCATGAATACGTGAGGTCGCGCGGCCGGCCGCACGCCTCCCGCGCCGTTGCGGCGCGAAGTCGCGGGACCCCTTATTTCCCGAGCGCCGCGGCGATCAGCGCCTCGGCGTCGGGCGAGTCCCATTCTGCCGGCCCCGGCAGATAGCCGATCTCGCAGCCCGAGCGATCGAGCAGCAGCGTCGTCGGCATGCCGACGGCACGCCCGACCGAGCGCAGCTCCTGAAAGATCTTGCCGCTCGGATCGATCCAGAACGGCAGCGCGGCGACACCGATCTCCTTCAAGAACTTCTTCGGCTTGTTCGGGTCGCGGATGTCGATCGACACCGCCACCACCTCGAAATCGGCGCCGCCGAACTTCTGCTGCAGCCGGTCGAGCGCCGGCATCTCCTGCCGGCAGGGCACGCACCATGTCGCCCAGAGATTGAACAGCACCACCTTGCCGCGGAAATCGGCCAGGCTCTTCTTGGCGCCGCCGCCGTCCTCGAAGGTCAGGCTCGGCACCGGCCGCGGCGCGTTGGCGACCAGCAGCGCCGCCACCTCGCCCTTGGCCAGCGGCTTCATCCGCTCGAGCGTCGCCGCATCCGCGGCGCAGGCGGGATCGTTGGCGCTTTGCGCGCCCATCCCGTATAGGGCGGCACCCGCGCCGAGGACGACGAGCGCGGCGACGCCGAGGCCGGCGAGACGGGTCTTGGTCAGGATCATCGTGCCGCCAGCTGAGCGAAAGGGCGCCGTATGAGCAATCAGATGTGGGGCGGGCGCTTCGCCGCAAGCCCCGACGCCGTGCTCGAGGCGATCAACGCCTCGATCGACTTCGACCGGCGGCTCTACGCGCAGGACATCGCCGGCTCCAAGGCGCATGTCGCCATGCTGGCGGCACAGGGCATCGTCACCCCAGAGGACGCAGCGGCGATCGACGCCGGGCTCGACGCGGTGCTGGCCGAGATCGAGGCCGGCGACTTCACGTTCTCGAAATCGCTCGAGGACATCCATATGAACGTCGAGAGCCGCCTCGCCGGGATCGCCGGCCCGGCCGCCGGGCGGCTGCACACGGCCCGTTCGCGCAACGACCAGGTGGCGACCGATTTCCGGCTCTGGGTGCGCGACACCGTCGACGGCATCGACGAGGCCCTCGCCGGCCTGTCCCGTGCGCTCGCGCGGCGCGCGCTCGAGCATGCCGGCACCGTCATGCCCGGCTTCACGCACCTGCAGAGCGCGCAGCCGGTGACCTTCGGCCACCATCTGCTCGCCTATGTCGAGATGTTTTCGCGCGACCGCGGCCGCTTTCAGGACGCCCGTCGTCGGCTCAACGAGAGCCCGCTCGGCGCGGCGGCGCTCGCCGGCACCTCGTTTCCGATCGACCGCCACCAGACCGCCGCGGCGCTCGACTTCTCCTCCCCCATGGCGAACTCGATCGACGCCGTCTCGGCGCGCGACTTCGTGCTGGAAGTGCTGGCCGCGGCCTCGATCTGCGCCGTGCACCTGTCGCGCTTCGCCGAGGAGCTGATCATCTGGGCGACGCCGCAGTTCGGCTTCGTGCAGCTGTCCGACCGCTTCACCACCGGCTCCTCGATCATGCCGCAGAAGCGCAACCCGGACGCCGCCGAGCTCGTCCGCGGCAAGGCCGGCCGCGTCATCGGCGCCCTGGTCGGGCTCCTGGTGATGATGAAGGGCCTGCCGCTCGCCTACGCCAAGGACATGCAGGAGGACAAGGAAGGCGCCTTCGACGCGCTCGACACGCTGGAGCTCGTCATCGCCGCCACCACCGGCATGGTGGAGGATCTCGAGCCCGATCCCGCGGCGATGCGGGCCGCCGCCGGGTCCGGCTATGCGACCGCGACCGACCTCGCCGACTGGCTCGTGCGGTCCCTGAAGCTGCCGTTCCGCGAGGCGCACCACGTCACGGGCCGCATCGTCGGCTTGGCGAGCGCCGCGAGCCTGCCGCTCGAGGAGCTGCCGCTCGCGGCGATGCAGAGCATCGAGCCGCGCATCACCGCGGAGGTTTTCGACGTGCTCGGGGTCGACCGCTCGGTGGCGAGCCGCACCAGCTACGGGGGCACCGCGCCGGACAATGTCCGGGCGCAGGCCGCGGCATGGCTGGAGCGGCTCGGAAGCGGCCCTTCCGATCGATCCACCTGAACGCAGATGCCGCGCGGCCGGGGTGCCGCGAGCACGCCGCCGGTTTCGCGCTGCCCGCTGCTGCGGCTATGATCGCCGCATGGCCGCGGGCGACGACCAGCGCAAGAGATCGCCCGGGGCGCGGCGGTGGCTCCGCATCGGCATCGGTGCGCTGCTGGTGCTGCTGGCGATCCCGCTCGTGCTCGTGCCGCTCTATGCGGTCGTGCCGCCGGTCTCGACGCCGATGCTCGCCCGCTGGGCGAGCTTTCGCCCCGTCGACCGCCAATGGCGGCCGCTCGAGGATCTCGGCCGCGACCTGCCGCGCGCGGTGATCGCCTCCGAGGACGCCCGCTTCTGCAGCCATTGGGGCATCGACTGGCGCGAGCTGGCGGCCGCGTTGGGCGCCGAGGGCGGCCCCTCGCGCGGCGCCTCCACCATCCCGATGCAGACGGCGCGCAACCTCTTCCTCTGGCAGGGCCGCACGCTCGTCGTGATCCGCAAGCCGCTCGAGATGGGCCTCGCCCTCTGGATGGATCTGGTCTGGTCCAAGCGCCGCATGCTCGAGATCTATCTCAACATCGCCGAGTGGGGCCCGAACGGCGTCTTCGGCGCCGAGGCCGGCGCCCGCCGCGCCTTCGCGCGACCGGCCGCGCGCCTCGGCCCGCGGCAGTCGGCGCTGATGGCGGCGGCGCTGCCGAACCCGATCCTGCGCAACCCCGGAAAGCCGACGCGGGCCCTCGTCGCCGCCGCGAGCCGCATCGAGCGCCGCGTCCGCGCCGCACCCGACGCCTTCGGCTGCATCGGCGGCCGATGAGCGACGGGCTTTCGCTCGCCCGATCACTTCTGTATAAGCCGCCGCAAGATCGGCTGCCGCCTCCCGCGCCGCGGCCCGCGATTCCCATGCAGGTTCGAAGAAATGGCTGTTCCGAAGAGAAAGACCTCGCGCATGAAGCGCGGCCACCGCCGTTCGGCCGACGCGCTGAAGGCGCCGACCTATGTCGAGGACAAGGATTCCGGCGAGCTGCGGCGTCCGCACCACCTCGACCTGAAGAGCGGCATGTATAAGGGCCGCCAGGTTCTGGCGCCGAAGAGCGACGCCTAGCGACACGGCCCGGGGACAGCATGTCGGACCACGGCTACCGCGGCGGGCCCTACCCGCCCCGTCCGTCGGGCGCGAGCGGGATTTTGCTCGGGATCCCGCTGACGCTGATCCCGATCCTCATCTACGTCCTCATCCGGCTCGTCGGCTCGGTGTCCGACTGGACGACGCCGGTGGTGACGATCGCCACGCCCTCCGGCGGCGCGCTCGGCCTCGGCATGGGCGACCTGATCGTCCTGCTCGGCCTCGTCATGCTGTTCCTCGAGGTCCTGAAGGCGACGCGCACGCACACCGGCTCGATCATCGATCACATGGTGTCGACGCTGGTCTTCGTCGGCGCGCTGGTGACGCTTCTTCTGGTGCCCTTCGCCGGCACCTCGACCTTCCTCATTCTCACCGCCATCACGCTGTTCGACGTGGTCGCCGGCTTCTCGGTGACGATCCGCTCGGCGCGGCGCGACATCGGCCTCGGCCCACCCTGAGGATCGCGAGCCCCTCCCGCCTATGCCCAGGCGGGTTGCGGCCACAATGAAGCGTCCGCCACAATGAAGCGTTAGCCTCTGATTGCTAACGCTTGGCGATGGCCGATCATCCTTCCGAAACGCCGACCTCGCCGCCCGACGCGATTGCCGCGGAGACGCGCCTCGATGCGGAGGCGGTGTTCGCGGCTGTCGACGAGGCGGCCTACAGCTGGTGCATCGCCAGCGACCGTCTCGACTGGTCGGCCAACGCAGCGGCGGTGCTCGGCCTCCCCGACGCCACCGATCTCGCGACCGCGACCGGCTATGCCGCGATCGTCGATCCGGACGCGCTCTCGACGCGGTTCGGCGCCGTGCTCGGCTCGGCCGAGACCGACACGGGGGCAGGCGTCGCCTATGCGCTCGAATATCCGATCAGGCGGCGCGGCGGGCTCCTCTGGGTGCAGGACGTCGGCCGCTGGTTCGCCGGCGCGGACGGGCGCCCGGCGCGCGCCATCGGCGTCGTGCGGACGCTCGGCGGCCGGCACGAAGGCTCGCAGAAGGCCGAGCTGCTCGCGCGCTTCGATCCGCTCACCGGGCAGCTGTCGCGACCGCGGCTGCTCGAGAGCGCGCGGGCCGCGCTCGCCGAGGCCAAGCGGCTGCAGTCGCATTGCGCGCTGGCGCTCGTCGCCATCGCCGATCTCTCCGAGATCAACGACGCCTATGGCCTCGACGTCGGCGACGAGGTGATCGCCGGCATCTCCCGCCGCCTGCGGGCCTCCATGCGCGGCGGCGATGCGCTCGGCCGCTTCTCGACCTCGAGCTTCGGCCTCGTGCTGCGCGCCTGCGACGCGCCGGATTTCGCCGTCGCCGCGCAGCGTTTCGTGGAGGCGATCGGCTCGGCGCCGATCACCACCAGCGCCGGGCCGGTGGCGGCGCACATCGCCGTCGGCGGCGTCATCGCCCCGCGCTCCGCCCGCAGCGTCGAGGAGATGGTGCTGCGGGCACGCGACGTGCTGGCCGAGGCGCGCCACGCGCCGGAGAAGCCGTTCCACCTCTACCGCCCCGACAGCGCGCGCGAGAAGCGCCGCCGCAAGAACCTCGAGCTGACCGACGACCTGTTGACGGCGCTCAACGACCGCCGCCTGCACCTCGCGCTGCAGCCGGTCGTGCACGCCGGCAGCCGGCGGACCGCGTGGAAGGAGGCGCTGTTGCGCGTCCAGTTGCCGGACGGCGCAGTGATCTCGGGCGAGCCGCTGGTCCGCGCCGCCGCGGATCTCGGCCTTGTCGGGCTCGTCGACCACCGCGTCCTCGAGCTCGCCCTGCACTTGCTGGGGCTGCGGCGAAGGGCCCGCATCGCCGTCAACGTCTCCGGCTCGGCGATCACCGACCCGACCTGGCTCGACGCGCTCGGCGCCCGGCTGCCGCGGCTGCCGGACGCCGGACGGCGCCTGCAGGTCGAGATCGACGAGCGCGCCGCCGCCACCGACCTCGAGCCGACTCGCCGCCTCGTCGCCCGTCTCAGAGGCTCGGGCGTCCGGGTGACGATCGACGGCTTCGGCGCCGGCCATCTGTCGGTGACGGCGCTGCGCGACCTCGGCGCCGAGCAGGTCAAGATCGGCGGGGCGTTCATCGCCGGCCTCGAGAGTGCGCCCGACCGGCAGACGGCCGTACGCGCGCTCGTCGCCTTCGCCCGCGAGCTCGGCCTCTCCGTCGTCGCCGGCCACGTCGAAAGCGCCGAAGCGGCGGCGCTGCTCACCGGCTGGGGCGTCGGCTATCTGCAGGGCTCCTTCTTCGGCGCCCTGGCGGTGGAGGCACCGGCGGTGCGCGACATCGCCGTCTGAAATGCCGCGCTCAGCGGTCGCGCTCGGCGACGAAGCGGGCCGCCTGCCGCAGCACGTCGGCCTTGTCGCCGAAGCCGGCGAGCGCGGCCTCCGCCTGCGCGACGAGCTTGCCGAGGCGCGCACGCGCTTCTTGAATCCCCCAGAGCCGCACCAGCGTGCCCTTGCCGAGGGCCGCGTCCTTGCCGGTCGCCTTGCCGACGGTGGCAGCGTCCGCCTCCTCGTCGAGCAGATCGTCGGCGATCTGGAACGCCTGGCCGAGAGCGGTGCCGTAGGCCTCGAGGGCGGCGCGGGCGGCCGCATCGGCGCGACCGATGATCGCACCCATGTCGACCGAAGCGCGCAGAAGGGCGCCGGTCTTCATCGCCTGCAGCTGCAGGATCTCGGCCGCGGCGAGCGGCAGCGGCTTGCCGTCCGCGGCGAATCTCCCCTCCGCCTCAAGGTCCAGCATCTGGCCGCCGACCATGCCGCCGAGCCCGGCGGCGCGGGCCAGCGTCCTCACCAGCCCGACGCGCACGGCCGGGTCGGCGTCGGTCGGCTCGTCGGCGAGCACGTCGAAGGCGAAGGTCAGGAGGCCATCGCCGGCGAGGATCGCCGTCGCCTCGTCGAAGGCGCGGTGGGTGGTGGGGCGGCCGCGGCGCAGATCGTCGTCGTCCATCGCCGGCAGGTCGTCGTGCGCGAGGCTGTAGCAGTGCACGAACTCGACAGCGGCGGCCGCGCGCAGCACCGGCGTGCCCGAGGCGCCCCAGAGCGCGGCCGTCTCCGCGACCAGGAACGGCCGCAGCCGCTTGCCGCCGCCGAGCGTCGCGTAGCGCATCGCCGCCATCAGCCTTTCCGGCCGCGCGCGCTCGCCCTCGAGCGCCGTCCCGGCGAGCAGGCGCTCCATCTCGCCGTCGACCGCCTTCCCGACGAAACCGAGCCGAGCCACAAAATCATCGCGTTTCACGAGCCAATGCCTTTCCGGAAGCGGGGTGGCGCCGCCGTCAGCGGGCCGCCGATCAAAGTTCTGCGAGCCACCGGTCGTCGCGCGCCGGTGCTAGGAACTAGCTCTGTTATGCGGGTTGCGTCCATGCTTCCCCTACATAGCCGCGACGGTACGGAGCCTTTCGCCTGATGTCCGGAATCGGAAAGTCATTCCTCGGCTGGCTCGCCGAGCTCGCAACCCGTCGCGCCTGGCTCGTCGTCGGCGTGTCGCTGCTGCTGACCGCGCTCGCCAGCTACGCCTCGACCAAGCTGACGATGAATACCAGCACGGATAACATCCTCGCCTCCGACCTGCCCTTCCGGCAGACCGAGCGCGCGCTCTACAAGTTCTTCCCGCTCGAGGAAGAGTTCATCGTCGTGCTGGATGCCGGCAGCCCGGCCGATGCGCGGCGCGCGGCGTCCGCCCTCGCCGACAGGCTGCGCGCCAAGCCGAGCCTGTTCCGCACAGTCGAGGTGCCGGGGCTGTCGCCGTTCTTCCAGAAGAACGCCTTCCTGTTCATGAAGCCTGAGCAGCTGCAGGCGCTCGGCACGCAGATCGGCCAGGCGCGGCCGCTGCTGACCACCATGGCGCGCGACCCGAGTCTGCGCGGCCTCGCGGGCCTGTTCGGCGGGCTGCAGATCAGCGCCGACGCCAAGGACATCCCCGAGGCCATGCCGCAGCTGTTCGACGACATGGCCAATGCCGCCAACGCGACCGCGGAGGGGCGCGAGGCGCGGGTCGATTGGGCGAGGTTCTTCCAGGGCGGCACCGCCGACCCGGGCGAGCCGCGGCAGATCGTCATCACCAAGCCGGCGATCGACAACTCGACGCTCGACCGAGCGGTGCCGGCGCTCGATGCGCTGCATGCCGAGATCGCCGCAGTGGCGGCCTCGATGCCGGGCGTCAGCGCGCGCGTCACCGGCGAGCCGGCGCTCCGCCAGCAGGAGCTGAACGACGCCTTCTCGGGCGCCATGACGGCCAGCATCCTGTCCTTCGTGCTGGTGGCGCTGAGTCTGGTGATCGGCATCCGGTCCGGGCGCCTGATCGTCGCCCTCCTGCTCACGCTGGTCATCGGCTCGATCTGGTCGACCGGCCTCGCCGCGGTCACGATCGGCAGCCTGAACCTGATCTCGGTCGCCTTCCTCGTCTTGTTCTTCGGCCTCGGCGTCGACTTCGGCACCCATCTCGGCCTGCGCTATCTCGAGGAGGCGCGCAACGGCGGCGACTTCAAGCGCGCGCTCACTGAGGCGATGGTGCACGAAGGCCCCGGCATCACCCTCAGCGCGGTGTGCGCGACGCTCGCCTTCGTCTCCTTCGTGCCGACCGACTACACCGGCCTCGCCGAGTTCGGCATCATCTCGGCGCTCGGCATGCTGGTCGCCGTCGTGATCACCTTCACGGTGCAGCCGGCCCTCATGGCGCTGATGCCGCCGAAGCCGGTGAAGCCCTTCGCGGCGATCGGCGTCGGCCACTGGATCGAGCGCCACTACCGCGCGATCCTGATCGCCGCGCTCGTCGTGTCGCTCGGTGCCATCGTCTATGCCGTGCAGGCGCGGATCGACGTCAATCCGCTCAACCTGCAGGATCCGAAGGCGGAGGCGGTGAGCACCTATCGCGACCTCGCGCGCGACCCCAACACCTCGCCCTACGTCGTCAGCGTGCTCGTTCCAGACGAGGCGGCCGCGCAGGCGATGTCGGCGCGGCTCGCGGCTATCCCCGGCGTCGGCGATGTGCTGTCGGTCTCGAGCTTTGTGCCGCGCGACCAGGAGCAGAAGCTCGCGGCGCTGCAACAGATCCGGCAGCAGCTCGGCAATGCCTTCTTCCAGCCGAACCCGATCGCGCCGCCGAGCGAGGC
>JAEZCD010000386.1 GCA_023430145.1 Pseudomonadota bacterium
GCGGCGAGGGCCCCGGGCGACATCGGCGCGGCCGGCAGCCGCTCGATCAGCGCGCCGCCGACCGCCTCGAACGAGCGGGCGAGCGCACGGCAGCGCGGGCAGGCGAGAAGGTGAGTGGCGATGGCCACATGCTCGCCGGGGTCTAAGGTGCCGGCGGCGAAAGCGGCGATCGCGGTATCCGGGGGGTGGTGCTCGATGGTCATGACAGGTCACTCAGAAGCGCGCGCAGGCGTCCCATGGCCAGCCTCAGGCGCGACTTGACGGTGCCGAGCGGTATGCCGAGCTGCTGCGCGATCTCGGCGTGCGGCCGCTCCTCGAAGAAGGACAGCTCGACGACGCGCATCTGCTCGGCCGACAGCTCGGCGAGCGCGGCGCGCACGCGCGCCTCCGATTGCGCCGCCGCGACCTGCAGATCGGGCTGCGGCGTCTCGTCGATCTCGAACTCGAGCTCCACCTCCGGCGCCTCGGCAGCGGTGCTGCTCCGCCGGTCGCGCCGGTAGGCGTCGATCCGCTGGTTGCGGGCGATGGCGAATATCCAGGCGGTGGCACCGGCATTGGCCGTATCGAACAGGTCCGCCTTCCGCCACACCGCGAGCATCGTCTCCTGGGCGAGCTCCTCGGCCCGCGCCTCGCTCGCGCCGGAGCGCTGCATGAAGCTCTTGATGCGCGGTGCGAAGTGCTCGAACAGGGCCGCGAACGCCGCGCGGTCGCGGCGCGCGGCGATGGCGGCGATCAACTCGTCCCACGGCGGCCTGCAGCCGCCGAACTCGCCCTCAAGGGGCATCGGCACTGTTCTCCTGCTGCGCGGACGCGGCGCCTCCGGTCGATGCCAGAACGGCACCGGAGGCGCGAGAGCCGAAGACGCACATTCCAGAGCCGATCGCATACCAACGCTTACGCAAGGCGCGCCCGACCGGATCACCGGCCGCGGCGGACGTGATCCGATGCGGCCTCGGCGGCGTATTGCCAGGAACGCGCTCCACGACGCCGCGGCGTCGGCGGGGGCCCTTCACCGAACGACAGCAGGCCACTGCAGCATGTCTCCCCGTCTCGACATCGCCGTTGTCGGCAGCGGCATTTCGGGTCTCGCCGCGGCGTGGCTCCTCGGCCGACGCCACGACGTGACGCTCTACGAACGCGCCGAACGTCTCGGCGGTCATTCCAACACCGTCCTGGCGGCGCTGGACGGCCGCCACGTTCCGGTCGACACCGGCTTCATCGTCTTCAATCGCGCCGCCTATCCCAACCTCGCCGCCCTGTTCGAGCATCTCGGCGTGCCGACCCGGGCCTCCGACATGTCGTTCGCCGCTTCGCTCGACGGCGGCAGGCTCGAATATGCCGGCGGCGGGCTGATCGGCCTGTTCGGCCAGCCGGGCAATCTCCTGCGGCCGCGCTTCTGGTCCATGCTCGCAGACATCGTCCGCTTCTACCGCATCGCCGCCGAGGACGCGGCGACCCTTCCCCAAAATGTCTCCCTCGGAGACTATCTCGACAGGCGCGGCTTCGGCGCGGCCCTGCGCGACGATCACCTCTTGCCGATGGCGAGCGCCGTCTGGTCGGCGACGCCGTCGCAGATGCTGGCCTATCCGGCCGCCGCCTTTATTCGCTTCCACGACAATCACGGGCTGCTTCGCCTGCACGGCCGGCCGGCCTGGGAGACGGTGATCGGCGGAAGCATGACCTATGTGCGCAAGCTCGCCGCGCCGCTCGCCGGCCGCATCAGGCTCGACACCGGCGTGCGCGCGATCCGTCGGATGCCCGGCGGGGTGCTCGTCGAGGACGACAAGGGCGACGTGCGCCGCTTCGATCATGTCGTCATGGCCGGACACGCCGACCAGATGCTCGAAGCTCTCGCCGATCCGAGCGAGCGGGAGCGGGAGCTGCTCGGCGCCTTCCGGTACAGCCGCAACCTCGCGGTCCTGCACACCGATGCGAGCTTCATGCCCCGCCGCCGCGCCGTCTGGTCGGCCTGGAACTATGCCGGCCCGCGCGGCTTCGGCGGCCCCGAAAGCCCGACCGTCACCTATTGGATGAACCGGCTGCAGAACCTCGACACCGACCGGCCGGTCTTCGTGACGCTCAACCCGCCGCACGCGCCGCGGTCGGGGAGCATCCTGCATACGGAGGTCTATCACCACCCGCTGTTCGATGCCGGGGCGCTCGCGGCGCAGCGGCGACTCTGGTCGCTGCAGGGCGTCGGCAATACCTGGTTCTGCGGCGCCTATTTCGGCGCAGGCTTCCACGAGGACGGGCTGCAGGCCGGGCTCGCGGTGGCCGAGCAGCTCGGCGGCGTGCGTAGGCCATGGACCGTCGCCAACGAATCGGGCCGTATCTTCCTTGCCGCGGCGGCGGAGGCGCCCGGCGGCACGGAGGTCGCGGCATGAACTCGTGCCTGTACATCGGCTCCGTCATGCACCGGCGGCTCTCGCCGCGCCTGCCGGCGTTCCGCTATCGCGCCTTCTGGCTCTTGATCGACCTGGACGAGGCGCAGCTCCTCGGCCGGACGCTGCGATGGTTCTCCTACGGCCGCGCCAACCTGTTCAGCTTTCGCGACCGCGACCACGGCGATGGATCGGCGACGCCCCTCCGGGTGCAGCTCGCCCGCCAGCTCGCCGACGCCGGAATCGATGCCGGAGGCGGGCGAATCCGGCTCCTCTGCATGCCGCGCGTGCTCGGCTACTGCTTCAACCCGCTCAGCATCTATTTCTGCGAGGATTGTGCGGGCCGTCCGACGGCGGTGGTCTACGAGGTTCACAACACCTTCGGCGACCGGCACAGCTACGTCTTCCGGCTGCGGGGCGAGGGGGAGTTGGCACATCAGAGCTGCGACAAGCGCTTCTACGTCTCGCCGTTCCTCGACATGGGCCTGCGCTACGACTTCCGCGTCTGCGGCCCCGGCGATCGTGTGAGCGTCGGCATCCGCGTCGGTTCCGACAGGGGGCCGGTGATGAATGCCGCTCTCGCCGGCGAGCGGCGCGACCTCGACGACGCCGCGCTGCTGCGGGTCTTCTTCGCCATGCCGGCGACGACGCTCAAGGTCATGGCCGCGATCCACTGGGAGGCGCTGAAGCTCTGGTGGAAAGGCATCGGCCTGCGGCCGCGGACGAGCCCGCCGGCCTCGGCGACGGTCGTCGACGCGCGGCCTGCGACCGTGGAGTGAGGTGATGGTCGCGCGTCACGGGCCGGCGGTCGGCCGATGGGAAGCGGCGCAGGGCGCCAAGACATCCGTTCTCGATGCGGTCCTGCGGCGGCTGGTCGGACGCCTCGAGCGCGGCACGCTGGTCGTCGAGCTGCCGCATGGCGGCAGGCTGCTCTTCGAGAGCGACACGCCCGAGCCGCAGGCGCGGATCGTCATGCACCGGTGGCGCGCGCTTCGTCGCCTGCTCGTCGCCTGGGATCTCGGCCTCGCCGAAGGCTACATAGCCGGCGACTGGTCGACGCCCGACCTCGTCGCGGTGCTGCGGCTCGCGGCCGAGAACTGCGGCCTCTCCGAGCCGCGCTCGCCGCTCGGCCTGCCGCGCATCCTGCCGCGCATCCGCCACGCGCTGAACCGCAATACGCGCCGCGGCAGCCGCCGCAACATCGCCGCCCATTACGATCTCGGCAACGCCTTCTACGAGCACTGGCTCGACGCCGGCATGAACTACTCCTCGGCCCTGTTCGCCGGGCCCGAGCAGGGGCTCGAGGCTGCCCAGGAAGCGAAGCTCGACCGGATCGTCGAGTTGCTCGAGGTGCGCGGCGGCGAGACGGTGCTCGAGATCGGCTGCGGCTGGGGCGCGCTCGCCGAGCGCTTGCTTGCTCGCGGCTCCTCCGTGACCGGCATCACGCTGTCGTTCGAGCAGCTCGCCTATGCACGGCGCCGGTTGCTCGGCGAGGTCACCCACGGCGCGTGTGACATCCGGCTTCAGGACTACCGCGACGTCCGCGGCGAGTGGGACCGGATCGTCTCCATCGAGATGCTCGAGGCCGTCGGCGAGGCGTTCTGGCCGACCTACTTCGCCGGCCTGCGCGACCGCCTGGCGCCCGACGGGATCTGTGTGCTGCAGGTCATCACCATCAGCGAGGACCGCTTTCTCGACTACCGCAGGAGCCCGGATTTCATTCAGACCTACATCTTTCCAGGCGGCATGCTGCCGACGGTGGGCATTATCGAGCGCGAAGCGGCGGCAGCGGGCCTCACGCTATGTGGCCGCGAGCTCTTCGGAAGCAGCTACGCGCGAACGCTCGCGGAATGGCGCAGCCGCTTCGATGCCGCCTGGCCGCAGATCGAGGCGCTCGGCTTCGACGCCCGCTTCCGCCGGCTGTGGGACTACTATCTCGCCTACTGCCAGGCGGGCTTCGAGGCAGGGGTCATCGACGTGGGTCTCTATCGGATCCGCAAGCCGCCGGAGAATGATGGCCGGGCATGTCTATTCTAATTGACACTACACGTGTGAATTCCAATGGACATCCACCGTCTCGCCTGCCTATCATCCTCGCGTCGATGCGATCGAGCACGAGGGCGCGATGCTGGAGGTCAGCCCGGGACGGGAGCGGCGAGGGCGGGAGCGCGGCGATTCCGTCGCCTCGATCCGTGAGGCCGGAGCGGTCCATAAGGCGCGGCCGACCTTCCCCTTCGCGGCGATCGTCGCCCAGGACGAGCTGAAGCTCGCCCTTCTCGTCGCCGCGGTCGATCCGGCCGTCGGCGGCGTGCTGATCCTCGGGGATCGCGGCACCGGCAAGTCGACCGCCGTGCGGGCGCTCGCCGCCCTCCTGCCGCCGATGCGCGTGGTGGCCGGCTGCCGCTACGGCTGCGATCCTGCCGCCGATCACGAGCGGTGCCCCGAATGCCGGGCGCGCGGCGATCGGCGTCCGCGCACCGCGCAGGCTCCGGTGCCCGTCGTCGACCTGCCGCTCGGCGCCACCGAGGACCGCGTCGTCGGCGCGCTCGATCTCGAGCGGGCGCTCTCGCACGGGGTGAAGGCCTTCGAGCCGGGTCTGCTCGCACGCGCGCATCGCGGCTTCCTTTACATCGACGAGGTGAACCTGCTCGAGGACCACCTCGTCGACCTGCTGCTCGACGTCGCCGCCTCCGGCGAGAACGTCGTCGAGCGCGAAGGCCTCAGCGTCCGCCATCCGGCCAGCTTCGTCCTCGTCGGCACCGGCAATCCGGAGGAGGGCGAGCTCAGGCCGCAGCTGCTCGATCGCTTCGGCCTGTCGGTCGAGGTGCGGACGCCGACCGATCTTTCGCTGCGCGTCGAGGTGGTGCGGCGGCGCGAGGCTTTCGAGCGCGACCCGGCCGCTTTCTGCGCGGCGTGGGAGGCGGCCGAGGCGCGGCTGCGCCGCCGGCTCGTCGCCGCGCGCAGGCGACTGCCCGCCGTCGAGGTGCCGGATTCGGCACGCGAGAACGCGGCACGGCTGTGCATCGGCCTCGGAACCGACGGCTTGCGGGGCGAGCTGACTCTCGTTCGCGCCGCGCGCGCGCTCGCCGCTTTCGACGGGCGGCCGCGCGTCGGGGATGCGGAGCTGCGGCGCCTCGCGCCCTCGGCGCTGCGTCACCGGCTGCGACGCGATCCCCTCGACGAGGCGGGATCGACGAGCCGCGTCGAGCGTGCGCTCGCCGACCTCTTCGGCTCATGAACTATCGCTGGATCAGCGGCGGTCCGCAGCGGGACGCAGCCCTCGCCGCGTGCCTTCTCGCCGTCGATCCGGTCGGCCTCGGCGGCGTCTCGGTCCGCGGTCCGCGCGGCCCGGCGACCGACGCCTTGCTCGGGCTGCTGCGCAGCCTGATGCCGGGAGAGAAGCCGTTGCGGCGCGTGCCGCTGCAGATCGCCGACGACCGCCTGCTCGGCGGCCTCGATCTTTCAGCGACGCTGATGGCCGGGCGGCCGATCTTCCAGCGCGGCCTTCTCGCCGAGGCGGATGGAGGCATTCTCCTTCTGCCGATGGCCGAGCGGTGCCCGGCGGCGCTCGCCGCACGGCTCGTGGCGGCGCTGGACGAGCGCGCCGTCACCGCCGAGCGCGACGGCTTCGCCTGCCGTCTTCCGGCACGGATCGCCATCGTCGCGCTCGATGAGGGCCGTGCCGACGACGAGGGTCCCCCTGCAAAGCTGCTCGACCGGCTGGCGCTGCATCTCGATCTGTCGGCGCTCGCTCACTGCGAGGATCTCGCCACTCCGTTCTCCTGCAGTCGCGTGCTGGCGGCGCGGGCGTCGCTGCCGCATGTGCGGCCCTGCGACGAGCTGCTGACCGCCGTCTGCACCGCCGCGCAGGCGATGGGCATCGGCTCGGTGCGGGCGCCGCTTCTCGCGCTGCGCGCGGCCCGTGCGCATGCCGCCCTCGCCGGCCGCGATCGACCGGACGAGCAGGACGCGGTGGTCGCGGCCCGCCTCGTGCTCGCTCCCCGCGCGCC
>JAEZCD010000038.1 GCA_023430145.1 Pseudomonadota bacterium
GCGACCGACCGCGTGCTCGTGCTGGATGCGAAGGGCGATGGCTACGAGGCGGCGACCCCGCTCGAGCGCGGCCGCTGGCTGGTCGAGATCGAGGCCCGCCGCCGCGGCGAGCTCCTCTGGCGCGAGACGCGCCCCGTGGTGGTGCCGTGAGCGAAGCTTTGTCGATCGTCGGAAAGGCTGGGTCCCCTTCCCGAGCCGCTATGCGGCTCTCCCGGGACGACACCGGAGCGATTCTCGGTGTCGTCCCCGGCCTCGCGAAGCGAGGGGAAGGGGACCCAGGCCTTGCAGTCATCCCGTCCCGCACCCCGATCGACCCCGGCTTCGTCCGCACCGATCCGGACGGCCGCCGTCGCGTCGACTTTCTCGTCGCCGACCTGCATTGCGCCGGCTGCCTCGCGAAGGTCGAGCGGACCGCGCAGGCGGTGCCCGGCGTCGACCATGCCCGCGCCAACTTGACCACCAAGCGCCTCACAGTCGCGCTCGGCGAAGGCGGCACGCCGGAGGCGGTGCTGGAAGCGCTGGAGGCGGCCGGCCGTGCCGCGCGTCCGTTCGACTGGGGCGCGGTCGAGGACGATGGCGCCAAGCGCGCCGACGCCGAGCTGATCCGCTGCATGGCGGTCGCCGGCTTCGCCTCGGCCAACGTCATGCTGCTGTCGGTGTCGGTCTGGTCGGGCGCCGAGGGCGCCACGCGCGACCTGTTCCACTGGGTCTCGGCGGCGATCGCCATCCCGGCCGTGCTCTATGCCGGCCGGCCGTTCTTCCGCTCGGCTCGGGGCGCCCTGCGCCACGGGCGCACCAACATGGACGTGCCGATCTCGATCGGCGTCCTCGTCGCCACCGCGCTCAGCCTCTACGAGACGGCGACGCACGGCCCGCATGCCTGGTTCGATGGCGCGGTGACGCTCCTGTTCTTCCTGCTCGTCGGCCGCGTGCTCGACAACCGCATGCGCGGCGTCGCCCGTGCCTCGGCGGCGCGGCTCCTGTCGCTGTCCCCCTCCTCGGCGCTGCTCGTCCTGCCCGGCGGCGGCACGCGGCATCTGCCAATCGCGCAGATCCGCGTCGGCGACGTCGTCCGCGTGCTGCCGGGCGAGCGGGTGCCGATCGACGGCGCGATCCTCGCAGGCGCGACCGATCTCGACCGCTCGCTGCTGACGGGCGAGTCCGTGCCGGAGGCGGTGACCGTCGGCGGCACCGCGCATGCCGGCGCCATGAACCTCACCGGCGCTATCGACATCGCCACCACCGCGCCGGCGAACGAGACGCTGCTCGCCGGTATCGTGCGACTGATGGAGGCGGTCGAGCGGCCGAGCGGCCGCTTCGTGCGCCTCGCCGACCGCGCCTCGCGACTCTACGCGCCGGTGGTACACGCGACCGCGCTCTTGACGCTGATCGGCTGGCTCGTGCTCGGCGCCGGCCTGCACCCGGCGGTGACGGCGGCGGTGGCGGTCTTGATCATCACCTGTCCCTGCGCGCTCGGCCTCGCCGTGCCGGCGGTGCAGGTGACGGCGGCCGGCCGGCTGCTCTCGGCCGGGATCATCCTGAAGGACGGCGCCGGGCTCGAAAAGCTCGCCGAGGTCGACACGGTCGTCTTCGACAAGACCGGCACGCTGACGCGCGGCCGGCCGCGGCTCGTCGGCTGCCCGCCGCTCGATGACGCGGCCTGGCCGATCGCCGCCGCGCTCGCAGCCGGCAGCCGCCATCCGCTGTCGCGCGCGCTCGCCGAGGCCGCCGAAGGCTACGAGATCGTCCCGGCCGACGTGACCGGCCGCACCGAGCATCCGGGTTTTGGTGTCGAGGGAGCCTTTTGCGGCGAACCGGTGCGGCTCGGCCGGCCCGAATGGGTCGGCGGCAACCAAGCCGGGCGCGAAGCCGGGTTGACCGAGGTCTGGCTGCGCATCGGCGGCGGCGAGCCGATCAGCTTCGGCTTCGCCGACGATCTGCGCGCCAACGCTGCCGACACGATCCGCGGCATTCGCGCGCTCGGGCTCGATGTGCGCCTTCTGTCCGGCGACGCTCCCGCCGTCGTCGCCCGCATCGCCGCGCAGGCCGGGCTGGAGTTCGGCACCGGCGGCTGCCTGCCCGGCGACAAGGTAGCCGCCCTGCAGGAACTCGCCCGTAAAGGGCGCCGGGTGCTGATGGTCGGCGACGGCATGAACGACGCCCCGGCGCTGGCGGCGGCGCACGTGTCCATGTCGCCGGCGAGCGGTGCGGACATCACGCAGGCCGCGGCCGACCTTGTGTTCACGGGCGAACGCCTCGCGCCGGTCCTCGATGCGCTCGTCACCGCGCGCCGCACGAAGAAGAAGATCTTCCAGAATTTTGCGCTCGCCATCGGCTACAACCTCATCGCGGTGCCGATCGCCGTCGTGGGGCTCGCGACACCGCTGATCGCCGCGGTGTCGATGTCGGCCTCCTCCATCCTCGTCGTCGCCAATGCGCTGACGCTCGCCTGGCACATGCCGACAGGGAGGCGCACGCCGTGAACGTGCTCGTCTATCTCCTGCCCGTCGCACTCGGACTCGGCCTCGCCGCGCTCGCCGCCTTCCTGTGGTCGCTGCGGTCGGGGCAATACGAGGACCTCGACGGCGCCGCGGCCCGCATCCTGCTCGACGACGAGCCGCCGCCGGGCGGCAAGGCGGAAAGGTAGCGGCATGTTCGAGCTCTTGAAGATGGCGCATCTGATCGCCATCGCCATGGCCTCCGGCCTGCTGCTCGCCGCCTACATCGTGCTGCGCGCCTCCGCGCGGCGTGAGACGGAGCCGGCGATCGGCCTCGCCCGGCGGACGATCGTCGACGTGATCGGCTTTGCGATGGCGCTCGTCTGGATCAGCGGCCTGACCCTGCTGTGGAGCCGCTACGGGGCGGGCGAGCGCGAGCTCAGCGCCTGGTTCTACGCCAAGATCGGCGCCGCGATGCTGTTCACCCTCGCCGTCGTCATGGAGCGGATCGGCGTGCTGCGCCGCATTTCGTCCGACCTCGTCGCCTCGCGACGCATCGCCGAGCGCTGGATGTCGATCGCCTGGCTGATGGCGCTGCTCACCATCTGCCTCGCCGTGATCTCCTTCGGCTGAGACCGGTCACGCCAAGCGGCGCTCCACCGGCCGCCGGCCGATGGAGCATCCGATACGAATGCGCACGCTACGTGAGGGGAAGCACCTTCTTCAGCGTCGGCACGCACAGGATCTGCGACTGGTCGACGAAGGCCTTGAACTTGCCGAACTGGTTCTTCAGCACGACGTTCCTGCCCGCGACTGCGCCGCCTTCGATCTGGTAGCAGAGCAGGTGCGTCGTCCTGTCGGTGATCCGCTCGCCGTTCTTCTTCGTCGGCGTGCAGAGCCAGACCGGGATGACGACCTTCACCGACGAGCGCCCGAACTGATCGACCAGCTTGACTCCGCGCGGCTCGAACGGCGTCTCCTGCTTGATCGTGTAGCACTGGTAGTGGGTCGGATTGAGCGACTGCGCCGAAGCCGGCAGGCTTCCCGCAACCAGCAATGCCACGCCACAGAGCACGATGCGCATCGTCTTCATGACACCCTCCAGAGGGTTCGCGATGCTGAGATTTCGGCCCCTTCCCGCCTCGCCCCAGCGAAGAGGCGGCGCGAGGATTGAACAACTTATCCCCGCCGTGTTCAAGTCGGCGCGATGCATCGAATAAGCCTCTATTCCGAAAGGTCTCGCGACCGACTTGTGCAATGCACAATCACGATCGCACAGACCGTTGCCACATCTCGCCGAAAGCGGCCCGACACGGCGGTCGCCGGCGCGCCGCTACAGCAGCATCTGCAGGCTCTGGCCAATCAGCAGCAGGCCGCCGAGAATGACGACGCCGTCGAGGATCGCGATGTGCTGGCCGTGGCTGAGATTGCGCGTCAGCCGCTTGGCGACGAAGGCGCCGGGTGCCGCGACGACGCCGATGACGATCGCCATCACCCAGGACGACAGCGGCATCGCCCCGGCCGTCTGGAAGACGATCACCTTGGCGATCGTCAGCACCACCGAGATGCCGGCGTCGGTCGCCACCGCCCCGGCGCCATGCATGCCGGCCGCGAGCAGGATCGCCAGGAGGACGACGCCGACGCCAGACGTCGCCCCGACGAGCAGCCCGTAGCCGGCGCCGGCCACCGCCAGGCCCGGCGTCTGCATGTGGCCGCGGCGCGTCATCAGCAGGCGGCGCAGGGGCACGATGCAGACCAGCACCGAGCCGAGAAGCAGGCCGACGGCCGGCCCCGACAGCAGCGTGTAGCCCCAGGCGCCGACGACGCAGGTCGGCAGCGCGACGAAGATGATCAGCTTCGCATTGCGAAGGTCGAAGTCGCTCCGGAAAGCGGCGACGCGGCTGATATTGATGAGCAGCCCGGCGGCACTGACTACCGGCACCACCGCCTCCGGGCCGATGATCGGCAGCAGCACGGGCGGCAGCAGGAGGCCCGGCCCATAGCCGGTGACACCCCCGAGGATCGCGGCCGCAAACGCGATGACGGCGACGAGCACGTATTGCTCGAGCGTCACGTCGCCGAAAAGCACGAAGCATTCTCCTGTCGAGGGCGCTGTTTATGGCCGGACGCGGCGAAAGTCACGAGGGCAGTTGCTGGTCATTGCGAGCGCAGCGAAGCTGACGCTTCTCGCAATGACGGCATCCGCGGCGCACCGAGACGGGAGGGCGCGCCCCGGTCACCGCCCCCTGTCGGCGAGGATCATCGCCGCCGCCTTCTCGGCGATCATCATCGTCGGCGCATTGGTGTTGCCGGAGGTGATCGTCGGCATCACCGAGGCGTCGGCGACGCGCAGTCCCGGCACGCCGATAACACGCAGCCGCGCATCGACGACCGCGTCCGCATCGTCGTCGCGGCCCATGCGCGCCGTGCCGACCGGGTGGAAGATCGTCGTCCCGAGCTTTTGCGCGGCGGCGAGAAGCTCGGCGTCCGACCGGCAGTCGGGACCGGGCGCCATCTCCTGCGGCGCGAAGGGCGCCAGCGGCGGCTGCGCGGCGATCCGCCGGACGAGCTTCAGAGCGTCGACGGCGACCTCCCGGTCCTCCTCCGTCACGAGATAGTTCGGACGCAGGTCGACGGCGCGCAGGTCGTCGGCGTCGGTGACGTGGACGCTGCCGCGGCTCGACGGGCGGAGATTGCAGACGCTCGCGGTGAAGGCGCCGTAGCGGTGCAGCTCGCCGCCCCATTTGTCGAGCGACAGCGGCTGGAAGTGGAATTCCAGATTGGCGGTCGCGTAGCGATCGGAGGATTTGGCGAAGGCGCCGACATGCGAGGGGGCCATGGTCAGCGGCCCGCGGCGGCGGACGGCGTAGTCGAGCCCCATCAGGCCGCGGCGCAGGAGGTTGTGGTAGTCGGTGTTGAGCGTTCTGACGCCGGTGACCCGGTAGACGGGGCGGATCTGCAGATGGTCCTGCAGGTTCTCGCCGACGCCGCGCCGCTCCTTCACGACCGGGATGCCGAGCCCGGCGAGCCGCTGCGGATCGCCGATGCCGGAGCGCTCCAGAATGCCGGGCGAGCCGATCGCACCGGCGGCGAGGATGATCTCGCCGCGCGCCGCGAAGGTTTTGGCGACCCCGTTCCGCCTCGCCGAGATGCCGGACGCGCGGCCCTCGGTGAACGTGATGCGCTCGACGTCGACGCCCGTCTCGAGGCGGAGGTTCGGCCGTCCGATCACCGGCTTCAGGAACGCGGTCGCGGCGCTCCAGCGGCGGCCGCGGCGCTGGTTGACCTGGAAATAGGACGAGCCGGCATTGTCGCCGCCGTTGAAGTCGGCGATCTTTTGGATGCCGACGCCCTCGGCGGCGTCGCGGATGGCGTCGAGCAGCGCCCAGCGCACGCGCGGAAATTCCACCCGCAGCTCGCCGCCGGACCGGTGCGCGGCGCTCGGCGGCGCCTCGTGGTCCTCGTGCGCCATGAAAAAGGGCAGCACGTCGTCCCAGCCCCAGCCCGGCAGGCCGAGCTGGCGCCAGCCGTCATAGTCGGCGGCCTGGCCGCGCATATAGATCATGGCGTTGATCGCCGACGAGCCGCCGAGCACGCGGCCGCGCGGATAGGCGAGGCTGCGGCCGCCGAGGCCCGGCTCGGGCTGCGTGGAAAAACACCAGTCGGCACGCGGATTGCCGATCGCGAACAGATAGCCGGCCGGTATGTGCAGCCAGATCCAGTCGTCCGCACCGCCGGCCTCGAGCAGCAGCACGCGCGTGCCGGGATCGGCCGACAGCCGGTTGGCGAGCAGGCAGCCGGCCGAGCCCGCGCCGACGACGATGTAGTCGAAGATCTCGCTCAAGACGCCATCGCCGCTGCCGGAAAGGGAACGCAGGCAGCGTCCTAGCGCGTCCCGGCGGCTTCGGGAACGGGTGCGGTCAAAGCCGGTCGGGGTCGATCGTGAACAGCTCCTTCGCCCGGCCGACGCCGCGCAGCGCGAAGCGGCCGACCGAGACGAAGTGCTCGCGCTCCTCGGCCGGCGCTGCCTCGGCGAATTCGGAGGACATCACCATGTGCCGGTCGACCGAGCGGCACATGGAGGCGATGCGCGTCGCCTCGTTGACGGCCGGCCCGACGACCGTGAAGTCCAGCCGGTCCTGGCTGCCGATATTGCCGTAGAAGACGTCGCCGATGTGCAGGCCGAGATACATCGAGGTCACCGGCCGGCCTTCGGCGGCGCGGCGACCGTTCAGCTCGCCGAGCCGCGCCCGCAGCGTCCGCTCGGCGGCGAGCGCGCAGGCGCAGGCGGTCGCCGGCTCGTCGGCCAAAAACATCGCCAGCGTGCCGTCGCCCATCAGCTTCAGCACGTCGCCGCCGGCGTTCTGGACCGCCGAGATGACGATCTCGGCATAGTCGTTGAGCAGCGGGATGATCTCGTCCGGCGGCGCCGCGTCGCTGATGGTCGTGTAGCCGCGCAAGTCCGAGAACCAGAGCACGGCGCTGACGCGATCGGCGCGGCCGCGCACCATGCGGCCGTCGAGCACCCGCTGGCCGGCGTCGCGGCCGAGATAGACTTTGGCCAGCGTCTCGGCGATGCGGCCGAGCGAGGCGCATTTGACGGCGAGCGCGAGCGGCGGCGCGAGCTTGCGGATGGCGCCGAGCTCCTCCTCGGAGAAGCCCTCCTCGCGCTGCGTCGAGAACTGCGAGTAGACGCAGTCCATCTCGCCGACGACGCTGCTCGCGAAGCGGTGGACGAGCGCGAAATAATCCCGCTCGCCCTCGGCATGCATGGTTCCGAGGACCGGGAACTCGGCCGCTCCTGTGTCCGTGCGGCGGCGCAGCTCGTCGGCGCCGGAGGTGAGGAGGGCGTAGAAGGGGCTGCGCTGCCAGCTCTCGGCCGCCTCGCCGCCCTCGTCGGTGCGGCCGTACTCGATCACGCGCTCGCCATCGAGCCCGGCGAGCCGCCAGCGGAAGGCGCGGCCCTCGTAGATCGGGTGCAGCGTGTCGATGATCATCAGCGCCCGCGACAGCGGCAGGCCGCAGGCGCGCGCCCGCTCGCAGAAGCCTTGCAGGAGGTCGGGCTCCGGCAGGCCGGCGAGCCCCTCCCGGACCACCCAGGCGGTGATTTGCTCGACGCAGCTCTCCTGCATGGTGGCTCCGTATGGCGCAGGTGGGAGGCAGTGGTCCGAGTCCGACACTTGGTTCCCAGACGATGGGCCGGTGCTGACCCTTTACGGCATCTGCGACAGGCCTGCCTATGCACCGCTCGCGGACGACGTGGTGTCGCCGTATGATCCGACCTCCTCGAAGGGGGGTAAAGCTTGGCAACGGATCGGATCGATCGCAAGCTTTCGGCGATCCTGGCGGCCGACGTGGCCGGCTACAGCCGCCTCATGGGGCTCGACGAAGAAGGGACGCTCACCCGGCTCACGGGTTGTCGCCGCGACATTGTCGATCCGAGCGTTGCTCGAAACCGCGGCCGCATTGTCAAAACCACGGGCGACGGACTGCTGGCGGAGTTCACGAGCGTGGTTGATGCAGTTCGATGCGCGGTCGAAGTGCAGACCGGAATGGCGAGCCGCAACTCGGGCGAGGCCGAGGATCGGCGCTTAGCTTTCCGCATCGGCATCAATGTCGGCGACATCGTGGAGCAGGACGGCGACATTTTCGGTGAGGGCGTGAATATCGCCGCGCGGCTCGAAAGCATTGCCGAGCCCGGCGGCATTTGCGTCTCTGCACGGGTGCATGAGGATACGGCGGGAAGGGTCGACCTCCGCTTCGAAGACATGGGTGAGCTGACGTTAAAGAACCTCGCACGTCCTGTCCATGTATTTAAGGTACAGGCAGAGCAACTCGCGATATCCAACGGGAATATGCATTCTTCGTTGCCCGACAAGCCGTCGATCGCCGTCCTGCCCTTCCAGAACATGAGTGGCGATCCTGAACAGGAATATTTCGGCGACGGTATCGCCGAAGACATCATCACCGCCTTGTCCAAGCTCAGAGGCTTCTTCGTCATCGCCCGCAATTCGTCCTTCGCTTACAGGGGCAAGGCGCCGAACATCCGCCAGGTCGCGCGCGACCTCGGCGTTCGCTACGTATTGGAGGGCAGCGTCCGCAAAGCGGGCGAGCGGTTGCGGGTGACTGGGCAGCTTATCGACGCGGCCAGCGGCAACCACATCTGGGCGGAGCGATATGATCGTCCCGTCGCCGACATCTTTGCCGTGCAGGATGAGATCACTGCGAGCGTCGTCGCAGCCATCGAGCCGCAGCTTTACGCGGCCGAAGGCCTTCGTGTCCAAAGCAAGCCACCGGAAAGCCTTGATGCTTGGGGCTGCGTCGTTCGGGCAATGCCCTACATCTGGACGTGGGTTTCCCAGAACGAAGATGACGGCATCAATCTTCTGAATCGGGCGATTAAGCTCGAGCCGGGATATGCGCGGGCACGGAGCCTTCTAGCGTGGGCCTTTGCCACGCGCGTCACTCTTGGCACTTTGGATTATGATCGAGGCATCTCCGATGGGCTTGTTCTCGCCCAACGCGCGATCGACCTCGATCCTGACGACCCTTGGGGGCATCTCGCGGCAGGCTACGTCTATGTGTTCTCGCGGCGGTTCGGGCCAGCGGTCGAGGAGTTGAACGAGGCGCTCCAACGCAACCCGAATTTTGCCTTGGCGCGGGTGATCCTTGGCTGCGCCTACGGTTATGCCGGGTTGGCGGAGGAAGGCCAGCGCCAGCTCGAGATCGCGACGCGATTGAGCCCGCGCGATCACACCCAGGCCGCAAACTTCTCGATCGAGGGGCTTTGTCATTTGGTCGCCGGTCGCTACTCCGAAGCGATGACGGCCGAACGGCGCGCTGTTCAACTCCGTCCGAACTTCGGCACGGCCTGGCGCACGCTCACCGCGGCCGCGGGCCTCGCCGGTGATCTGGAACTCGCCCGACAAGGCCTCGCCGAGTGCAAGCGTCTTCAGCCGAATGTCAGCATCGCCTGGGTCGAGAAGTACTATCCGATGATCCGGGTCGAGGATCGCGCCAGATACATTGACGGCTTGAGGCGGGCGGGTCTCGAATAACGCAGCGCGGCCGTCCGAGACTGCTGCGGCGGAACCGCGAGCGGAAGCCCCCCTTTCGACGAGGCTCGTCGCAATGCCGCGGCCCATCGCGCCGAGGCGACGCAGCCGATGCGTACTCGCGTCACGCTGACCGCGCGACAAGGTCGCGCCTTTTCCTTTTCCCAGGGGGAGAAGGTGGCCGCGAAGCGGCCGGATGAGGGGGTACGGCGCTCGTTCTGATACTCGATACGGCGCTCGTTCTGATACTCGGTAGCCCCTCACCCGCCGCCTTGGGGGGCACCCTCTCCCCGTGGGTGAGGGAGGAGGAGCGACCCTCGAGCCGACGAAAGCTCAGCCGACCGCGGCTTCCTTCTGGCGCTCGAGGCGCTTGCGGTCGTTGGGGTCGAGCAGCCGCTTGCGCAGCCGGATCGATTTCGGCGTCACCTCGACCAGCTCGTCGTCGGAGATCCAGGCGAGCGCCTTCTCGAGCGTCATGCGGATCGGCGGCGTCAGCCGCACCGCCTCGTCCTTGGAGGTGGTGCGGATGTTGGTGAGCTGCTTGCCCTTGAGGACGTTGACCTCGAGGTCGTTGTCGCGCGTGTGCTCGCCGACGATCATGCCCTGATAGACCTTCCAGCCGGGCTCGATCATCATCGGCCCGCGGTCCTCCAGGTTCCAGAGCGCGTAGGCGACCGCCTCGCCGGGCGAGTTGGCGATCAGCACGCCGTTGCGGCGGCCCGGGATCTCGCCCCGGTGCGGCGCGTAGGCGTGGAAGATGCGGTTCATAACCGCCGTGCCGCGCGTATCGGTCAGAAGCTCGCCCTGGTAGCCGATCAGGCCGCGCGTCGGGGCGTAGAAGACGAGCCTGAGCCGGCCGCCGCCCGAGGGGCGCATCTCCATCAGCTCGGCCTTGCGCTCGGACATCTTCTGCACGACGACGCCGGAGTGCTCCTCGTCGACGTCGATGACGACTTCCTCGATCGGCTCCAGCTGCTGGCCGGTCTTCTCGTCCCGCTGCATGACGACGCGGGGACGCGACACCGCCAGCTCGAAGCCTTCGCGGCGCATGGTCTCGATCAGCACCGCGAGCTGCAGCTCGCCGCGCCCGGCGACCTCGAAGGCATCCATGTCCGAGGTCTCGCCGACACGCAGCGCGACATTGCCCTCGGCCTCGCGCCAGAGGCGCGCGCGGATGACGCGGCTCGTCACCTTGTCGCCCTCGGTGCCGGCGAGCGGCGAATCGTTGACGCGAAATGTCATGGCGACGGTCGGCGGGTCGATCGGCTGCGCCTGCATCGGCTCCTCGACGTCGAGCGCGCAGAACGTGTCGGCGACAGTGCCTTCGGAAAGGCCGGCGAGGGCGATGATGTCGCCGGCCTCGGCCTCCTCGATCGGCTGCCGCTCGAGCCCGCGGAAGGCGAGGATTTTGGTCGCCCGGCCCTGCTCGACGACGCGGCCGTCGCGCGCCAGCACCTTTACCGCCTGGTTGGAGCGGATCGAGCCCGAGGAAATGCGGCCGGTGATGATGCGCCCGAGATAGGGGTTCGCCTCGAGGATCGTGCCGAGCATGCGGAACGGGCCGGGCTCCACCTTCGGCTCCGGCACGTGGCGGAGCACGAGATCGAACAGCGGCGCCATGTCGACCTTCGGGCCCTCGAAGCTCTCCGCCATCCAGCCCTGCTTGGCGGAGCCGTAGATGATCGGGAAATCGAGCTGCTCGTCGGTGGCATCGAGCGCGGCGAAGAGATCGAAGACGGCGTTGACGGTTTTCGTCGGCTCGGCGTCCGGCCGGTCGACCTTGTTGATGCAGACGATCGGCCGAAGGCCGAGCTTCAGCGCCTTGCCGACGACGAACTTGGTCTGCGGCAGCGGCCCCTCGGCGGCGTCGACGAGGACGATGGCGCCGTCGACCATGTTGAGGATGCGCTCCACCTCGCCGCCGAAATCGGCGTGGCCGGGCGTGTCGACGATGTTGATGCGCGTCCCATGCCAGACGACCGAGGTCGCCTTGGCGAGGATGGTGATGCCGCGCTCCTTCTCGAGCTCGTTGGAGTCCATGGCGCGCTCGGCGACGCGTTGGTTCTCCCGGAACGAGCCCGACTGCTGCAGCAGCTTGTCGACGAGGGTCGTCTTCCCATGGTCGACATGGGCGATGATGGCGATGTTGCGAAGGCTCATAGGAATCGCTCAGCGGCCCGGCGGCGCCGCGGCTCTGTTGCGGTGCAACATAGTCATCGACCGCGAAAAGGCAATCGTGGCCGCCCGCTACAGCCGGTAGAGATACACCATGCAGGGCTCGCCGGGGGCGCCGAACCCCTCGTAGAGCCGGCGGGCGGGGAGATTGTCGGCCTCGGTGGCAATCCAGGAGTCCGTGCAGCCGAGCCCCTTGCCGATCTCGAACAGCGCCGCCAGCAGGCGCGTCGCGATGCCCCGGCGCTGGAAGGCCGGCGCGACGCCGACCTCGTCGACATAGAGCTCGGCCGGCTTGTCCGGGTGGCGGTGGATGACCGCCGCCGCCTGGCCGACGACGACGCCCTCGTCGAGCGCCACGAGCAGCACGTGCCCCGGCTCGGCGAGGTAGGCGGCGAGGCGGTCGGCGCGCACCGGCTCGTCGAAGACGCCGTCGGCGACGCGCTCGAGCAGCGCGGCATCGTCCGGGCCGAGCCGGCGGATCTGCGTGCTCATGCCTCGTCCTTGCGCAGCGGCTCGGGGGAAGCGCCGGGCGCCAGCACCGGGGCTCTGGCCGGCTCGAGCTTCACCACCGCCGGTGCGGGGATCGGGCGATGCATGAGCTTGACCGCATCGACGACGTGCACCCCCGGCGGCGGCAGGCCGAAGCGCATGCCGAAACGTTCGATCCCGACCGACCAGCGCAGCACGAGGCCGCCCTCGGCGGGCGGGAAGAACAGCGCCTCGCCCCAGTAGTCGGGCTCGAACCCCGCTTCGCCGAGCAGCCGCGTCAGCTGCGAGCGGCTGAAAGGCTGGCCGTGCCCGAACGGCGTCGTGTCGACCCGCGCCCAGATGCCGCGCCGGTTCGGCACGATGGCGAGCAGCCGGCCGCCCGGGGCCAGCACCCGCCAGGCCTCGCGCAAGACCTCGTCGGCGCGGTCCCACATCTCGAGCCCGTGCACGACGAGCACCCGGTCCATCATCGAATCGACCACCGGCCAGGTATCGGCGACGACCAGCGCCGTCGCCGAGCGGCCGCCCTGCGGCCACTCGATCACCCCCTGCGCGGCCGGCATGAAGGCGAGCGTCCGCTCCGCCTCCTCGCGGAAGATGCCGAGATAGGGCGTCGCGAAGCCGACCCCGAGCACGCGCGCGCCGGCCGCCGACAGCCAGCGCGTGCGGATGCGCGACAGGATGATCCGCCGCGCTACCTGGCCAAGGGGCCGGGCGTAGAAGTCGCGCAGTTCGGCAACGTCGGTAGCCATCGCGGCGGCGCTCTGTCCCGGGCGGGGCGGTCCCGCGGCGCGGCACGATAACGCGGCCGAAATGTCGGCGCATCCCCAGGATTGACCCGTCGACCATGCTCCCTCGGGACGACGCCGAAACGATCTGGCCGGCAGCGCGGAGCCGCCGGCCACGACACCGAGCCGACCGACTATGGGCAGGTCACGATCAACGAGAAGGCGAGGTTCTGGACAACCGCCCGCTGGTCGGCGGTGATGACGTAGACGCCCCTGTTGTTTCCATTGCGGAGCGCGGTCGAGACGATGCCGGGAAACGGATTGCCGGTGCCGGGCAGGCCGATCGAAGCGACCCAGATGCAATTGCGGACTCTCGAGTCGAAGATGACCTCGTACTCGCCGCGAGCGAGCCTCCTCGTCCGGCTGACGCCGATGCCACGAGCGAGATTGCCGTTCTGCTGAACGAAGGCGGCATAGACGCCCTGCGGAGCCGGCGGTGGCGCCGAAAGGTCCTCGGCCTCCACCGTCGTGTCCACGTCGTTGGCGGCCATCGCGGCGCCGGACAGGAGGGCGCCAAGGGCGACGACCGTGGCGGCGAGCATCGGACAGAAAGCGTGCATGGTAACCTCTTCCTCCTGGGTGCTTTTCACGGTTTGCGGCGCGCGGGACGAGCCGTCGACACGCCACCGCACATCGCAGCGGCGAGCAGCCGCTGTCCCGAAGATAGGGCGGTGCGCCCTCGAGCGGTGCCGCCGCGGCTGAACGATGGTTGGGCAAGCGGGCGCGCACCCCGCGGTTGACCCGCCCGGCCCGCCGACTAGCTTGCGGGTCCGACACTCGCCAACGGAGCCGCCATGCCGGTCGACATCCGCCTCGTCCCGTGCCTCGAGGACAACTACGCCGTCATCGTCCGCGACCAGAACAGCGGCGCGGTGATCGTCGTCGACGCGCCCGAGGCGGCGCCGATCCTCGCCGCCCTCGACGCCGAGGGCTGGCAGCCGACGCACCTGCTCCTCACCCACGCCCATGCCGACCACATCGCCGGCATACCGGAGTTGCGCCGCCGCTACGCGCCGACCGTGATCGCCTCGCCCGAGACGGCGGCCAAGGCCGGCGGCGCCGACGAGCTCGTTCGCGACGGCGAGACCGTCAGGCTCGGCCGGCTCGCGGCGAAGGTGATCGCCACGCCCGGCCACTGCCCCGACCATGTCAGCTACTGGTTCGCCGACGAGGGGCTGCTGTTCTCCGGCGACGCGCTGTTCGTGATGGGCTGCGGGCGGGTGGTCGACGGCTCTCCGGCGGTGCTGTGGCGGTCGCTGCAGAAGCTGCGCGCGCTGCCGCCCGAGACGCGCGTCTGGTGCGGGCACGAATACACGCTCTCGAACGCCCGCTTCGCCGTCCGCGTCGACCCGGACAACGCGGCGCTGAAGCAGCGCCTCGCCGAGGTCGAGGCGATCCGCGCCAAGGGCGAGCCGACGCTGCCGACGACGATCGGCGAGGAGATCGCCACAAATCCCTTCCTGCGCGCCGACCGGCCGGAGGTCGCGGCCGCCGTCGGCATGGCGGGCGCCGACCCGGCAGCGGTGTTCGCGGAGATCCGCGAGCGCAAGAACCGCGGCTGATTCGTCGGCCGCGGTTTTGGTCGGCTTTGCATCGGCGGCGCATGGCGCTCTAGAAGGAGCCCTCGCCCCCGGCCGCAAAGCTTCCGCAAATGACTCCCGCCCTCGAGAAATTCCGCCGCGTCGTCGTCAAGGTCGGCTCCTCGCTCCTCGTCGGGCCGGGCGGAAAGCTCGACGAGGAGTGGCTGGCGACGCTCGCCGCCGATCTCGCAGCCATCGCGGCCCGCGGTGCCGAGCCGCTGGTCGTCTCCTCCGGCGCCATCGCGCTCGGCCGCGGCGTGCTGAAGCTGCCGCGCGGCGCGCTGAAGCTGGAGGAGAGCCAGGCGGCGGCCGCCGTCGGCCAGATCGCGCTGGCGCGCGCCTGGCGCGAGGCGCTGGCCGCGCACGGTCTCACCGCCGGTCAGATTCTCCTCACGCTCGGCGATACGGAGGAGCGCCGGCGCTACCTCAATGCCCGCGCCACGATCGGTAAACTGCTCGAGCTGAAGGCGGTGCCGATCATCAACGAGAACGACACCGTGGCGACGACCGAGATCCGCTACGGCGACAATGACCGGCTCGCCGCCCGCGTCGCCACCATGACGAGCGCCGACTGCCTGGTTCTGTTGTCGGACATTGACGGCCTCTACACCGCCTCCCCGGCAGTCGACCCGGATGCGAAACATCTGCCGCTCGTCCCGGCGATCACGGCCGAGATCGAGGCCATGGCCGGCGGCGCCGCCTCGGAGTTTTCGCGCGGCGGCATGCGGACCAAGATCGAGGCGGGGAAGATCGCCACCGCGGGCGGCACGACCATGGTGATCGCCTCGGGGAAAGTGCGCGGGCCGCTGTCGGCGATTTCTTCCGGGGCCCGCTGCACCTGGTTTTTGGCGCCGGGGAATCCCGTCGCCTCGCGCAAAAGGTGGATCGGCGGCGCGCTCGAGCCGAAGGGGGCGCTGTTCGTCGACGCCGGCGCCGTCACCGCGCTGAAGGGCGGCAAGAGCCTGCTGCCGGCCGGGGTGAAGCGCGTCGAGGGCGCCTTCACACGCGGCGATGCCGTGATCGTCCGCGGCCCCGCGGGCGAAGAGATCGGCCGCGGCCTCGTCGCCTACGACGTCGAGGATGCGGTCCGCATCGCCGGCCATTCGAGCCGCGACATCGCGAAAATTCTCGGCTTCGCCGGGCGGGCGGCGATGATCCATCGCGACGATCTGGCGCTCGGCACGGCGGTCGAGGGCTGAGCCGGGCTTGCCGAGGGGACGGCTTTCGTGACACTTCGTCGCCCCATGACCAGCAGCGTCTCCATCGCGGCCTCCAGCGCAGCCGACGTCGACGCGCTGATGCGCGGCATCGGCGTGCACGCCCGCGCCGCCGCGCGGATGCTCGCGACGGCGCCGCGCGCGCAGAAGGATGCCGCGCTCATCGCCGGAGCCAGCGCCATCCGGGCGCGGGCGGCCGATATTCTAGCCGCCAAAGCCGCCGACCTAGCCGAGGCGGTCGCGCGGGGCACCAAGGGATCGTTCCTCGATCGGCTGACCATGAACCCCGAGCGGCTCGAGGCGATGGCGGCCGGCGTCGAGGCGATCGCCGCGCTGGACGATCCGGTCGGCACCGTGATCGCCGCCTGGACGCAGCCGAACGGGCTGAAGTTCGAGCGCGTGCGCGTACCCCTCGGCGTCGTCGGCGTGATCTTCGAGAGCCGCCCCAACGTCACCGCCGATGCCGGCGCGCTGTGCCTGAAGGCCGGCAACGCCGTCATCCTGCGCGGCGGCTCGGAGAGCTTTCGCACCTCCGGCGCGATCCATGCGGCGCTCGTGCAGGGCCTCGCCGAGGCCGGCCTGCCGACGAGCGCGATCTCCTTCGTGCCGACGCGCGACCGCGCCGCGGTCGGCGCCATGCTCGCCGGGCTCGACGGCAATCTCGATGTGATCGTGCCGCGTGGCGGCAAGAGCCTCGTCGCCCGCGTGCAGGCCGAGGCCCGGGTGCCGGTCTTCTCGCACCTCGGCGGCAACAATCATGTCTACGTGCACGGCCCGGCCGACCTCGACATGGCGCGTACGGTGCTGCTGAACGCCAAGCTGCGTCGCACCGGTGTATGCGGCGCTGCCGAGACGCTCCTGGTCGACCGGGCGATCGCGGCGACGCACCTGAAGCCGCTCCTCGCCGCCCTGCTCGATGCCGGCTGCGCGGTGCATGGGGACGCGGCCGTGCAGGCCGCCGATCCCCGCGTGGTGCCGGCGAGCGAGGAGGACTGGGGCACGGAATATCTCGATGCGGTCATCGCGGCGCGCGTCGTCGACGGGCTCGACGCGGCGCTCGAGCATATCGGCCGCTACGGCTCGCATCACACCGACGCGATCGTGACCGGTGATGCGGCGGCCGCCGAGAAATTCCTCGCAGAGGTCGATTCGGCGATCGTGCTGCACAACGCCTCGACGCAGTTCGCCGACGGCGGCGAGTTCGGCTTCGGCGCCGAGATCGGCATCGCCACGGGCCGCATGCATGCGCGCGGCCCGGTCGGCGTCGAGCAGCTCACCTCGTTCAAGTACCGGGTGCGCGGCGAGGGCCAGGTCCGGCCCTGAGGGAGCGGGGGAGCCCCACCCGCTCGTCGGTCTCCCGAAAGCCCTACCGCGCGTCGTCATCTCGCGAATACCTCCCCGCTCGTCATCCTGCGGCTCGACCGCAGGATCCATCTTTCTTCCTCCGGTGCACGGAAGATGGGTCCTGCGG
>JAEZCD010000147.1 GCA_023430145.1 Pseudomonadota bacterium
GGGGGGGGGGGGGCGGGGGTCAAGCGCCCCCCCCCCACCCCCCGCGCGGGCCCCCCCCCGCCTCGGCCCTCTCCCACGAGGGAGAGGGAAGGAAGGACGAAGCTGTTGACGCTGCGGGGCGAACGGCTGTCCAATCGAATTGTTCTCGATTGAGCCGGTGCCCGCTTGGGAAAGCTGACGACGCACGTTCTCGACACGATGCACGGCCGGCCCGCCGCCGGCATGACGGTGCGCCTCAGCCATCTCGGCATCGAGGAGATCGGCGCCGCGCACGTCACCAATGCCGACGGCCGCATCGACGGCCCGCTGCTCGAGGGCGAGGCTTTCGCCGCCGGGACGTACGAGCTGCGCTTCGATGTCGGCGACTATTTCCGCGCCCTCGGCGTGGCGCTGCCCGAACCGGCCTTCCTCGAGACGGTGATGATCCGCTTTGGCATCGCCGACACGAGCGCGCACTACCACGTGCCGCTGCTCGTCAGCCCTTGGGCCTACTCGACCTATCGGGGGAGCTGAGATGGAGGGGCGTCGTCTTCTCTTTCTTCCCCCTCCAATGGGGAGAGGGTGCCCGCGAAGCGGGCGGGTGAGGGCGTACGGAGCATCAGAACGGGCGCCGTACCCCCGCACCCGTCGCCTTCGGCGACACCCTCTCCCCATGGGAGAGGGAAGAGAAGGCGCGCCATGACGACGCGGCAAACAATCCGCTTCGTGCGGCGCGGAAGGGTCGTCGAGGTTTCCCCGGCGACGCCGACCAAGATGCTGCTCGATCATCTGCGCATCGACGAGCGGGCGGTCGGCACCAAGGAAGGCTGCAACGAGGGCGATTGCGGCGCCTGCACGGTCGTCTTGGCGCGGCTGCGGGACGGAAGGCTCGTGCACGAGCCGGCAAATGCCTGCATTCTCATGCTCGGCCAGTGCGACGGCGCCGAAGTGATCGCGGTGGAGGACTTGGCCGAGGGCGAGGCGCTGCACCCGATCCAGGCGGCGATGGTCGAGCGGCACGGATCGCAGTGCGGATTCTGCACGCCCGGCATCGTCATGAGCCTTTTTTCGCTGCAGCAGTCCGAGGAGGCGATCGACCGCCCGGCGATCCTCGATGCGCTGTCCGGAAACCTCTGCCGCTGCACCGGCTACCGGCCGATCGTCGACGCGGCACTCGACGCCGCCGTTCACCGCGGCGCCGACGCTTTTGCTCGCGACGCCGAGGCGAGGGCGGAGCGGCTCGCCTCGCTCGAGGACGAGGCCAACATCTTCATCGGCACCGCCGAGTGCTTCTTCGCCGCCCCGCGCACGGTCGAGGCGCTGGCGGCGCTCTACCTCGAGCACCCGGATGCGGTCCTCGTCGCCGGCGCGACCGATGTCGGGCTGTGGGTGACGAAGCAGCTGCGCCATCTGCCGAAGATCATCTCGCTCGGCCGGGTGCGCGGGCTCGACCGGGTGGAGGCGGGGCCGGAGGCCGTGCTCATCGGTGCGACGGCGACTTACGCGCAGGCCGCGCCGACGCTCGGAAACATCGCGCCCGACCTCGCCGAGCTGTGGCGGCGCATCGGCTCGCGCCAGGTGCGCAGCGCCGGCACGGTCGGCGGCAACATCGCCAACGGCTCGCCGATCGGCGATTCGCCGCCGGCCCTCATCGCCCTCGGCGCCGCGCTGACGCTTCGACGCGGCGAGGAGCGCCGGACGCTGCCGCTGGAGAGCTTCTTCATCGACTACGGCAGGCAGGACCGGCGCCCGGGCGAGTTCGTGGAGATGATTTCCGTGCCTCGCCTCGCGGCGGGCCAAGAATTTCGCGCCTACAAGGTGGCGAAACGCTACGACCAAGACATTACGGGCGTCCTCGGCTGCTTCAATCTCGCCGTCGAGGACGGGCGCATCGCCGCCGCGCGCATCGCCTATGGCGGCATGGCCGGCGTGCCGAAGCGGGCGGGTGGTGCCGAGCGGGCCGTGATCGGCGCCGCGTTGTCGGACCCGGGGACCTGGGAGACGGCGCTCGCGGCGGTGGAGGCTGACTTCACGCCGCTCACCGACATGCGGGCGAGCGCGGCGTATCGCTCGCTCGTGGCCCGAAACCTGCTCCGCAAGGCGCTGCACGAGATTGCCGGCGCGCCGGCAGCGGAGACGCGCGTTCTTTCGATGGCGGATGCGAGTGATGCGGCCGCAGCCTGAGCTTTTGCGCGAGGATGACGCGCCGCTGCGTACGGTTCGGCGCGCGCTGCCGCACGATTCGGCGACGAAGCACGTCCAGGGCTCGGCGCCCTATATCGACGACGTGCCCGAGCCGGCCGGGCTGCTGCACGTCGCCTGCGGGCTGTCGCACACGGCGAGCGGGCGAATCGTATCGCTCGATCTCGACGCGGTGCGGCGCTTCCCGGGTGTCATCGCCGTGCTCACCGCCGAGGACGTGCCGGGCACGAACGATGTCAGCCCCGTCCCGTTCGACCGCGAGCCGGTGCTGGCCGAAGACCGGGTAATCTTCCATGGCCAGCCTATTTATGCCGTCGTCGCCGAGACGCGGGACGCGGCCCGCAGAGCCGCGCGGCTCGGGAAAGTGGAGATCGCCAAGGAGCCGCCGCTCGTCACCGCCGAGGCCGCACTCGCGGCGGAGAGCCGGCTGATGCCGGACTACGCTTTTCGCCGCGGCGATGCTTTGGCCGGCGTCGAGCGCGCGCCGAGGTCGCTCAAAGGCGAGATGCGGATCGGCGGCCAGGAGCACTTCTACCTCGAGGGCCAGGTTGCGCTCGCCATCCCGGGCGAGGACCGGGACATGCACGTGATCTCCTCCACCCAGCATCCGACCGAGATCCAGCACATCGTCGCGCATGTGCTCGGCGTGCCGGACAATGCCGTCACCGCCGAGTGCCGGCGCATGGGCGGCGGGTTCGGCGGTAAGGAGAGCCAGGCGACGCAATGGGCGGCGATCGCGGCGCTGGCGGCGCGCGTCACCCGGCGGCCGGCGAAAATCCGCCTCGACCGCGACGACGACATGGTGGCGACCGGCAAGCGGCACGACGCGGTGCTGCGCTGGAAGGTCGGCTTCGACGAGAGCGGCCGCATCGAGGCGCTCGCCGCCGACTATCTGATGCGCTGCGGCGCCACCTGGGATCTGTCGCTCGGCGTCTGCGACCGGACCATGTTCCACGCCGACAACGCCTATTTCCTGCCCGAGGTGGAGATTCTCTCGCGCCGGCTGCGCACCAACACCGTCTCCAACACCGCCTTCCGCGGCTTCGGCGGCCCGCAGGGCGTCGTCGGCATGGAGCGGGTCATCGACGCCATCGCCTGGGAGCTCGGGCTCGACCCCCTCGACGTCCGCAAGCGCAATTTCTACGGCCCCGGCCGCGACGAGACGCCTTACGGCATGACCGTCGAGGACAACATCGCGCACGAGCTGGTCGATACGCTCGAGGCGACCTCGAGCTACCGGGCGCGGCGGCGCGAGACCGGCGCGTTCAACGCGGCGAGCCCGTTCCTGAAGAAGGGCATCGCGCTGACGCCGGTGAAATTCGGCATCTCGTTCACGCTGATGCACCTCAACCAGGCCGGCGCGCTGGTGCACGTCTACCAGGACGGCTCGATCACGCTGAACCATGGCGGCACCGAGATGGGGCAGGGCCTGTTCGTGAAAGTCGCCCAGGTGGTCGCCGAAGTGTTCGGCGTCGACCTCGACAAGGTGAAGATCACCTCGACCAACACGGCAAAAGTGCCGAACACCGCGCCGACCGCCGCCTCCTCGGGCAGCGACCTCAACGGCATGGCGGCGAAAGTCGCCGCCGAGACGATCCGGCAGCGCATGGCCGCGCATGCCGCCGAGCATTTTTCCGTGCCCGAGGACGAGGTCCGCTTTTCCGACGGGCATGTGGTGATCGGCAATCGGACCATGCCCTTCGCCGAGCTGGCGAAGCGCTGCATCCTCGCCCGCGTCTCGCTGTCGTCGACCGGCTACTACCGGACGCCGACGATCTTCTGGGACCGCGAGAAGGCGAAGGGCCGGCCGTTCCTCTATTTCGCCTATGGCGCGGCCTGCAGCGAGGTGACGATCGACACTCTGACGGGCGAGATGCGCGTCGACCGCGTCGACATCCTGCACGATTGCGGCCGCTCGCTGAACCCGGCGATCGATCTCGGCCAGATCGAGGGCGGCTTCGTCCAGGGCATGGGCTGGCTGACGGCCGAGGAACTCGTCTGGGACGAGGCGGGCCGGCTGCGCACGCACGCGCCCTCGACCTACAAGATTCCGACCGCCACCGACGTGCCGGCGGATTTCCGCGTCGCCCTGTTCGACGGACCGAACCGGGAGGCGACGATCTACCGCTCGAAGGCCGTCGGCGAGCCGCCGCTGATGCTCGCCGTCTCGGTCTTCGCCGCCATCGCCGACGCGATCGCTTCGCTCGCGCCCGGAAAACCGGTGCCGCTCGATGCGCCGGCGACGCCGGAGGCGATTCTTTTCGCCTGCGAGCGGATGCGGGCGGGGACGGCCTGAGATGCGCGTGTGGCAAAAGCTCTTCGAAGCGGCGAAGGCGGGCGAAGCTGCCGCCCTCGTCACGCTGATCGGCGCGCAGGGCTCGAGCCCGCAAGCCGCGGGCGCGCGGATGATCGTCCGCGCGGGCGGCTATCACGGCACGATCGGCGGCGGCGCGCTCGAATGGGAGCTGATCCGCCTCGCCCAGGCGGCGCTTGCCACGCCAGGGCCGGCGAAGCTGATCGACCAGGCGCTCGGGCCGGACCTCGGGCAATGCTGCGGCGGCCGCGTGCAGGCGCTGATCGAGCGCTTCGGCCCGGACGACCGACTGCATCTCGCCCATCTCGCCGCCGCCGAGCGGGCCGGATCGTTCGTGACGTCCGGCAGGCTCGGCGGCTGGCCGCATCTCGATCGCGAGATCGACAAGAGCCCGATCCGCGAGCCGGCGAGCATCGCCTACGATCCGGCGACCGGCGAGCTGCGCGAGGTCTGGCACATGCCGGCGACCGAGGTCGCCCTGTTCGGCGCCGGCCATGTCGGCCGCGCACTCGCGCTGGCGCTGGCGCCGCTGCCCTTCGCGGTCACCTGGATCGATCCGCGACCCGAAGCTTTTCCGTCACACGTTCCGCAGAACGTGCGCATCCTTGTGGACGACGACCCGCCGCGGCGTCTGGCGGAGATGCCGGCGGATACGCTGGTCGTCGTGATGACGCACAGCCACCCGCTCGACCTCGCCATCATCGCCGCGGCGCTGCCGGATCCGCGCTTCGCCTATGTCGGGCTGATCGGCTCGGCGACCAAGCGCGCGCGTTTCCTGCGCCAGCTGCGCGATGCCGGCATCGATGCCGGCCGGCTCGTCTGCCCGATCGGCATGCCCGGCATCAGCGGCAAGGAGCCGGCGGTGATCGCCGCCTCGGTCGCCGCCCAGCTTCTCGCCGTGCGGAGCGACCTCTCCGCCGCTATCCCGCGGGAGAGGGCCGATGCTGCCTGAAACGGACCGGCAGATGCTCCTGCGCGCCGTCGAGCTGAGCCACGAGCACATGCATGCCGGCCGCGGCGGCCCGTTCGGCGCGGTGATCGCCCGGCCCGACGGCACCATCGTCGCCGAGGGCTGGAACGAGGTGCTCTCGACCAACGACCCGACCGCCCATGCCGAGGTCGTCGCCATCCGGCGGGCCAGTTCCAAGCTCGGCACCTTCGATCTCTCCGGGCATGTGATGTACGCCTCCTGCGAGCCGTGCCCGATGTGCCTTTCGGCGATCTTCTGGGCGCGGCTCGACCGCATCGTCTTCGCCAACACGCGCGAGGACGCTGCCCGCATCGGCTTCGACGACGCGCTGATCTACGAGGAGGTGGCAAAGCCGCTCGACAAGCGCCTCATCGCCTGCGAGCGCATCGAGCTCGACGAGGCGGCCGAGGTGTTCGAGGCCTGGCTGAAGAAGCCCGATAAGGTGGGCTACTGATGGCCCCGCCGCCGCTGATCGAGGCGATCGGCATCACCAAGCGCTTCGGGCCGACGCTCGCCAACGACCACGTCAACCTCGCCGTCGCACCGGGCGAGATCCATGCCCTGCTCGGCGAGAACGGCGCCGGCAAGTCGACGCTGGTGAAAATCCTCTACGGCCTCTTGCAGCCCGACGAGGGCGAGATCCGGATGGACGGCACGCCGGTCGTCATCGACGGGCCGGCCGATGCGCGGGCGCGCGGCATCGGCATGGTGTTCCAGCATTTCTCGCTGTTCGAGGCGCTGACCGTGGCCGAGAACGTCGCCCTCGCCATGCCGCCTGGGGAGCGCATCGGCAAGCTCGCGCGGCGCGTCGGCGAGGTCGCCGCCGAATACGGCCTGCCGCTCGCGCCGAACGCGCCGGTGCACGCGCTCTCGGTCGGCGAGCGGCAGCGCGTCGAGATCGTCCGCTGCCTCCTGCAGAACCCGCGCCTCGTCATCCTCGACGAGCCGACCGCGGTGCTGACGCCGCAGGAAGCCGAGCGCCTGTTCGAGACGCTCGACCGGCTCGCCGCCGAGGGCAAGTCGATCCTCTACATCAGCCACCGGCTGATCGAGGTGAAACGCCTCTGCCATCGGGCGACCGTGCTGCGGGGCGGCCGCGTCGTCGCCGAGGCCGTCGATCCCCGCAAGGAGACCGCCTCCTCGCTGGCCGCGCTGATGGTCGGCCGCGAGGTCCGCGAGACCCGCATCGATGCCCCGGCGAAGGCCGGTGCGGTCCGGCTGTCGATCCGCGGTCTCTCGCTGCCGCCGCCGTCGCTGCACGGGGTAGCTCTGTCCGGCATCGACCTCGAGGTGCGGGCAGGCGAGATCGTCGCCATCGCCGGCGTCGCCGGCAACGGCCAGTCCGAGCTGTTCGAGGCGCTGTCGGGCGAGCGGCTCGCCGAGCACGAGGGGGCGATCCTGATCGACGGCGCTCCCGTCGGCCTCGCCGGCGTCACCGAGCGGCGCAAGCGCAAGGCCGCCTTTGTGCCCGAGGAGCGGCTCGGCCATGCCGCAGCGCCGACCCTGAAGCTGTCGGAGAACGCGCTTCTCACCAAGCACGCGCACGGCGACCTCGTGCGCCGCGGCTTCCTCGACCTCGCCCGCGCGCTCGGCCTCTCCGACCGCATCTCGCAGGATCACGACGTGCGCAAGGGCACGCGCGATCCGGCCGCGCGTTCGCTCTCGGGCGGCAACCTGCAGAAATTCGTGGTGGGCAGGGAACTGCACGACAGGCCGGCGGTGCTGGTCGTCAACCAGCCGACCTGGGGCGTCGACGCCGGCGCCGCGGCGGCGATCCGCAAGGCGCTGATCGAGCTCGCCCGATCGGGCGCCGCCGTGCTCGTCATCAGCCAGGATCTCGACGAGATCCTCGCCATCGCCGATCGCATCGCCGTCATCCACGACGGCAAGCTGTCGAAGCCGGAGCCGGCGGCGACCGTCGACATCGAGCATATCGGCCTCTTGATGGGCGGCGCGCGGCCCGAGCTGCACGCCGATTCCGTCGAGAATCCCGCGGAGGCGCGCGATGCCGCTCGTGCTTGAGCGCCGCCCGGAGCCGTCGCGCCTCGCGACCCTGCTGTCGCCGCTGATCGCCGTCGCGCTGACGCTCGTCTTCGGCATCGTCATGTTCGCCGTCATGGGCAAGAGCCCGTTCCAGGCGCTGTACGTCTATTTCGTCGAGCCGCTGACGCAGTGGTGGGGCGTCACCGAGGTGATCGTCAAGGCGACGCCGCTGGTCCTCATCGCCATCGGCCTGTCGCTCTGCTACCGCGCCAATGTCTGGAACATCGGCGCCGAGGGGCAGTATACGGCCGGCGCCATCGCCGGCGGCTTCGTCGCGCTCGCCACGCACGGCACGGAGTCGATGCTGATCCTGCCGGCGATGCTCGTCGCCGGGGCGGCGGCCGGCGCCGCCTACGGGCTGATCCCGGCCGTGCTGCGCGTCAGATTCGGCGCCAGCGAGATTCTCACCAGCCTGATGCTGGTCTACGTCGCCCAGCTCGGGCTCGACTGGCTCGTCCGCGGTCCCTGGCGCGACCCGCAGGGCTTCAACTTCCCGCAGACGGTGACCTTCTCGGACAGCGCGACGATGCCCCTCCTGATGGAGGGCGGACGGCTGCATATCGGCGCGATCCTTGCTTTGCTGGGGGTGATGGGAGCCGCAGTTCTCCTGGGGCGCACGTTGAAGGGTTTTGAGATCAAGGTGATCGGGGCGGCGCCGCGGGCAGGGCGGTTCGGCGGCTTCTCGGCCGATCGCCTCGTGCTGTTCACCTTCGCCGGCTCGGGGGCGCGCGCCGGCCTCGCCGGCATCGGCGAGGTGGCGGGGCCGATGGGCCAGCTGCTGCCGACCATCTCGCCCGGCTACGGCTTCACGGCGATCATCGTCGCCTTTCTCGGCCGGCTCGACCCGGTCGGCATCCTGATCGCCGGCCTCGTGCTGGCCCTGTCCTACATCGGCGGCGAGAACGCGCAGATCGCCATGGACATCCCGCTCGATCTCACGCGCGTCTTCCAGGGCGTGCTCTTGTTCTTCGTGCTCGCCTGCGATGCCGCGGCGCAGTTCCGCTTGCGGCGCATCGGCGCCGTCTCTCCCGTGCCGGCGGAGTGACGCCATGGGCATGCTCGAGGCCATTCTGCTGACGGTCGTGACGGCGGCGACCCCGCTGCTGCTCGCCGCCATCGGCGAGCTCGTCGTCGAGCGCTCCGGTGTCCTCAACCTCGGCGTCGAGGGCATGATGATCATGGGCGCCGCCTGCGGCTTCGCGGTCGCTTCGCTCTCGGACTCGAGCGCGCTCGGCGTGCTGGCCGGCTGTCTCGCCGGCATCGGCATGGCCGCGCTGTTCGGCGGGTTGACGATCGGCCTCGCCGCCAACCAGGTCGCCTGCGGCCTCGCCCTGACGATCCTCGGCCTCGGCCTCTCGGGCCTGATCGGCGAGAGCTTCGTCGGTCACGCGCGGGATCGTCTCCCGGAACTGCACATCCCCTATCTCACCGACCTGCCATTCGTCGGCGAGCTCGTCTTCGGCCAGGATGCGCTCGTCTATCTCTCCTTCGCGCTCGTCATCGGCGTCGCGCTGTTCCTCAACGGCACGCGCACCGGCCTCCTCTTGCGCGCCGTCGGCGACAACCATGTCAGCGCGCACTCGCTCGGCTATCCGGTGCGGCTCGTGCGCTTCCTCGCCGTCCTCTTCGGCGGCGCCTGCGCGGGTCTTGCGGGCGCCTATCTGTCGCTCGCCTACACGCCGTTCTGGGCGACGGGCATGACTGCGGGGCGCGGCTGGATCGCGCTCGCCCTCGTCGTCTTCGCCTCCTGGCGGCCCTTCCGGGTGCTGGCCGGCGCCTATCTGTTCGGCGCCGTCACCATCCTGCAGTTCCACGCCCAGGGGATCGGCCTCGGCCTGCCGTCGCAGCTTCTGTCGGCGCTACCCTACATTGCGACCATCCTCGTGCTCGTCCTAATCTCGGCCGCACGCGGCCGCGGCCAGGGGCAGGCGCCGGCCTGCCTCGGCGTTCCCTTCGTTCCCGACCGCTGATCGGCGGCGCGGGACGGCGGCCCGCGTCGAACTCTCCCGTGAAAAGGTGCGATCCGCCGCCGCAACAAGGAGCAAAGAATGAGGAAGACAGGGATTTGGATCGCCGCCGCGGCCTTCGCGGTGGCGCTCGCGGGCTCGGCGCAAGCAGCCGATCCGCTGAAGGTCGGCTTCGTCTATGTCGGGCCGGTCGGCGACCATGGCTGGAGCTACCAGCACGACCAGGGCCGCAAGGCGGTGGAGGCGAAGTTCGGCGACAAGGTCGACACGACCTTCGTCGAGAACGTGCCCGAGGGGCCGGATGCCGAGCGCGTCATCGAGCAGCTCGCCCGCACCGGCCACAAGCTGATCTTCACCACCTCGTTCGGCTTCATGGAGCCGACGCTGAAGGTGGCCAAGCGCAATCCGGGCGTGATGTTCGAGCACGCGACCGGCTACAAGCGCGACAAGAACGTCGCCACCTACGCCGCCCGCTTCTACGAGGGCCGCTACGTCGCCGGCCAGATCGCCGCCAAGATGTCGAAGTCCGGCATCGTCGGCTACATCGGCGCCTATCCGATCCCGGAAGTGATCTCCGGCATCAACGCCTTCATGCTCGGCGCGCAGTCGGTGCGGCCCGACATGAAGGTCAAGATCATCTGGGTGAACTCCTGGTACGACCCGGGCAAGGAAGCGGACGCCGCCAAGGCGCTGATCGACCAGGGCGCCGACATCATCTCCCAGCACACCGACAGCCCGGCGCCGCTGCAGCAGGCCGAGCAGCGGGGCATCGTCGGCGCCTTCGGGCAGGCCTCCGACATGATCCGCTTCGCGCCGAAGCGGCAGCTCACCGCCATCGTCGACGACTGGAGCCAGTACTACATCGACCGCACGCAGGCGGTGCTCGACGGCAAGTGGACGTCCGGCGACGTCTGGGGCGGCTTCGACTCCGGCATGGTGAAGATGGCGCCGTTCACCAACATGCCGGCCGACGTCGCGGCCATGGCCGAGGCGACCGAGAAGGCGATCGCCGAAGGCAAGCTGCATCCCTTCCAGGGGCCCGTCACCAAGCAGGACGGAACCGTGGTCGTGAAGGCCGGCGAGACGCTGAAGGATCCGGAGATCCTCGGCATGAACTGGTACATCAAGGGGATCGACGACAAGGTCCCGCAATAGGGCGCGAGAGGAAGTGACGTGACCCGCGGCCGCCTCCTTCCTCCCCCTGAAAGGGGGAGGTCGAGACGGCGAAGCCGTCCGGGTGGGGGTCTCTCTCCTCGAAGAGGACCCCCTCGCGGCTCGCTGCGCGAGTCCGGTCTCCCCCTTTCAGGGGGAGAAGGGAGCGGTTCTATCGGCGACTCGCTGCCTCCTCGCTCAGCATGAGCGCCTTCCTTTCCGACTGGCTGAATCTCGCGCTCAGGTGGGCCCACCTCATGGTGGGCATCGCCTGGATCGGCACGTCCTTCTATTTCATCGCCCTCGATCTCGCGCTCCGCAAGCGGCCCGGCCAGCCGGAGGGCGTGCTCGGCAGCGCCTGGGAGGTGCATGGCGGCGGCTTCTACAACATCGAGAAATACGCGGTGGCGCCGCCGAAACTGCCGCCGGACCTGAAGTGGTTCCAGTGGGACGCCTATCTCACGTGGGTCACCGGCTTCGCGCTGCTCGTCGTCCAATATTACTGGCACGCCTCGAGTTTTTTGATCGATCCCGCGGTCGCCGATCTGACCCCGGGCGCTGCTGCGCTGCTCGGCGCGGGCTCGCTCGCCGTCGGCTGGATCGTCTACGACCGGCTGGTACGAACCCTCGTCGACAGCCCGGCGCTGCTGGCGTTTTCGACCTTCGTCCTCGTCCTGCTCGCCGCCTGGGGGTATGCGAGCCTCTTCTCGGGCCGCGGCGCGCTGATCCATGTCGGCGCCTTCATCGGCACGCTGATGGCGGCCAACGTCTTCCTCGTCATCATCCCGAACCAGAAGAAGGTGGTCGCCTCCCTGCTCAAGGGCGAGCCGCCGGACCCGGCGCTCGGAAAAGCCGGCAAGCAGCGCTCGCTGCACAACAACTACCTGACGCTGCCGGTCCTCTTGTTCATGGTGTCCAACCACTATCCGCTGCTGACCGGCCACCCGCATCTGCCGCTCGTCGTCGCGCTCGTCATCGTCATGGGCGCGTCGGTGCGGCACATCGTCAACCGGCACGAGGCGGGCGAGCCGTTCGAGCGCTACGCCTGGTCGCTCCCGGTCGGCGCCATGGCGCTCGTCACGGCGGTGGTGATTACCGCGCCGAGGGAGCCGGAGATCGCCGGCGACGTGCCCGAGGACGGCCGCGTGCTGACCATCGCCGCCACGCACTGCGTCGGCTGCCATGCCGCCCATCCCAAGCACGAGGGCTTTCGCGAGCCGCCGAAAGGGGTGAAGCTGGAGACCCTCGACGAGCTGCGCCGGCACTCCGCCGTCGTGCTCGCGCAGGCGGTGCAGACGCAGACCATGCCGCTCGGCAACCAGACCAGGATGACCCCGGAGGAGCGGGCCGAGCTCGGCGCCTGGCTCCGTGCGCAGCGGTGAGCCGATGAGCGAGCCGCTGGTCCGCTTCGATGCCGTGCAGAAGACCTATGACGGCGTCACGCGCGTCGTCCGCGACCTTTCCATGGACATCGCCCGCGGCGAGTTCCTGACCCTGCTCGGGCCGTCCGGCTCCGGCAAGACGACGACGCTGATGATGCTGGCCGGCTTCGAGGCGCCGACCACGGGCGAGATTTTTCTCGAAGGCAAGCCGATCACCCGCCTGCCGCCGCACAAGCGCGGCATCGGCGTCGTCTTCCAGAACTACGCGCTCTTCCCGCACATGACCGTGGCCGCCAACGTCGCCTTCCCGCTGGAGGTGCGCGGTCTTTCGCGCGAGGACGTGCGGCAGCGCGTGACGAAGGCGCTCGACATGGTGCGGCTCGCCGCCTTCGGCGGCCGGCGCCCGGCGCAGCTGTCTGGCGGCCAGCAGCAGCGGGTCGCGCTCGCCCGGGCGCTCGTCTTCGAGCCGCGCCTGGTGCTGATGGACGAGCCGCTCGGCGCGCTCGACAAGCAGTTGCGCGAGCACATGCAGGACGAGATCCGCCACCTGCACAAGCAGCTCGGCGTCACGGTGGTCTACGTCACGCACGACCAGTCCGAGGCGCTCGCGCTGTCGGACCGCATCGCCGTGTTCGCGGAGGGCGTCGTGCAGCAGCTGGCGACGCCGGATGTGCTCTACGAGCGCCCCGCCAATGCCTTCGTCGCCGGCTTCATCGGCGAGAGCAACCGCATCCGCGGCCGTGTCGCCGCCATCGACGGGGGGACGGCGAGCATCGAGGCGGCCGAGGGCGGCACGCTGCGCGCGCGGGCCGGGCCGGGCCTGCGGGCCGGCGAGGATGCCGTCGTCTCGCTGCGGCCAGAGAAGCTCCACCTCGGTGCCGCGGCGGCGGGCCTTGCCAACATCGCCGACGCCGCAGTGCTCGACCGCGTCTACCACGGCGATCACATCCGCCTCGTGCTCGCCGCCTGGGGCTCGGCCGACATCAGCGCCCGGCTCGCGGGGGCCGCCGGCCCGGTCGGCGATCGCCTCGCCATCGGTTTTTCGGCGGAGGATGCAGTCGCTTTGCCGCTGGCGGAGGGTGTTCCGGCCACGCCTGCGCCCGAGTAGGATGTATTCAGCGCCGCACCAGACGGCGAGGAAACTTCGAGAGGAAGATCATGATCGGTCGACGGAACATGGTGATCGGCGCGGCCGCTGCGGCGCTTCTAGGGATCGGCGCGGCGGCCTTCGCGCAAGGCAAGCCGCTCGTCGTCGTCTCCTGGGGCGGCGCCTACCAGGACGCGCAGAAGAAGGTCTATTTCGAGCCGCTGAAGGCCGGCGGCATGCCGGTCATCGACGAGTCCTGGGACGGCGGCATCGGCGTGCTGCGGGCAAAGGTGGCGAGCGGCAATTCGGGCTGGGACGTCGTCCAGGTCGAGTCCGAGGAGCTGGCACTCGGCTGCGAGGAAGGCCTGTTCCTGAAGCTCGACTGGGCGAAGGTCGGCGGCAAGGACGCCTATCTCGATGCGGCCAGGGACGACTGCGGCGTCGGCGCCATCGTCTACGACTTCGTCATGGGCTACGACAAGGACAAGCTGAAGACGGCGCCGAAGAGCTGGGCCGACTTCTTCGACACCAAGGCCTTTCCGGGCAAGCGGGGCCTGCGCAAGGGCGCCAAATCGACGCTCGAATTCGCCCTGATCGGCGACGGCGTCGCGCCGAAGGACGTCTACAAGGTCCTCGCCACGCCGGAAGGTGTCGACCGCGCCTTCAAGAAGCTCGACACGATCAAGGACGACATCGTCTTCTGGGAGGCTGGCGCGCAGCCGATCCAGCTTCTCGCCTCCGGCGAGGTGACGCTGACCTCGGTCTACAACGGCCGCATCGATGCCGCCAACCTGAACGACAAGCGGAACTTCGGCATCGTCTGGAACGGCGGCCTCTACACCGTCGACAGCTGGGTGATCCTCAAGGATTCCAAGAATATCGATGCCGCCTACAAGTTCCTTGATTTCGTCGGCAAGGCCGAGAACCAGGCCAAGCTGCCGACCTACATCGCCTACGGCGTCACCAACAAGGCCGCGACGCCGCTCATCGACAAGGCGCGGCTGCCGATGCTGCCGACCGCGCCGGAGAACATCAAGGACGCGGTCGAGATCTCGACCGAGTTCTGGCTCGCCAACATCGACAAGCTGACCGAGCGCTTCAACCGCTGGGCGGCGACGAAGTAGGCTTGGGCCGGCATCATCCCATCTCCACGACGTCCCCCGCGAAAGCGGGGGGCGCACCTTCTTCCTCCCCCATGCGCCTCCGCCGTCATTGCGAGGAGCGTAGCGACGAAGCAATCCAGCTTTCTTGCACTGCGAGAGAAGCTGGATTGCTTCGCTTCGCTCGCAATGACGAGGAGTGGACGCTGCTTCTCCGTCATTGCGAGGAGCGGAGCGACGAAGCAATCCAGCTTTGCGGCACCGGAAGAGAAGCCGGATTGCCTGGCTCCACGGGCAGGAAATCGAGCTCCCTCGACGACTCGGCTCGCGATTATTTCTCTGCCTCATTGCCGGGCTTGTCCCGGCAATCCAGCCCTCTCTTCGGCCGCAAAGACTGGATCGCCGGGACAAACCCGGCATTGAGGAGGAGATGGGATTGGACTTGCAGTGAGCTCTCATCCGTGCGGATCCACCAAGGCAGGGGCCCAACTCGCAATGACGAGGGTCCCGCATGACCGCCGCCAGGCTCGCCGCCGAGGCCGACGCCCGCGCCCTCCGCCGTGACCTCGCGAAAAGCCAGCGGCGCAAGAAGCTCGTCGCGGCGGCGCTGATCGCGCCGCTGGCGTTGTTCCTCGCCTTCGCCTTCCTCGCGCCGATCGCCGAGATGCTGCGGCGCGCCGTCATCGACGAGGAGCTTTCCGCCGCCTGGCCGCGCACGGCTGCGGCCATGCAGAGCTTTGCAGGCGGCGTGCCGGACGAAGCCATCTTCGCCGGGCTCGCCGAGGATTTTCGCGAGGCGCGCGAGAGGCAGACGCTCGGCGGCATCGCCCGCCGCCTCAACTACGCGCTGCCCGACGGCCGCGGCCTCGTCATGAACACCGCCCGGGCGCTCGCGCGCCTTTCCGCGGCGCCACCGGCATGGCGCGAGTGGTTCATCGCCGCGAACCCCGCCTGGGGCGATCCCGCCACCTGGGCGGCGATCCGGCAAGCCGCCGGGCCGACCACCGACTTCTACCTCCTCGCCGCCGTCGACCAGCGGCGCGACGCCGCTGGCGGCATCGTCGGCGCGCCCGTCGAGCAGCGGCTCTATCTCGATGTCTTCGCCCGCACGTTCGGCATCGCCGCCTCGGTGACGCTGATCTGCGTCATCCTCGGCTTCCCGCTCGCCTGGGTGATCGCGAATGCGCCGCCGGCGGTCGCCCGCATCCTGCTCGTCCTCGTGCTGCTGCCCTTCTGGACGTCGCTGCTGGTGCGCACGACGGCCTGGATTGTGCTCCTGCAGGAACAGGGGCTCGTCAACGCAGCGCTGATGGGGCTCGGCCTCGTCGAGGCGCCGATGCGGCTCGTCTTCAACCGCATCGGCGTGCTCGTCGCCATGGTGCACGTGCTGCTGCCGTTCATGGTGCTGCCGCTCTACGCCACGCTCGCCGGCATCCCGCCGAGCTTGATGCGCGCGGCCAAATCGCTCGGTGCGCCGCCGATGACCGCGTTCGTAAGAGTCTACCTGCCGCAGACCGTGCCGGGGCTCGCGGCCGGCTCGCTGCTCGTCTTCATCCTGGCGCTCGGCTACTACATCACGCCGGCCCTCGTCGGCGGCGCCGACGACCAGATGGTCGCCTATTTCATCGCCTTCTACACGACCGCGACGGTGAACTGGGGCCTCGCGGCCGCGCTCGGCGCGGTGCTCCTGTTCGCCACCACGCTGCTCTACCTCGTCTATTCCCGCCTCGTCGGGCAGACGCGGATGAGCCTCTGATGACCAGAACCTTCGGCGAGCGCTTCTGGACCGCCGTCGCCTGGGTCGCGGCGGCGCTGGTGCTCGCCTTCCTGGTCGTGCCGATCCTTGCCGTGCTGCCGCTGTCGGCCAATGACAGCCGCTTCCTCGTCTATCCGCTGCAGGGCTTCTCCACCCGTTGGTACGAGGAATTCTTCGCCTCGGAGCGCTGGTCGCTGGCGATCTGGAACAGCCTCTTCATCGGCATCTCGGCGGCGCTGCTGGCGACCGTTCTCGGCACGCTCGCCGCCATCGGCCTCGCCATGACCGAGTTCCGCGGCAAGGCGGTGCTCGTCGGCATCCTGCTCGCGCCGATGATCGTGCCGGTGATCATCTTCGCCGTGGGATTGGCCTTCTTCTTCGGGCCGCTGGGCCTGACGCAGACCTATACCGGCCTCATCCTCTCCCATGCCGCGCTCGGCACGCCGTTCGTGGTCGTGACGGTCAGCGCCGCCCTGCAAGGCTTCGACCGCAATCTCGCGCGCGCCGCCAATTCGCTCGGGGCGGGGCCGGTGACGACGTTCCGGCGCGTCATGCTGCCGCTGATCGGCCCCGGCGTCGCCTCCGGCGCGCTGTTCGCCTTCGCGGTCTCGCTCGACGAGGTGGTGACGATCCTCATCATCGGCGGCCCCCAGCACCGGACCATCCCGCGCGAGATGTTTTCCGGCATCCGCGAGAACATCTCCCCGACCATCGCCGCCGCCGCCGTGGTGATGACGATCGTCGCGGTGTTCCTGCTCGGCGCGGTGGAGTTTTTACGCGCACGCGGCGAGAGGATCAGGGCGCGGGGGTAGCCCGTCGTCGCCGCACACTCGTCATCCTCGCGAAAGCGCAGGATCCATCTTGAAATCGCCGGAGGAACGTCGCCGGGGGAAACTGGATCCTGCGCTTTCGCGCAGGATGACGAGCGGGACGGTCGCGCATACCGCCCGCCACGTGCTTCTGGGTTTCCGGGCTCGTCGCTTCGTTCCTCGCAATGACGGCCTCGACGAAAAAGCCCGCCATGTCGCCATGGCGGGCCTCGCATCAGTCGAAAGCGCGACCGTCAGTCGGCGGCGACGCAGGTGCCGAAGGCGTTCAGCACGGTGTGATCGGAGGAGACCGAGATCGTCACCGTGTTGTCCTTGGAATCGGCATGCACCATCCAGCTCGTACCCTGGTCGATGCCGTAGCCGATCAGCTCGGGACCGGCCACGGCGAACTGGTCCATGACCGAAGCGGTCGCGAAACCGTCCGGGCCGACGCCGAGCATCACCCGGCGGTTGAAGTCGAGCGACACCTTCGTCGGCAGCTTCAGCTCGCCGAAGGTTTCGGACGCCGTGCAGCCGCTCTCCTTGCAGAGCGTCGCCTTGGTCAGAGTGCAGTGCGCGGACAGGAGCTGCGGCGGCGCCGGCTGCTGCGGCTGCGGCTGCTGCGCCATCGCCTGCCAGCCGGACGCGGCGAGGAAGGCGAGCGCGAGGAAGGCGGTCTTGGTCATTGGGAGATCTCCGGATTGCTGGGGTCGGCTGGGGCTCACCGGCAGAGGTAGCCCGGGGCGCAATACGGATAGGGGTAGGGCGCCGGCGGCGGCACGACGTAGGCGGGCGGCGGATAATAGTACGGCCGCGCGGCGGCGGCCCCGATCGCGGCTGCGGTGCCGACGACGGCCGCACCGGCGACCGCACCGCCGACCCAGCCACCGACGAAGCCGCGGCGCCAGGCGTGGGCCGGCTCGGCGGTGAGCGCAAGGCCGGCCAGTGTGGCTCCGGCCAGCAGAAGCGAAACAGACGTGCGAGACCTCACGGTACCCTCCTTGGAAAGCCGACTCCCGGGCCGGCAGGGTACGCGGACGATAGGCCCCGTCGCACCGGGTCGCAAGGCGAATGTACTTGTCCGCCGCGTCTCGAACTTGCACGCGGAGCAGGTAGTTAAAGCTTTTCCAGACTAGATCGCGGTGCCGAAAAGATCATGCGCGTTGGCGCGCTCGATCTTCACCGTGAGCATCTGGCCGGGCCGGATCGGCAGCCGGCTCGTGAAATGCACCGCACCGTCGATCTCCGGCGCATCCCCCTCGCTGCGGCCGCGGCCGCTGCGCCCCTCGACGGCGTCGACGATCACCTTCATGCGACGGCCGACCTTCGCCTTCAGCCGCTTCGCACTGATCCCGGCCTGCAGCTCCATCAGCCGTCGACGGCGGATCTGCTTGACCTCCTCGGGCACGGCGCCCGGCAGATCGTTGGCCGGCGCGCCGGCGACCGGCTCGTAGGCGAAGCAGCCGACGCGGTCGAGCTGCGCCTCCTGCAGCCAATCGAGCAGCAGCTCGAAGTCGGCCTCCGTCTCGCCGGGGAAGCCCGTGATGAAGGTCGAGCGGATGGTCAGGTCGGGGCAGATCGCCCGCCAGGCGCGGATGCGGTCGAGCGTCTTCTCGCCATGCGCGGGCCGCTTCATCGCCCGCAGCACCTGCGGGCTCGCGTGCTGGAAGGGAATGTCGAGATAGGGCAGCACCTTTCGCTCGGCCATCAGCGGGATGGCCTCGTCGACGTGCGGATAGGGGTAGACGTAGTGCAGCCGCACCCAGGCGCCGAGCTCGCCGAGCGCGGCGGCGAGGTCGAAGAAGCGCGCCCGCACCTCGCGGTCGCCAAAGATGCTCGGCGCGTATTTCAGATCGACGCCGTAGGCGCTCGTGTCCTGCGAGACGACGAGCAGCTCCTTCACCCCGGCTTTCACCAGCTTCTCGGCCTCGCGCAGCACGTCGGCGGCCGGGCGGCTGACGAGGTCGCCGCGCAGCCGCGGGATGATGCAGAAGGCGCAGCGGTGATTGCAGCCCTCGGAGATCTTCAGATAGGCGTAGTGGCGCGGGGTGAGCTTCAGCCCCTCCGGCGGCACGAGATCGAGGAACGGGTCGTGCGGCCGGGGCGCGGCGGCATGCACGGCCGAGACGACCGACTCGTATTGCTGCGGCCCGGTGACGGCCAGCACGTCCGGGAATTTCTCGCGGATGGTCTCCGGCTCGGCGCCCATGCAGCCCGTGACGACGACGCGGCCGCTCTCCTTCATGGCCTCGCCGATGGCGGCGAGGCTTTCCGCCTTGGCGCTGTCGAGAAAGCCGCAGGTGTTGACGATGACGACGTCGGCGCCGGCATAGGTGCGCGACAGCTCATAACCCTCGGCGCGCAGATGCGTGAGGATCCGCTCGCTGTCGACGAGCGCCTTCGGGCAGCCGAGGCTGACGATGCCCACGCGCGGCGGGGCGAGAGTTTCGGTCATACTTGAACCAAAAGGACCGCGAAGCGACGGCCGCCGACGCTCGCTCTTCTCTCCCCCTGAAAGGGGGAGACCGGACTCGCGAAGCGAGCCGAGAGGGGGTTCTTTGCGGCGCCGCCGCAGGACCCCCACCCGGACGGCTTCGCCGTCTCGACCTCCCCCTTGCAGGGGGAGGAAAGGGGCGCCACGCCTCGCGATGACGGTGACGAAGGCTAGCAGTTAGGCGAGCCAGCGCACGAGCGCAAGCGCGAGCGCCGGGAAGGCGGCGACGAGGATGAGGCGCACGACGTCGGTGGCGAGGAACGGCAGGGTTCCGCGATAGATGGTGGTGATCGGCACCTCGCGAGCGATCGCCGAGACGACGAAGACGTTGAGGCCGATCGGCGGCGCCGCGAGGCCGATGCCGACGACGATCAGGACGAGGATGCCGAACCAGATCGCCGTCTCGTCCGGCGTCATGCCGAAATCGAGCGCCGTGACGATCGGGAAGAAGACCGGCAGCGTGAGGAGGATCATGGCGAGCTCGTCCATGACGGCGCCGAGCAGGATGTAGAGCAGCAGCATCGCCGCCAGCACGCCATAGGCCGGCAGGCCGGCGGAGGTGATCCAGTCGGCGGCCGTGCTCGGCAGCTGCGAGAGCGCGAGGAAGCCGTTGAAGACTTCGGCGCCGAGCAGGATGAGATAGATCATCGCCGAGGTCTCGGCGGTCTGCAGCAGGCTCTGGCCGAGCCCCTTCCAGGTCAGCTGGCCGAGCAGCAGCGCCGCGGCGAGCACCAGCGTCGCGCCGACGGCGGCCCCCTCGGTCGGGGTGAAGACGCCGCCGTAGATGCCGCCGAGAACGAGGACGGCGATCATCAGCACCGGCCAGGCGGCACCGAAGGCGGCGAGGCGCTCCCGCCGCGCCATGCGCGGCCCGGCCGGCCCCGCCGCCGGGTCGCGCCGCACCAGCACGGCGATGGTGGCGATGTAGAACAGCGTCGCCAGAAGGCCCGGCACGAACGCCGCCATGAACAGCTTGGCGATGTTCTGCTCGGTGGAGATGCCGTAGACGACGAGCACCACGGAGGGCGGCACGAGGATGCCGAGCGTTCCGCCGATGGCGATCGTGCCGGTCGCCAGGCGATCCGAATAGCCGTAGCGCTTCAGCTCCGGCAGCGAGACCCGGGCCATGGTGGCGGTGGTCGCGACAGACGAGCCGCAGATCGCGCCGAAGGCCGTGCAGGCACCGATGGTCGCCATCGCGATGCCGCCGCGCCGCCGGCCGAGAAGCGCGTTGGCCGCGGCGAACAGCGCCTGCGACAGGCCGGCCCGCTCGGCGACGGCGCCCATCAGGATGAACAGCGGGATCACCGACAGCGTGTAGTTCGCGAACAGGAAATAGGGGCTCGTCTTCAGGAGGTTGAGCAGCGGCAGCCAGCCGGCGAGGGCGGCATAGCCGCCGGCGCCGACGACGAGCATCGCAAGGCCGACCGGCATGCGCAGCGCGAGCAGGGCGAGCATCAGGCCGAAGGCGAGCGCGGCGGCGCCGGGGCCGCTCAAGGACGCTCGGTCCGGCGGAAGTCGGCGACGGCGGCGCGGACCGCGGCGACCGCGAGAAAGCCGAGCGACAGGCTGCAGGCGACCATCACCCAGCCGACCGGCAGCCCGAGCATCATCGACGTCGTTCCCGAGGCGACGGTGTCGAGGCCACCGACGAGAAGCCGCCAGCAGAGCACCGCCGCCACGCCCGCATAGACCAGCGACCAGAAGCCGTCGAGCGCCCCCTGCAGGCGGATCGGCAGCCGCGTCGTGAACGAGTCGATGAGGATATTGCGCCGGCGCAGCGCGCAGATCGGCAGGAAGGCGAACGAGGCGAGCGCGACGCCCGCCTCGACGAGGTCGAAATCGCCCGCGATCGGCGCCCCGGCGAGCCAGCGCTGCAGCACGCTCGCGGTGACGAGCAGCGCCACCGCGACGAGGATGGCACCGCCCGCGAAGGCGAGGCCGATGCCGGCGCTGTCGATCGCCCGGCCGGCGCCGGCCGGCTCAGCTCGCGGCGGCATATTTGGCGATCAGCGCCTTCGCGTCGGCCAAGAGCGCCTCGCCGTCGAAGCCTTTCGCCTTCGACTGCTCGAGCCAGGCGGCGGTGACCGGCTCGCAGGCCTTTCGCCATTGGCTCGCCTCGGGCTCGCCGATCTCGATCACCTCGTTGCCGCGCTTGATCACGTTCGCCCGCACGGTCTTGCCGAAATCGTCCCAGGCGGTGCCGGCCATGCGGGCGACGGGCAGGCCCGAGAGATCGTCGAGCAGCGGCCGCAGGTCCTGCGGTAGCGCCTCGTAGCGGGCCTTGTTCATCGCCACCATGAAGGTCGCTGTGTAGAGCGTCGGCGCCGTCGCGATCTCGGTGTGGTACTTGGTCAGCTCGTCGATCTTGACCGCCGGCACCACCTCCCACGGCACCACCGCGCCGTCGATGACGCGCTGCGCCAGCGCCTGCGGCACCTGCGGCACCGGCATGCCGATCGGGCTCGCGCCGAGCGCCTTCAGCCCCTCGCCGGCGAGCCGGGTCGGGAAGCGCAGCTTCAGACCCTTCATGTCCTCGAGGGTGCGAACAGGCCGCGTGGAATGAATCACGCCCTGGTCGTGCGCCCAGACGACGATCGGATGCACCTCGCCGAGCTCCTGGGTGAGGTGCTTGGTCGCGAACTCCTGCACCGCCTGCGAGTTGACGATCGCCCGCTTGTCGGCGACGAAGGGCAACTCGAACGTCTCCAGCCGCGGGAAACGGTTCGGCGTGTAGCCGGGCAGCGTCCAGATGAGGTCGACGACGCCGTCGCGGGCTTGGTCGTAGAGCTGCGGCGGCGCCCCGCCGAGCTGCATCGACGGATAGATGTCCACCTGGATGCGGCCGTTGGACTTCTCGCCCAAGAGCTTGGCCCAGGGCGCGAGCAGGTTCTTGTGCGCGTTCGAGACGGGCGGGAGGAAGTGGTGCAGCTTCAGCGTCACCTCTGCCGCGCCCGCGCGAGTGGGTCGAAGCACTGCCGGGGCGGCGACAGCGCCCGCGGCGGCAAACAGGAATGTCCGGCGTTGCACGTTCTCAACCCTCCCCAAAGCCTGTCGTGTTGTCCGGACCATAGCTCGAGCGCTGCCGTTCGGCAGCTCTGTTCCGGCCGTTCGTGCACGATCCGCAGCCCCCATATACACGCGGGCGGCGCAGGCCGCACGGGGGATGCGGCATGACGAGCCTTGCGATCGAGCGCACGTTGGGGTTGCGAGGCGCCCGGGCAGCGCTGTCGGCGATCTTCTTCGTCAGTGGCGCCGGCCTCGGGCTGTGGGCGGCGCACATCCCGGTGGTGCAGGCCGGCCTCGGCCTCGGCAAGGCCGATCTAGGCATTGCGCTGCTCGCCCTGTCGCTCGGTGCCGTGCTGATGATGCCGCTGACCGGCTTCATCGCCGCGCAGCTCGGCAGCGGCCGGGCGACGCTGATCACCGCCCTCGTCTGCGTCGCCGCCCTGCCGCTGCCAATGCTCGCGCCGAGCTTTCCGCTGCTGATCGCCGCGGTCCTGGCGTTCGGGGCAGCTTTCGGCGCGATGGACATCGCCATGAACACGCACGCGACCCGGCTCGAGGAGCGTTGGGGCTCGCCGATCATGTCCTCGGTGCACGGCTTCTACAGCCTCGGCGGGCTCTGCGGGGCGGCGCTCGGCAGCGGCATCGTCGCGGCCGGACTCGGCGGCGGCGAGGGCGTGGTGCTGTTCGCGGCGGCTGTCGGGCTCGGGGTGCTGGCGCTCCGTCCGCTGCTGAATATCGGCGGGACTGCGGCGCGCTCGCAGCCCGGCCCGCTGCTGGCGCTGCCGCGCGGCCCGGCGATCCTGCTCGGCGCGCTCGCCTTCCTCGCCTTCATGGCCGAGGGCGCGGTGCTCGACTGGAGCGGCGTCTACCTCGTCGAGCTCGGCAGCTCGGCGGCCGCCGCGGCGAGCGGCTATGCCGGCTTCTCGCTGACCATGGTGCTCTGCCGTTTTCTCGGCGATCCGGTGGTGGCGCGCCTCGGCCGGCCGACGGTGCTCGGCGTCGGCGGAGCGCTGGTCGGTCTCGGCTTCGCGGTCGCCGTCGTCCTGCCCGAGCAGTGGGCGGCGGTCATCGGCTTCGCCATCGTGGGCATCGGGGCCGCGAACCTCGTGCCGGTCCTGTTCACGCTCGCCGGCCGGCTGCCCGGGATTTCCCCCGCCTACGGCGTCGCCGGCGTCGCGACGCCCGGCTATGCCGGCCTTCTCGTCGGGCCGCCGCTGATCGGCTTCGTCGCCGAGCACGCGAGCCTCGGCGCCGGCTTCCTGCTGCTCGCGCTGTGCGGCGCCGTCCTCGCGGCGGCAGGCTATTTCGTCGCGCGGCGGATCGCGCGATAGGTGTCGCGCCGAGCAGGCATTGGTTGTACGCCGGCTTGGCGGGCCGGTGTCGGCCCGCTTATCCTTTCGAACACCCCTCGATCGGCTGCCCGAGGCCGGACATGACGGCTGCGTTGCGCCTGTTGGCTCTGGCTATGCTCCTGATGCCGGTGGCGCCGGCGGCGGCCGACGGGCCGCGCCCCGCCGCCGAAGCGGACGGGGCGGCCGGCGAGACCGCGGTCTGGCTCTCGGTGCAGTGGCTCGGCACGCGGGGTGCGCTCGAGGGCTATCTGGCGCGCTTCGGCAAGGAGGGGCGCTACGCCGCGCAGGCCGAGCAGAAGCTGCTCGCGCTCGACGAGAAGGCTGCCGCAGACTGCGACCGGCTCGCCGCCGATCCGGGTGATCCGGATAAGCCCTCGACCGTCGCCGGCGTCGCGCCGATCGGCTTCGAGCCTGACGGGGTCGTGGAGGCCTGCAGCCGGGCGGTGGCCCGCTTTCCCGACGTGCCGCGCTACGCCTTCCAGCTCGGCCGCGGGC
>JAEZCD010000099.1 GCA_023430145.1 Pseudomonadota bacterium
GACGACACCTGAGCATTCTCGGTGTCGTCCCCGGCGCGCCGAAGGCGCGGGAAGGGGACCCCGACGGCACCTGGGAAGGCACCGAGCGTTCATCGACCCGGGTCGGCCACCGGCCGGTGCCCAACTCGCGATGACGGCTCCCTGATCCCCCGTCGCAGCGAAGAGCGCCGCCGCCCTACCCCGACTTCGGCGCGTATTTGCCCGTGAGCTGCTTCGCCAGCACGCCAGTGCGCGGCGGCGTGCCGCCGGCGGCGCGCATCTTCTCGGCGCCCTGGAGGCGGGTGTCGCGCGACCAGGTGCGCTTAAGGTCGTCGCGGACATTGACCGTGAGCCGGCCCAGCCCCTCGACCTCGAGCTCGACCACGTCGCCGCCATGGAAGGCGTTCAAACCTCGGTGATTGGTGCCGGTGGCGAGAATGTCGCCGGGCTCGAGCGCGTGGATGGAGCTGACGAACTCGACGCAGCGCGGGATCTTGTGCGCCATGTCGTCGGTGTTGAAATCCTGCTTGATCTCCCCGTTGACCCAGAGGCGCACCCGCAGCTTCTGCGGATCGGCGATCTCGTCGGCGGTGACGATCCAGGGGCCGATCGGCGCGAAGGTGTCGCGCGACTTCACCTGGTAGAAGGTGTTGCCCTCCGGAAGCAGGCCGCGCGCCGAGCCGTCGATGAAGTTCGTGTAGCCGAAGATGTAGGACATCGCGTCGGCCGCCTTCACGTGCGAGGCCCGCTTGCCGATGATCAGCGCCAGCTCCGCCTCGCCCTCGAACACGGTGGCCGGGATGTCGTCGAGAATCATCGTCTCGCCGGGGCCGATGATCGCGCTCGGCGACTTGTGGAAGGCGTTGATCGCCGCCGGCTCGGGCAGCGTGCCGTCCTCCATGTAGTTCACAGCCATGCAGTCGATCTGCCGCGGCCGCGGCAGCGGCGCCCGCAGCTTGACCTCCGCGAGCGGGATGCCGGCGCCCTTCGCGGCCGCCTCGAGCTTCGGCCGGTACTCCTCCCAGCGGGCGATCAGCCCGGGCATCAGGTCCTGCCGGTCCCGGGCCGGGATGTCGGAGAGCAGCGGCGTGACGTCGACGAACCGGTCTCCGACGACAACTCCCACCTGAAAGTCGTTGAAATATGCAAGCTTCACGATATTCTCCCCAGACGAGCAGACATTTGATGCGTTTTCTTCGAGATCAGTTGCTCACGAACCAAATGAACAATTTGGTTGCGGCGGCATGCAGTCGAGTTCCTGGCGAGCGATTTACCTCGACGCTGGATCATCGATCTTTCATGTGGATAGGGTGCCGGGCGCAACATTGTCAACCTTGCGCGATCGCAAGTCTCGTGGGCCGGACATCGGACGAATGGCTCGCGCAAGGACTTGGTAACCGGCGGCAGGAAGGGGCTTATGAGCGGCCTTTTGTGCGACCGTAGTTGACACGTCGCGAGGCCTGATCGTAGCGTAATCTGAATAAAGAATACAACGTAGGGGAGGAATCGAAATGAGACTGGGACAGTTTCGCGCCTGGGCGTCGGCCCTCGGCCTCGCCGTCGGGCTCGCCGCTGCCGCGAGCGGCCTCGCGCAGGCGCAGACGAACGTCACGTTCGTCTCGGCCAGCCCATCGGGGATCAATGTCTACCCAGTGCTCGTCGCCATCGGCGAGGGCTACTTCAAGGACGAGGGGATCAACGTCCGCTGGGAGGCGCTGAACGGCTCGGGCGCCATCCTGCAGGCGCTCGCCGCCGGCCAGGCGCAGATCGGCCGGCCCGGCCCGGCGCCTGTGATGCAGGCGCGGTCGCGCGGCGTTGACGTCGTGTTTCTCTACAATTCGCTGCCGCGAAGCTCCTTCGGCATCCTCGTCAAGGAAGGCTCCGCCTACAAGACGCCCGACCAGCTGAAGGGCAAGGTGATCGGCGTCGGCACGGCGGACGGCGCCGAGGTCGGCTTCGCGCGGGCGATCCTCGCCGACTACGGCCTCAAGGAAAACACGGACTACAAGTTCATCCCGGTCGGCGACGGCGGCACGGCGACGGCCGGCTTCCTGCGCGGCGATATCGAAGCCTATGCCGGCAGCCTCGCCGACCAGGCGATCCTCAACTTCCGCGGCATGAAGGTGCGCGACATCACGCCGGACAAGTTCCAGACCTTGTTCGGCAACGGCTACGTCGCCATGCGCTCCTACATCGACGCCAATCCGAAGGTGATCGAGGGCTTCGGCCGGGCGCTGGTGCGGGCGACGCGCTTCACCGAGGACCCGAAGAACCGCGAGACGGTGCTGAAGCACCTCGCCGCCGGCATGCCGTCCGAGGTCGAGGACAAGGGTTATGCCAACTCGCTGCTCGACGCGGTGCTCGCCAAGGGCAAGCCGATGGATCCCTCCAAGGGCATCGGCTACCAGCCGCCGGAGCACTGGGAGGACTGGCACAAGAGCGCGGTGGCGACCGGAACGCTGAAGGCGCCGCTCGACGACATCAAGAAGGCCTACACGAACCAGTTCGTCGACGCCTGGAACAAGCAGTGAGCGCACAGGTCGTCCCGATCGATCCGGCCGCGCGGGGTGCGCGGCCGGTCTACGAGCTGCGCGGGGTCAGCAAGACCTTCGCGCGGCGCAACCTGCAGGCGCTCGACTTCGTCAACCTGACGCTGCCGGAGGGCACCTTCGCCTCCGTGATCGGCGCTTCGGGCTGCGGGAAGTCGACGCTCCTCAAGATCATGGCCGGGCTGATCCCGCCCTCCTCCGGCAGCGTCGTGCTCGAGGGCAAGCCGGTGACCGGCGCGCGGCACGACATCGGCATCATGTTCCAGCAGGCGACGCTGTTCCCCTGGCGGACGACGATCGAGAACGTCGTGCTGCCGATCGAGATCCGCTTCGGCAAGCGGGCCGCGCGGGCCAAGTACGACGCGGCCATGGCGCTGCTCGAGCTCGTCGGCCTGAAGGGCTTCGACCGCCACTATCCGAGCGAGCTGTCGGGCGGCATGGCGCAGCGCACGGCCATCTGCCGGATGCTGATCACCGACCCCGCGGTGCTGCTGCTCGACGAGCCGTTCAGCGCGCTCGACGAGCTGACGCGCGAATTCATGAACATGGAGCTGCAGAGGATCTGCACGGCGCGCAACGCGACCGCCTTCCTCGTCACCCACTCCATCCAGGAGGCGGTGGTGCTGTCGGACGTCGTCTACGTCATGTCGGCCCGGCCCGGCCGCTTCGTCGAGGCGGTGGAGATCGACCTGCCGCGGCCGCGCACGCTGCAGATGATGACCGAGCCGCGCTTCGGGGCGCTCGTCAACCGCATCCGCGGCCATCTCGACCGAGGAGCATTCCTGTGAGCGAGTATCAGGCTGCGACCGGACCCGGATCGCTTCCCATCAGCCACCAGCAGTCGACGGTCTGGCAGGAGCATGTCTCGCTGATCGACCGCATGCCGCGATCGGTGGCGATGCTGCTGATCTTCGTCGTCTTCGTCGGCATCTGGCAGCTCGTCGCCATGTCCGGGCTCGTCTCGCCGATCATCCTGCCCTCGCCGATGGAGACGGCCGAGGACATCGTCTTCGTCGGCCGCAACCTGCTCTCCGGCGGCTATGTCTTTACCGCCCTGCTGATCACGCTGAAGGAGGTGCTCTACAGCTTCATCCTCGCCATCGCGATCGGCTTCAGCCTCGGCGTGCTGGTCGGCGAGACCGCGTTCGGCGAGCGGGCCGTGATGCCTTACCTCGTCGCGCTCGACACCATGCCGAAGGTCGCCTTCGCGCCGATCTTCATCGCCTGGCTCGGCTTCGACATCGAATCCAAGGTGGCGCTGGCGACCTTCATCGCCACCTTCCCGATCGTGGTGGGCACCGCGGCCGGCCTGCACGCGGCTGACGAGAACGCCCGCATGCTGTTCAAGACGATGGGCGCGACCCGCCTGCAGACCCTCTTCAAGATGAAAATCCCGACCGGCATGCCGCATTTCTTCACCGGGCTGAAGATCGCCTCGGTCGGCGTCATGGCCGGCGCCATCACGGGCGAGTTTCTGGGCGGCGGCAAGGGCATCGGCGAGCTGATCCGCATCGCCTCGACCTCGCTCGACACCCCGCGCGTGTTCGCGCTCATCATCTATCTCAGCCTGATCGGCCTTGCGATCTTCGGCACGGTGGTCTGGATCCAGAAGCGCTTCGTCTTCTGGCAGAAGTCGAACGTGCAGGTCGGGGCGATGAGCTAGGCGGTTGCAGCAGCGGGCAAACGCTCGCTGCTGCTCCATCGAAGCTCCGTCCCGGGATCGGCGGTAGGCAGCCCCGATCAGGGCCTTCTCGCGCAGCACGGCCACGGGCCCACCGATGGAGCCGACTGCCGCGTTCGATCCCTTGGGTCGCCGCCGGCCGCCGGCAAATGGCGCCCGGTCGGAGCTCTACCCCTTGTCCGTGCGCACCCGGCCGTCTTCCTCTATGCGCGGCAGGAACCATGCGAGCAGCCCGGCGAGCGGCAGGAAGGAGCAGATCCGGTAGACGCTCTCGATGCCGATGCTGTCGGCGAGCCCCCCGAGGACGGCAGCGGCCACTCCGCCGAGCCCGAAGGTCAGCCCGTAGAACAGCCCGCCGATCAAGCCGACCCGGTGCGGCACGAGCTCGATCGCATAGATCAACAACGAGGCGAATGCGCTCGCCATGATCAGGTTGATGACGACGGTCAAAATCCCGGTCCAGAAGAAGTCGACGTAAGGAAGAAGCACGGTCAGCGGCAGCGGACCGAGCACCGAGATCCAGATGATGCGCTGGCGGCCGATCCTGTCGCCGACGATGCCTCCGAGCAGTGCACCGACAGCCGAGGCGAACAGCAGCACGAACAGCATCAGCTGCGATGTCTTGATGGAGACATCGAAGCGATCGATCAGGTAGAACGTGTAGAACGATCGGAAGCTTTCCGAGTAGGCATTCTTGGAAAACATCAGCAGGGTGAGGATCACCAGGCCGAACAGGACCGTCTTCTGGGAGTGCCGGCGGTAGGACGGTGTGGCCGCCGAGTGCGTGGCTGCGGTCACCTGCCGGCGGATGGCGGAATGGTGCCCGGCGGTCCAGACCATCAGGACGATGGCGACCAGCGGCGCCCCGGCGAACCAGGCGAGGCTTTCCTGCCCGCGCGCGGCGATGACGAGGGCCGCCAGCAGCGGACCGAGCGCGCCGCCGATCTGGCCGCCGACCTGAAACAGACCTTGCGCGAACCCCTGCCGCCCGCCCGAGGCGTTGCGCGCCATGCGGGTCGCCTCGGGATGATAGATCGACGATCCGATACCGACGGAGGCGACCGAGACGAGGATGAGCTCGTAGCTCGATGCGAAGCCGAGGCCCAGCACGCCGAGAAGGGTGAAGACCATGCCGACGACCGTCGAGTAGGGCATCGGACGCCCATCGGTATAATGGCCGACGATCGGCTGCAGCAGCGACCCGGCGACCTGGAACGTCAGGCTGATTATCCCGATCTGGGCAAAATCGAGCGCATAGGTGTCCTTGATGATCGGATAGGCGGCCGGGATCAGCGACTGCACCAGATCGTTGAGCAGGTGCGTCAGCCCGAGGACGATCAGGATGGCGAAATGGGTCTGCGGACGCGAGAGGGACGGCAGAGGCGGGCTCATTTCCGGATTCGTCTTGCAGGGGTGGGAGGGGGCGGGGATTTTGCGATGCCGCCGCAACCTATCGCAAAAACCGCTCCACGAGAAACGATCGGGTGGGCCGCGAGCCGATCGCGGCTCTCGCGAGGACGCCCTGCGCGGCAGCGGCGCGTCCTCGGCGAGAAGGCGCAGCACCCATCATATCTGCCGTCCGACGTGGGCCATACGAGGGGAGCGGAGCCGGATTTTCACGCGCCGGGCTGCGACTCGCCATGCCATTCCCGCCCGTCCAGCTGGATCGCAGCGGACGCTAAAATCCGGGTCGGGAGGCCTATTGTACTCGAAACTCTTTGGGCGTAGGCTAAATTTCTTCGAAAGAGAAAAAACGCTTCGTAGCGTAAGTCGTTTGCTGGGCTCTGCCGCAGCAGATCGCGTGCGGCCGCCGGCATGCTGCATCGCGAGGGAAGCCCATGTCTAAAAAAGACCAATTCGTGCCGTTGGTTGCTACGGCAGTCGTGCTCGGTCTGACAGTCCCGCTGCCATCGACAAATGCCCTAGCCGAGGAGATCGGCCCGGCTCTCGAGGAAGTCGATCAGCCGCTGGCCCTGCCGTCGTTCGGGCCGGAGGCGCCACCTCCTGCGGCGCCGAAGGCGGTCCAGGTCCGGCGTCCCGCATCGGTGAGCGACGAGGAGTATGCCGCCGAGCAGGCCGCGGCCCGCACCGGCCCGGCCCCCCTCGGCCCGGTGGCGGTTCCGATACCGGCGCGCGGCGCGGTCGGCATCCAGGCGACTGTCCCGGTCAGTTTCGAGGGCCTCGACCGTCAGACCTCGGCCAATAACGGCTCGGTGTTCATCCCACCCGACACGATCGTCTCCAAGAGCACGAAGCGCGTGATCGAGGCGACGAACAGCGCGATCAGGCTGTCGCAATCCTCGGGTGCCGTTCTGGCTACGCGCGATCTCAACAGCTTCTTCGGCGCGGCGGTCGCGAATGGCTTGCTGTTCGACCCGAAGGTGTATTTCGACCGCAATTCGACCACCAAGCGACGCCGCTTCTATGTCATTGCCCTGCAGCAGACCGGGCGCGGCAACGCCAACCTCGCCGACAATGTCTCGCGGGGCTGGCTGGCGATCTCTCGGAAGCCCAATCCCAAGAACCTGACGAACCATTGGTGCCGATACAATATCGACTTTCGCAGCGAGATCGGCACCGCCAACGAGAGCTGGGGCGACTATCCCTCGATCGGCGCCGGTCGCGACTCGATGTCGATATCGATCAACAATTTCCGCTTCAGCGACGACGTGTTCCGGTTCGCGAGAATTCACGTCTTCAACAAACGCATCGCGTCGAACAATAAGGGTAGTTGTCCCAGCTTGACGCGCTTCGTGTTCCAGCCTTCGGCGTCGGCCGGAAATTTCGCGCTCTTCACCATTCAGCCGGCGCAGCACTATACGAGCCCGTCCAGCGGGACGAACACGACGAACCCGGCTTACTTTCTCAGTACGACGCGCGGCTCGAGCGACCAGTATCACGTTCATCGCATCCGCAACGTCTTCGGCGGATCGCCGACCTATACCCGGGTGTCGCTCACCAGCGGTTCCTACGGCATCCCGCCGGACGGCAATCAGCCCGGAACGGCGACGCTCATCGACTCCGGCGACAACCGGATGCTGCAGGTCGCCGGCATCGGCAACACGCTGGTCGGCCAGTTCACCACGGTCTGCAATTTCACCAATGGCACACCCAACGAGTCGTGCACGCGGACGCCGCGGGTGACCGTCGGCTTCGGGGGCGGCGGGGCGCTCACCGCGTCGATCCCGGAGAACACCTTCGCGGGCTTCAGCGACAACATCTTCGTCCACCACGTGAGCATCGCGACGGACACGGCGTTGCGGTCGGCCTCGACCTGGCAGTTCAACGGCACCGGCGGCGGCGGCTTCTTTCACAGCTCCGCGGCCATGATCAAGAGCGTGAACGCCGCCTGGGCCGGGGTGCAGACCTATGCTGTCGGAAACTGCCCCTATCTGCTCGGGCGCGCCGGCGACTTCTCGGGGGCGCAACTCGACCCGAGCCTGTTCGGCTTCTGGCTCGCCGGCGAGAAGGCGATCACTCTCGGTGGCTCCTGCCAATGGGGCACCCGGGTCGTCCGAGTGAACCCGTAGAGCCGGCACTCTCGCACGCTGCGTGGTGCGCCTCCCGGGGGCGCACCGTTCAGCGCTGCGGGCTGACGCAAGGCGGCCCGAGCTGAGGATTGTGCGGCAGACAGGGCCGCTGTGGCATTCCCTCCTCGTAACTGTACCCGGGTCTTTCGGCCGGCGTCGGCCCCTGCTTCGGCCCTGCGCCGGCGGGAGGTCGGGGCACCGATCGGCCGACCTCGCGCGGCGCATCCTCGGCCTGTGCCATGGGCGCATCCGCCGAAGGCTCGGACCCGGGCGCCGCCGCACCGGCAACGCCTATCATCGCGACGGCCGCGGCAACGGTCACCAACCTGGACATCCCTGATCTCCCGGGTGCCCCCGGGATGAGCCAATACGCTCGGTGTGGTCGAAAATGGGCGATTACCCGGGAGCGGCGCCTCGAAGGGATCGGGGCGCGAGGACATCTCCTGCACCACGGCCGCGCGGCGGGCGAGTGGGTCGCTGAAGACCTGCCATCATCCGGGCTGCCGAGCGCCGGCCTCACACTCTCGGCAGTGCTGGGCGCCTCCGTCGCGTCGTTCCAGTCACGGAACAAAAGGTAGCGAAAACCTGCCCCCTCGTCGGTGCGAGCGAGCGCAGCGAAGCAAATCCAGCTTCTCTTTCCGGCTCCGCAAAGCCGGGTTGCTTCGTCGCTGCGGTCCGGGAAGAAACCGAGTTCGCGATCGGTCTCCGAAAGACCTGGGTCCCCTTCCCCACGCATTCTGAGCAATCTCGGTGTCGTCCTCGGAGCGCCGAAGGCGCGGGAAGGGGACCCAGACGGCATCAGGAAAAAAGGCTGGGGCGGCGCCGTCGCGGACGACGAGGGAAGAAGATGGATCCTGCAGTCGAGCCGCAGGATGACGAGCCGATGGACTGGGTGACGAGCTGTTGGGGGATGACGAGCCGATGAACAGGATGACGAGCGAAAAGGCGGGATGACGAGCGGGGCGGAGAGGAACGAGAAGCCGGCCTCGCCGCCCGACGCCCCCCTACGCCGCCGCCTTCTCGCCCTTCGGCTGTACGGCGGCCGAATAATCTTCCATCAGCGCCTTGGTGATGGCGCCGACCTCGAAGCGCCAGGGGCCGATCTCCGACACCGGCGTCACTTCCGCCGCGGTGCCGGTGATGAAGCACTGCTCGAAGCCTTCGAGCTCGTTCGGGTCGATCGGCCGCTCGACCACCTCGATGCCGCGGGTACGGGCGAGGTCGATCACCGTGCGGCGCGTGATGCCGTCGAGGAAGCAGTCCGGCGTCGGCGTGTGGATCACCCCCTTCTCGACGAAGAAGATGTTCGCCCCGGTGCATTCAGCGACGCGGCCGCGCCAGTCGAGCATCATGGCGTCGGCATAGCCTTTGCGCTCGGCGGCGTGCTTCGACAGCGTGCAGATCATGTAGAGGCCGGCCGCTTTGGCTTTCGCCGGCGCGGTCGCCGGATCCGGCCGCCGCCACTGCGCGACGTCGAGCCTGATCCCCTTCAGCCGCTGCGCGGGGTCGAAATAGCTCGGCCACTGCCAGGCGGCGATGGCGAGGTGGATGCTGTTCTTCTGTGCCGAGACGCCCATCATCTCGCTGCCGCGCCAGGCGACCGGGCGGACATAGGCGTCGGTCAGCCCCTGCCGGGCGATCAGCCGCGCGCAGGCCTCGTTGATCTCCTCGACCGTGAACGGGATCTCGAAATCGAGCGCGCGGGCCGAGTCGTGCAGGCGCCGCGTGTGCTCGTCGAGCTTGAAAATCGTGCCGCCATAGGCGCGCTCGCCCTCGAACACCGAGCTGCCATAGTGCAGGCCGTGCGTCAGTACGTGCGCGGTCGCCTCGTTCCACGGGACGAACTTGCCGTCGTACCAGATGTGGCCGGGCATGTTGTCGAAGGTGGGCGCGCTGTGCTGGCTGGCGGACGTCGACATGATTGGTTCCTCCGGGAACCGGGCGGCCCCTTTCTGCCGGGCCACCGCGTTTTGCTTGATCCTGACGGACACTGTATCCTAGCGACCGGAAGGCCGCCGCGTCGGCGGAGCCGAAGGCTCTGCGCGAGCACGAGGCTATCCAACACGAGGCCGCGAAATAAGTCAACATGGCTGACATAATTTCTCACCCTGCCCGCCGGGCCGCCCCGCCCGCCGGAGATGCCGGGCAGCTGCCCTACGATCTGATCGAGCTCCTGTTCTTCGCCTATCGCGACTTCGTTCGCGACGCCGACGACCTTCTGGCGGAGTTCGGCTTCGGCCGGGCGCATCACCGCGTGCTGCACTTCGTGCATCGCAACCCGGGGCTGCGGGTCACGGACCTCCTCGACATCCTCAAGATCACCAAGCAGAGCCTCGGCCGCGTGCTGCGCGAGCTGATCGAGAGCGGCTTCGTCACCCAGAGCGAGGGGCCGCAGGACCGCCGCGAGCGGCTGCTCACCCTCACCGACCGCGGCGCCGCGCTGGCGCTCGAGCTGTCCGAGCTGCAGAGCCGGCGCATGCTCGGCGCGCTCGCCACCTGCGAGGACGGCACGCGCGAGGCGGTCACGGCCTTCCTGTTCGCGATGATCGAGCCCGAGGATCGCGACGCGGTGGCGCGGCTCGTCGCCCGCCCGGCCCCTGAGCGGGCGCGGGCGAAGGGGTGACTCTTCCTTCTCCCAGGGGGAGAAGGTGGCCGCGAAGCGGCCGGATGAGGGGGGATGGCGCCCGTTCTGGAGCTCGGTAGCCCCTCACCCGCCCGCTTCGCGGGCACCCTCTCCCTCTGGGCCCTCTGGGAGAGGGAAGAGGGGCCTCAATACATCCGGCCTCCGTCCGGCACCGAGAGGCTCGGGCCGATCAGCACCACCTCGCCGTCCGCGTCCGGCACGCCGAGGGTCAGCACCTCGGACATGAACTTGCCGATCTGCCGCGGCGGAAAATTCACCACCGCCAGCACCTGCCGGCCGACCAATTCCTCGGGCCGGTAGTGGCGGGTGATCTGGGCGGAGGATTTCTTCACCCCGAGCTCCGGCCCGAAATCGATGCGCAGCTTCAGCGCCGGCTTGCGCGCTTCCGGAAAGGACTCGGCCTCGACGATCGTGCCGACGCGGATGTCGACGCGCAGAAAATCGTCGAAGCCGATGCGGCCCGGCCCTGGCTCGTGCATCGCGTTCGGCTCAGATCGAGGGCGTCGGCTCCTCGACCTCGTCGCGCCGCCGCTCGCCGTCTCGGCCGGTGATCCGGCAGGCGGTGCGATAGAGGGCGCCGGCGAGATCCTGCAGGTCGCGACCGCGGCGGGCGAGACGCTCGGCGGCGCGCATCTCGCGGTCGAGCGCCTTCAGCGTGCTGGCGAGGCCCGGATCCTCGTCGGAGAGGAAGGTGTTGAGCACCCGCGACCAGTGGAAGGCGAGCACCTGCGCCTTGGTGGCGCCGAGCGGGCCCTCCTCGTTGATGTCGGCGGCGGCCAGCATCCACTGCATCGAGGTCACCACCGTGCGGTTCATGGCGGCGAGCGCGAGCGGCTCGCGCGTGATGCCGGATCGGATTCCGCGCAGCGCCGGCTTGTAGGGAGCGAGCGCGTCGAGGCGACGCATCAGGACGTCGAACAACCGCTCGCGCGCCGGCTCGGCCGACAGGTCCTTGCTCTCGTCGGCGAGCACCGCGAGGTCGATGCGGCGCGCGAACGCGCCGAGGATGGCGCCCTTGGAGGGGAAGTGAGCCCGCAGCTCGCGCAGCGGGATGCCGGCGCGGGCGGCGATGTCGGGCAGCGTGATCTCGGCCCAGGGCCGCTCGGCGGCGAGCGCCATCAGGGCGTCGACGACCGCATCGCGCGGATCGCGCGGCGTGGCGTTCGGCAGAGTCTTGACCATGTGCACCTCGAGAGCAGGATGAGCCTCCTCCCGCCCCATTTTGGCCGAGAGCGGCCGCAGGGTCTAGCCCGCGAGCTCCTTCGCCCGCTTCGCCGCCGCCGCCACCGCCCGCTGCAGCAGCGGCGACAGGCCGTCCGGCGCCATCAGCACGTCGAGCGCCGCCTGCGTCGTGCCGCCGCGCGAGGTGACGTTGGTGCGCAGCGTCGCAGCGGCTTCCGGCGAGCGGGCCAAAAGCTCGCCGGAGCCCGACACCGTCGCCCGGGCGAGCTTTTCGGCGAGGTCGGCCGGCAGGCCGACGGCGGCGCCGGCCGCGGCGAGCGTCTCGGCGAGCAGGAAGACATAGGCCGGGCCCGATCCCGAGACCGCGGTGACGGCATCGATCAGGCTCTCGTCGTCGATCCATTCGACGGCGCCGGCCGCCCGCAACAGGCTGTCGGCGGCGGACTTCTGCTGCGGCGTCACGGCCGGGCTCGGTACCGCGACCGTGATGCCGCGACGGACCGCCGCGGGCGTGTTCGGCATCGCCCGCACCACCGCCGGCAGGCCGGCGAAGGCGGCGATCGGCTTGCCGGCGACGATCGACAGGGCGAGCGTCTCCGGCCCGGCCCGGCGGGCGATCTCCGGCAGCACCTCGTCCAGAAGCTGCGGCTTGACGGCGACGACGACCACGGCCGGCGAAGGCGCGTCGGCCGGGTTGAGGGCGACGCCCCTCGTCTCGAGCAGCGCGCGCACCTCCTCCGGCGGACCGGGGTCGAGAACCGCCACCAAGGCCGGGTCGAGCCCCTCGTCGAGCCAGGCCTCGAGCAGCGCACCGCCCATCTTGCCGCAGCCGACGAGCAGCAGCGGGCCGCCGAGACGGATCGCCATGCTCAAGCCTCGCCGGCGGTTTCCAGGATGATCGCGTCGAGCGCCTCGCGCGGGCTCTTGCCGGCCCAGACGAGGAACTGGAACGCCTGGTAATAGCGCTCGCAGGCCTCGACCGCGGTCGACAGCAGCGCCTCGCACTGGCCCTCGCCGATGCCGGCGCCGCCGGCGAGCAGCAAGGCGTGCCGGAAGACGATGACGCCCTCCTGCCGCCAGAGATCGAAATGGCCGACGAACATCTGCTCGTTGACGAGGGCGAGAAGCTGCAGCACGTCGCCGCGGCGCCGGTCGGGCGCCTTCAGGTCGAAGGCGCAGGCGAGATGCAGCGCCTCGATGTCGTCCATCCACTGGAAGGAGACGTGATAGTCGGTCCAGCCGCCATCGACCGAGATGGTGATCTCGTCCTCGCCGGAGCGCTCGAACATCCAGTTGTTGGCGCTGGCGATGCCCTCGACGATGTCGACCGGATGGTCGGGGCGCGAGACGGCCACATCGAGAAGACTCATGGCTTTACCTCCACTGCTCCGGCGCCGAAGGACGCCGTGCGAGCGGCACGCGTGCCGCCGCGAAGAAGCCGGGTGCAACCCGGCGAAGCCGGAGGCGCCGCCGCAAATCAGCGCCGAATCAAGTTTGAGGCGATCATAGCGTGCTGCGATGCGGCGTGAACCGGCGGGCTGTCCAGGATCAGACCACGGTTGGGGACGAATCGAGCGGCCCGCCGGGGGTCGGACCGAGCCCGAGCTTGGCCTCGAGGACGGCGATCCGCGCCTGCAGGCGCTCGTTCTCCTCGCGCGCCTTCACGGCCATGGCCCGCACCGCCTCGAACTCCTCGCGCTTGACGACGTCGAGATCGGCGAGGATCCGCTCGGCCTGGGAGCGCATGACGCCCTCGACCTCGCGCCGCACACCCTGGGCGACGCCGGCCGCATCGGTCATCACGCGGCCGATCTCGTCGAAAATCCGGTTGCTGGTCTGCGGCATGGTCGATCCTCCTGCACCGCCGCCTAACCTATGCAAGCCGGGCGCCGGAGGTAAGAGGCGGGGCGGATCGGCGATATCTTGCTCCTTCGCACGGCAGGCGTGCATCATGCGCGCGGGGGCTACCGGAGAGAAATCCGATGCGAAGCCTTTTACGGACGGCGCTCGTCGCTTCGATACTCATCTTCTCCGCAAGCGGCCACACCCAGGAGGCCGCCGCGGCGGCGCAAGGCTGCACGGGCGACGATCTCGATGCCCTGTGGATCATGACGTTCCAGCGGGCGAGCAAGAGCGAAATCTGCATCGCCGTCATCGGCAAGAAAGGAAAGGTGCAGAGCTTTACCCCCTGCTTTGTCGAGCAGTCGGGTGTCGCGCCCTACGATCTCGGCGGCAAGTTGAAGATCGACAAGACCTGCCATGTCACCGGCACGTTCGCGCCGAGCGTCGGCTCCCAGCTCACGGTGATTCTCCGGCTGGTCGGCGGAAAGATGCTGATGACAGGCATCCTCATCGACGATCAGAACAACTACTTGCCGGCCACGCTAACGCGCTTCGACAAGCTCTGAGGTAGCTGGCGCCCGTCGCTGGCACTTCTGATTGCGCCGGGCCTCGGCGGGCCGCCGCGCAGCCTTCCTTTGCACAAGGCGCGGGGCGAGGGGGTACACATCGACGAGATCCCCCTCGCCCGCCGGTGGCCGATGCGGCCGCCGGTGCCCGGCTGCCCGGGACTGTCGGAACCGAGGCTCAGCGCCCGACCACCTTCAGCTCGACCGGCGCCGTGCCGGCGCCGACGATGCCGAGCTGCTGCGCGGCGCCCTTGGCGAGGTCGATGACCCTGCCGCGGATGAAGGGTCCGCGATCGTTGATGGTGACCTGCACCGTGCGGCCGGTGGCCCGATGCGTGACCAGCACCTTTGTGCCGAAGGGCAGCGTGCGATGCGCCGCCGTCATGCCGTTGGGATTGAAGCGGGCCCCGGAGGCGGTCCGTGCCCCATGCGCGTACCAGGACGCCATGCCCGAGGTGCGCGACAGCGCTTTGATCGATTTTCCCCGTTTCGAAGAGGCGGCATCGGCCGCATCGCTCAGAACAAAACCACCGATTGAAATGGCAGCAGCGAACGCGATTCCAAGAGACTTCAGACGCATAGACACCCGTTCCGTTCCGTTCGAAGGAACGGGCCATCTGCTTGCCAATCAAGGCGAGAATGTGAGGCAAATATAGTCGGAGCGAGACGATTTGCCGCGCCGCCTGCGTGGCCGATCGACGCTAACGACTTCCACAATTACATGATCTGTTCTTCATCTCTAGTGTCTTAGGATGGGAACGACTGTGCCACGAAAGTTGCCCCATGAAACGGCCCGCGGCCGGTGAGCTTGGTCGCGCCGGCGACCGCTCTCCCGGCCGTCGGCGCATTTTTTTCGACTTCGCGCCGGTTCCAGGAGCGCCCTGCCCCCCTCGGTCGGATGAAAGCCGGCGCCGTTCGTGAGACAAGGCTTCGCCTGCTGCGCCGCTCACCTGGCCTGTCGAAGGCCCTGATGGGTGGTGTTCTGCTTGATGTTGCCGTGCCTTCCCTGCTGCTCGAGGTTCGGGGCCGGATCGCGGTCCTTGCTGGTGTCGGTCGGGACGGTGGCCTTGTCCTCGGGTGCCTTGTCGCTGCGGTTCTGCGGCGGCACGGGCGGTGGGCGGGTCGTCATCGCATCGCTCCTCGTCGTTCACGTGCTCGCTGGGCAACGGCATGGCGGGCGCCAAGGTTCCAGCCCAGCGGCGGGGGCGCGTCGTCGCATCGTCGACGCGGCGGCGACTTCCGCCGCAAAATGCGGTATGATGACAGCCGGCGGAGCGTTGAATCGCTCGCCTCCCCAGAGTTCTGGTCAAGAAGCGAGTGGTCGGGTGGGAATCGGGACGAAGACGGATCCGGGCGCGCACCTCGGCGCGGGCGAGCCGAACCAAGTATTCGGCACCGAAGGCATCAAGCCGATGGGCGAGGAGAGCGCCACGAAGCGCTTCTTCATGTCGATCGTCGCCTGGGCCGAGCGGTTGAACTTGAAATATTCCAAAGTGGGTAATCCGCCCATCTATGCCCGGTCGACCTTCCCGTGGGTCGCCGAGATCGAGCGCGAATGGGGGGCGATCCGCACCGAGCTCGACCGCGTGCTCGTCCGGCAGGGCGATCTGCCGAGCTTCCAGGACATCTCCGCCGACGTCGCCACCATCAGCAACGACACCCGCTGGAAGACCTTCCTGCTCTGCGGCTACGGCCTGACCTCGGACCACAACATCGCCGCCTGCCCGCAGACCTGGCGGATCGTGCAGAAGATTCCCGGCTTGAAGACCGCCATGTTCTCGATCTTCGAGCCCGGCAAGCATCTGCCGGCGCATCGCGGGCCCTACAACGGCGTGCTGCGGCTGCATCTCGGCCTGATCGTGCCCGAGCCGCGCGAGAAGATCGCCATCCGCGTCGACAAGGAGATCTATCACTGGCGCGAGGGCGAGGCGGTCGTGTTCGACGACGCCTACGAGCACGAGGCCTGGAACTACTCCGACGAGACGCGTGTCGTCCTGTTCGTCGATTTCGTCAAGCCGCTCCGCTTCCCGGCGAGCTTCGTCAACTGGGCGCTGCTGAACATGGCGGTGTTCACGCCCTTCATCCGCGAGGGCTTCGAGAACCAGAAGAAGTGGGAAGAGAAGTTTTACGGCCCCGGCGGCAAGAAGCGTTAGGCGCCGCGCGACCGCCCCGCCTTCCCTCGGACGAGTGCTCAGGCCTGGCGGCGGTCCCGGAGCCGTTCCCTGGTCATCCTGCGCCCGCCGCAGGGCAGCCGTGCGTGCCCGCCCGGGCTCGCGGCCAACGCTTTGAAATTAGCGAATTTTTAACCATGAGCGGCTAGCTAAAATTGTCGGTTGCGGAGCCGATGTGGCTCGGTCGCTACAGAATTCCAAGTCCCGGGGGCATAGGGTCGAGCCCGGGACGGAGGGCCGCGCGTAACGGGGGCCCTCTCCTGCATTGGAGAAAGAAGGGTACCATGAAGCACCATTTGCTGGCCGGCGCCGCCGCGCTGGCGCTGCTCGCCGGCGGCACGGCCGTGGCGAGCGCGGCCGATCTGCCGCCGGCTCCGGCATACGAGGTGCCGATGATCGCCGCTGCGCCCGCGGTCTACGACTGGACCGGCTTCTACGCCGGCGTGCATCTTGGCTACGGCTGGGGTGACTTCACCGGCCATGGCGGGCACGAGGTCGACGGCATTCTCGGCGGCGGCCAGGTCGGCGCCAACTGGCAGTTCGACCAGTTCGTGCTCGGCTTCGAGACCGACATCGCGGGCACCGACATCGACGGCAACAGCCACCAGAACAAGACCGGCAAGAAGGTCGAGCACACCGTCAACTTCTTTGGCACGGTGCGCGGCCGCGCCGGTTTCGCCTTCGACCGCTTCCTCGTCTACGGCACCGGCGGTTTCGCCTATGCCGACATCGACAAGCGGATCCATGGCGGCAAGAACCAGAACGACTGGCGCTGGGGCTGGACCGCCGGCGGCGGCGTCGAATATGCCGTCACCGACAACATCACCATGCGGCTCGAATATCTCTACGCCGACCTCGGCGAGGACAATGGCGGCAACAACAAGAACAAGAAGAAGAACAAGAACTTCAAGTACGATTACGATCAGAGCCTCGTCCGCGCCGGCGTGAACTACAAGTTCTGATCCTTCCGACTTCTACGGGGGCACTGCAGAAAGCCCCGGCCGCGAGGCCGGGGCTTTTTGTTTGTGGCTGCTTGGTTTGAGTAGGAAGGGACCGTACGAACGAGCCGCACGAGGCCGTAGCCTGCATCCGTACGTTGTATTATGATAAGTGCGCAACGGAGTCGGCAACGATGCGAGCGCACGGTCTAATGCTGGTGATTTTGGCAGTCCTGGCCGTCGTGCCGTCCGCCGCGGGCGCGCGCGATATGAAATTGACAATCTATGATGACGGTCGGTCCTGCCCAGGAGGCTGTGACGCGCACGTCGTCATCAACGCAGCCGACAATGGCACGCGCTACGCGTTTCGACCTGATGCGCAGCGGAATGACCCGCGCCCATGCATCAATGGCCAGACCTGCCGGATCTGCTTTGGGGAGGATGACACCAGCTGCATGACCGTTCTGTACCGCGGCGCTGGGCCCCCCGTCGGCACGTTCGACTTCACTCCGGCTTTCTATGATCGGACTTGCCCAGAGGCCGACCTCCCAAAGGCGCTCCGCGAGCAATGTACAAGCCTCGACCGCGCAACGAATAAGCGCGGCTACAGTACCGCGATCAATTGCATCGCCAATCCGACTCACACGCGTTGCACAGAAATCATCGCGAACGCCACCGCACGTTATCAGGCGGATCGCTTGAAGCGCGACCAATGTCTGTCACTCGGTGAAGCAAAGTACAATGCACGGCAGTCAGACCCCAAAGAACGCCGCTCCAATGCTTGCAATTATTCTCAAGCGCGTCTCGGTGGGCCCAACTCGAAGGGCATCCGGTGGCGACTGCTGCTTCCGGCAGCATGTCGGGAGGGAACGTTCGCCGGTCGCCATGGATTGGATTGCTGCTCGTCGAACGCTAGATTCGCAGCGAGTGTTCATCCCGAGTGTTCGGCCTACTTTCCAGCCTTGAACTGAAGCCAACCGGCGCGAACGCCGGCGTGGGGCGCTCCCGCCCCACACCTCCCCCTCGGAAGCCTCGGAAAGGGCGCATTTCCAGCCATCCTCCTTACCCCGGATTTACCTTTCTAAAACGTCTCTCGCCGACAGTCTGCGCCGAGCTGACCTGTGTTGCGTGAAGGAGGTCGCGGGCTCATGATTCGACTGCGTGCCGGACTGAAGCGTGGACGCGTCGGCGCCCTCGTCGGCGCCGCCCTCGCCGCCTCGGCCGCCAGCGCTGCCGATGTCGATCCCTACGGCTATGGCGGCGGCCAGGTGTCCGCTGGCGGCCCGGCCTACGAGCCGGTGCCGGCGATCGCCACGCCCTGGAACTGGACCGGGCCCTACGTCGGCGGCACGCTCGGCTATGCCTGGGGCGAGGCCTCGCATGGCGGCGATCTCACCGGCTCCATCGGCGGCGTGACGGCCGGCATCAGCGGCCAGAGCGGCGCCATCGTGTTCGGCGCAGAGACCGACTTCAACTTTTCGGGACTCGACGGCCGCTCCGGCCGCAAGCACTTCAGCTCCGACTTCATCGGCACGGTACGGGGCCGCATCGGCTACGCCTTCGACCGCTTCGTCGCCTACGGCACCGGCGGCTTCGCCTATGGTACGGGCGAGCTGTCGGGCAACCGCGGCAGCTCGGAGCGGACGCATTTCGGCTGGACGGCCGGCTTCGGCATCGAGGCGATGCTCGCCGCCGGATTCAGCGCCAAGGTCGAGTACCTGTATGTCGATCTCGACAAGCAGCGCTATCGCCTCGGCGGCAATCCGGTGCCGGTCGACGTGTCGGCCAGCCTGATCCGCTTCGGACTAAACTACCACTTCTGATCGCGGCCCGGCCGGCCGAGCGTCACTCGGGAACGAGATTGACCGCCTTCGGCCCCTTGCCCATCCGGTCCGGCTCGACGTCGAAGGCGACCCGCTGTCCCTCCGAGAGCGTCGTCAGGCCGGAGCGTGTGACCGCCGAGACGTGAACGAATATGTCGCGGCCACCATCGTCGGGCTGGATGAAGCCGTATCCCTTCTCGGCGTTGAAGAACTTCACCGTACCGCGCTGCGCCATCGACAGATCCCCCGCGGGCCGCGCGCGGCCCGTATGCGAAAATTCGCCTTCCCCTGTCCTGCCGGCATGAGACCCGTCGCCCGCAGAGCATACCTGTTTGAATTAAACGTCGGAGCGTGGCCGCTTTGCAAGGTCAAAGCTGAGGCTCGGCCTCGGCCGTGATCCGATCGAGGCGCCCGCGGGCGCCCTCGCCCTCGCCGAGCCGTTCGGCGAGCGCCGGCAGCAGCAGCTTCAGATCGGCCTCGAGCGTCCAGGGCGGGTTGACGAGGATCAGCCCGGCGCCGTTCAGCCGCTCGCGATCGCGCGGCCGCCGCAGATAGAGCTCGGCGCGCAGGATGCGCGGAATGCCGAGGCCGCGCAGGTCCCTGCCGAACGCCTCCGTCGCGAGCACGTCCTTGATCGGGTACCAGAGCATGTAGGTGCCGGTGGCCCACTTGCGGTGGGCGGTCGCGAGGCCCTCGCGCAGGCGTGAGAATTCGCCGGGCTCCTCGAAGGGCGGATCGACGAGGACGAGGCCGCGCCGCTCCTTCGGCGGCAGGAAGGCGCCGAGCGCCGTCCAGCCGTCCCGCTCGACGACGCGGACGCGCGCGTCGCTGCCGAAGCGGTAGCGCAGGGCCGCGGCCTCCTCGGGATGCTTCTCGACGAGCAGCAGCCGGTCCTCTTGGCGGGCGAGCGCGCGGACGATCTCCGGCGAGCCCGGATAGAGGCGCAGCGTCCGCTCCGGGTCGACCCGCGCCAGCGCCCGGCGATAGGGCTCCAGCACCGCCTCCGCGGCCGGCGCGAGCGCCTCGTCGTGGAGCCGGCCGATGCCGCCGCGCCACTCCCCGGTGCGCTGCGCGGCCTCGGAGGAAAGGTCGTAGACACCGGCGCCGGCATGCGTGTCGAGATAGCGCAACGGCGCCGGCTTCAGGCCGAGATGGGCGACGATGCGGGCCAGCACGGCATGCTTCAGCACATCGGCGAAATTGCCGGCGTGGAAGGCGTGCCGATAGTTCACCGACCGGCGGACGCGTCAGGGATCGATGGCCGGCTCGGCCGACACCCCGCCGCTCCGCTCCGGCGGCATGACCACGGTGCGGCTGCGGCAGGCGCGGCCGTCGACCTCCGGGCAGGTGCGGAACTTCAGGTCCTTGTCGAGGCAGATGCGCACCTCGCGCAGCAGCCGCCGCTGGCAGGTGACGGCGAGCATGTCGGGCGCGAGGCCGGGATTTTCGGCGATGAAGGCCTGCTCCATCGCCTCCGGGCTCGTGACGAGGTCCTTATCGATGCCGACGAAGGCCGCCGGGATCTTCACCACCGCGCGGGCGAGCCGGACCTTGTCGAAATAGCCCTCCTGACCGAGGCCGGAGCAGGTGCCGTGCTTGTCCCACTGCTGGTAGACGAGCTGCCGGCTCGGCATGATGTCGAGCATCTTGTCGGCCATCGTCCGCGGCAGGTTCTGGCGCGTGCGGGAGCAGGATTCCGGCCAGCCGCCGCGCTCGTATTGCGGCCAGAGGCCGTGCACCACGAAGGCGTAGGGCCGCGGCCCGGCGCATTGCTGCCGGGCGGCACGGCTGCCGCCGGCGTCCTCGCAGAAGCTCGGCGACCAGGAGAGGGCGAGCACCCAGAAGTCGAACTCGCCCGGCGTCGGCGGGTTCGCCTGCTGCGACGGGCCGGGCTGCGGCGCCGGCGGACGGCTCTGCGCGAGCGCCGGCGAGGCGGCCAGAACCAGCAGGAGCAGCCCGAGGAGGCGGCTCACGGCTGCGCCATCTTGCAGCGCGGCGCGTAGGCGCGCAGCCGGTCGAGCCCGGTCACGCACCACTCGACGCCCCAGCCGAAGCCGGCCTCGCCGAGCCCCTCGCCGATAGAGTACCAGAGCGGCCGCATCTTGCCGTCGCTGACGAGCACGTCCGAGCGGCAGTAGCGGCGCGGCACGAATTCGAGCCCCCAGGGCATGAAGGCGACCTCCTTGGGGATCGTGAACGCCTTCAGCGTCAGCACCGGATCCCAGTAGAGGCTTTCGGTCTCGTCGAACTGCCAGGTGATGCGGCGCAGCACCCGGCCGTCGTCGCAGGGCGGCAGGTTGCCGGTGTATTTGCGCCACGGGCCATCCGGGCGCGGATACATCTTGTCGACCGGCGGCGGCTTGGTCGGCGGCGGCCCGTCATACTGGGCGAGCGCGCCGCCGAGGGGTGCGAGCACGAGCCCCGCCGCAACCACGATCCAGCTCACGCGCATACTTCGTCCCTCCGTGCGAATCGCACGATGGGAGGGAAGGTAGCGCAAATCAAGCCGCGACCGGAGAGCCTCTGTCCAGCCGATTCCGAACGCG
>JAEZCD010000100.1 GCA_023430145.1 Pseudomonadota bacterium
GACGACACCTGAGCATTCTCGGTGTCGTCCCCGGCGCGCCGAAGGCGCGGGAAGGGGACCCAGCGGGCATCCGGGAAGGCACAGTGCGTTTCATCCATCCCGGTCGGCCGAACGCCGGTGCAAACTCGCAATGGCGATGGAGCGGACGGCTCAGCCCTGCCGACTGCGCGGAACAGCCCGCCCACCGCTCAATATCCGAGCAGGAACGGGTTCACGCCGGCGCGGCCCCAGCCGGCTTCGCGCACCAGAATGTCGAGGCCGAGGCTGGCGACGTCGTCGGCGACCGGGTCGAGTGCCGGGTCGCGCGTCTGGTAGAGGATCTTCAGATAGCTGCGGCAGGCGTCGCAGGTCTCGGCCTTGATCGTGTCGGCGACGCCCTCGATCGCCTCGTAGCCGACGCCTTTCGTCTCCCCGCAGGCGACGCATTTCACCCGCACATGGTTCCACAGTGTGCCGCAGAGGGAGCAATGCACGTAGCGGCTGCCGCCCTGCGCCGCCCAGGCGACGACGGTGCTCGTCACCGGCGGTCCGCCGCAGCATGGGCAGACGCCGTCGGCGACCGGCTGCGGCAGCGAGGCGGGCACGCACGCGGCGCGGAGCGCGGCCGCGACCTGCAGCGCGGCGGCGACGAAGACATGCTCGGCGGCGGCCTCGACCGGGATCGCGTCGCTCAGCACCGCGGCGCGCATCCGCGTGCGCTCCTCGGCACCGGCGGCAGCGAGCTTTTCCAGCGCGGCGGCGGCCTCCGCCGGCATGGCGATACCCCGCGCCGCCTCGACGAGCAGATCGAGCGCCAGCTCGGCGCCGGACTCCTCGGCGAGCTCCTCGCGCGGCAGCACCGGCATGCCGTTGGCGGCCCGCATACGCATCTCCGCCGCCGAGGGCAAATGCGGCGGCGGCAGCGCCGCGGTCACTTCGGCCTGCACCTCGGCGAGCGCAGCGAGGAAGGAGAGGTACGGCTCGAGCTGGTGGCCCGGCGCCAGCGCGCGAAATCGCGCCGCGCGGGCACCGAACATGCTCTCCGGCTCGGGCGGCCGGATGAAGGGCGGTTTGTCGCTCTCGGCGATGCCGACCGCCTCTGGAGCGTCCGTCTCGTAGGTCATGCTCGTCCTCGAACCGCACCGGTCACGGAGGGTCGGCTCGGCCGGCAACGCCCGGGGGCGGCCGGCCGGTGCCTATTCCGCCGGCCGCATCCCGGCACGCGGCGGCGATTGCCGCTCGTCGATGACGCCCTTGCGCGCCTCGTCCCGCAGCCACCGGCGGTGGTGGCGGAAGGCCCAGCCGCCCGTCACCTTGCCCTCGGTCATCGCACTCAGCGTGCCACGTACGTAGAACGCGGCATAGATATGGACGATGACGATGAGCAGCATGACGATTGCCGCCAAAGAATGGACAATATGACCGATGCGCTGCTGGTCGATCGTGAACGTGGCGCCGAAGTACTCGTACCAGATGACTATGCCGGAGACGGCCAGCACGATGATGGCGAGCGTCATCAGCCAGAAGATGATCTTCTGCGCCGCGTTGTAGCGCCCGGTCTCCGGCAGGTTCTCCTCGCGGCCGGCCATGGCGTCGCCGATGTGACGGATCCAGATGCCGTCGTTGCGACTCCAGATGTTGTGGCGAACCACCTGGAAGAACAGGATGAGGAAGCTCGCCATGAGGACGACGCCGATCCAGGGATGCAGCATCCGCGTCATCGACCCGCCGCCGAACAGCCCCGAGAGGAAGAACAGCGCCGGGTGGAACAGGGCGAGCCCGCTGAGCGCGAGCAGGATCAGCGTGATCGCCGTGATCCAGTGATTGACCCGGATCCGGGCCTCGTTGCGGGCGACGGTCGTGCGCGTCTCCTCGCGGACGACCGTCGGCGTGACCTCACGTGCGGCGGCCATGGGCAGCCTCCTCGTCGATCAGGTGCTCGGCCTCACGCTCCTCTTTCCGGCTCACCTCGTTGCGGCGGGCGATCGTCGCATGCACGAAGGCGAAGGCCGCCGCGACACCGAGCAGGGCCATGCCGGCGTATTTCGTCGCTCCCTTCCACATCTCGACCACCGGGCTGATGGTCGGATCCTTCGGCAGCCCGGCATAGAGCTGCGGCTGGTCGTTGTGATGCAGCACGTACATCACATGCGTGCCGCCGACGCCCGGCGGATCGTAGATGCCGGCATTGGCGAAGCCGCGCGACTTCAGGTCGGTGACGCGGCCGGCGGCGTGCTGGAGCATGTCCTGCTTGGTGCCGAAGACGATCGCCCCCGTCGGACAGGCTTTCGCGCAGGCCGGGCCCTGCCCGTAGGCGACGCGATCCGAGCACAGCGTGCACTTGTAGGCCTTGTTGTCGGCCGTGCTGATGCGCGGGATGTTGAACGGGCATCCCTTCACGCAATAACCGCAGCCGATGCAGTTCTGCGAGATGAAGTCGACGATGCCGTTGTTGTACTGGACGATCGCACCCGGCGCGGGACATGCTTTCAGGCATCCCGGATCGGCGCAGTGCATGCAGCCGTCCTTGCGGATCAGCCATTCGAGATTGCCGCTGTCCGGGTTCTCCCACTCCGTGAAGCGCATCAGCGTCCAGGTGCTGGGGGTGAGATCGTGCGGGTTCTCGTACGATCCCGTGTTGTAGCCGACCTCCTCGCGCAGATTGTTCCACTCGAGGCAGGCGGCCTGGCACGCCTTGCAGCCGATGCATTTCGAGACATCGATCAGCTTGGCGACCTCGAAGTCGCGGCGCACGTCCGGCGGCGTGAAGGTCGTCGCCGAGATGCGGGCGAAGTCCTGAGTCTGAAGACCGGCCATCTCTCGCTCCTCAGCTCACGATCGGGCCGTTGCTCGGCTCGACGTTCACCAGAAACGCCTTGTATTCGGGCGTCTCGATGTTCGCGTCGCCGACGAACGGGGTGAGGCTGTTCGGGCCGAAGCCTTTTCGCGCCGCGCCCGTGAAGCCCCAGTGCAGGGGGATGCCGACGACGTGCACGGTCTTGCCGTCGCACTGCAGCGGCTTGATCCGCTTGGTGACGACCGCCTTGGCCTGCACCTCGCCCCGGTTGGAGGACACCTTCACCCAGCCGCCGTTCTGGATGTTCTTCTCCTTGGCCAGCTGCTCGCTGATCTCGACGAAGAACTCCGGCTGCAGCACCGCGTTCACCCAGACGTGCTTGGTCCAGAAGTGGAAGTGCTCGGTGAGGCGGTACGAGGTCGCCGCATAGGGGAACTTCTCGGAGGTCCCGAGCGCGGCGAGGTCGTCCTTGAAGATGCGCGCGGCGGGGTTGCCGCGGATCTTGGGCGCGACGACGTTGGCGATCGGGCTCTCGAACGGCTCGTAGTGCACCGGGAACGGCCCGTCCTTCATCATGCCGCGCACCCACAGGCGGGCGGTCCCCTCCGGGTTCATGATGAAGGGTTGCACCAGCTCCGGCTTCGCCGTCGGGGCGATGTCCGGCACGTCGAAGCCGACCCAGCGGCTGCCGTTCCATTCGATCAGCTTGCGGGACGGATCCCACGGCTTGCCGTTGATGTCCGCCGAGGCGCGATTGTAGAGGATGCGCCGGTTGGCGGGCCAGGAGAACGCCCAGTTCGAGTAGGCGCCGCTGTTGCCCGGATCATTGGTGTCGCGGCGCGCCATCATGTTGCCGCGCTCGGTGAAGCAGCCGGAATAGATCCAGCAGCCGCAGGCCGTCGAGCCGTCGTCCCGAAGCTGGGCGAACGAGTCGACCTGCTTGCCGGCCTCGAGCACCACCTTGGTGGGATCGACCGGATCGGTGACGGTGGTTACCACGTAGCCGTTGATCTCGCGGGCGATCTCGTCCGGCTGCGGGTCGTCCGGAAGCCGGTACGGCCAGTGGACGTTGAGGATCGGATCGGCGCCGGGTCCGCCCTCCTTCTGGTAGAGCGCCCGCAAGCGCAGGTGCAGTTGCGCCATGATCCAGGCGTCGTGCTTGGCCTGCCCTGGCGGCGAGGCGCCCGGCCAGTGCCACTGCAGCCAGCGGCCGGAGCTGACGAGCGCTCCCTCGTCCTCGGCGAAGCAGGTCGTCGGCAGCTCGAAGACCTCCGTCTGGATCTTCGAGGGGTCGACGTCGTTGAAGACACCCTCGTCCTTCCAGAAGCGCGCCGTCTCCGTCTCCAGCGGATCCATGACGACGAGGAACTTCAGCTTCGCCAGCGACTCGCCGATCTTTCCCCGGTTGGGGAAGGAGAGCAGCGGGTTGAAGCCCTGGCAGAAATAGCCGTTCACCTTTCCCTGGTGCATCAGCTCGAACGTCCGCAGGACGTCGTAGGCCGGCACGTCGAGCTTCGGCAGCCATTGGTAGGCGAAGTCGTTCTCCGGCGTCGCCGCCTTGCCGAACATCGCCTTCTGGAAGCTGACGAAGAACTTCTTGTAGTTCTGCCAGTAGCTCATCTGGCCGGGCCGCAGCGGCTTGAAGCCCCGCCGGCTCATGTAGCTGGCGAAGTCGGGCTCCTTCTCCGTCGCCAGCGTCAGATATCCCGGGATCAGGTTCGACATCAGGCCGAGGTCGGTCAGCCCCTGGATGTTGGAGTGGCCGCGGAGCGCGTTCATGCCGCCGCCGCGCACGCCGATATTGCCGAGCAGCAGCTGCAGCATCGCCATGCAGCGGATGTTCTGCGAGCCCTTGGCGTGCTGCGTCCAGCCGAGCGCGTACATCGACGTCATGTACTTGTCGCGCGCCGACGTCTCGGCGATCATCTCGCAGACCTTCAGGAACTTGTCCTTCGGCGTGCCGGTGATGCGCTCGACGAGCTCGGGCGTGTACTGGGCGACGTGGCCCTTCAGTAGCTGGAAGACGCAGCGCGGGTTCTGCAGCGTGTCGTCGGCGACGACGAAGCCGTCCGGCCCGATCTCGTATTCCCAGCTCGAGCGGTCGTAGTCGCGCTTGGCCTCGTCATAGCCGGTGAACAGGCCGTCCGAGTAGCCGTAGCCGTCCTTCACGAGATAGGGCGCATTGGTGAACATGCGCACGTATTCGTGCTGCAGCTTGTCGTTCTGCAGGCAGTAGTTGATGACGCCGAGCAGGAAGGCGATGTCGGTGCCCTGCCGGATCGGCGCGTAATAGTCGGCGACCGCGGCCGAGCGCGTGAAGCGCGGATCGACGACGATCAGCTTGGCGCCGCGTTGCGCCTTGGCTTCCGTCACCCACTTGAAGCCGCACGGATGCGCCTCGGCGGCATTGCCGCCCATGATCACGACGAGGTCGGTGTTCTTGATGTCCGTCCAGGAGTTGGTCATCGCACCGCGACCGAATGTTGGGGCCAGACTGGCCACCGTCGGTCCGTGTCAGACACGCGCCTGGTTGTCGAACGCCACCATTCCGGTGCTGCGCACCACCTTGTAGGTCAGGAACGCCGTCTCGTTGGTCGTCGCCGAAGCCGCGAGGAAGCCGGTCGTCGTCCAGCGGTTGACCGTCACGCCGTCGGCATTGGTGGCGATGAAGTTCTTGTCGCGGTCGTCCTTCATCAGCCTGGCGATGCGGTCGAGCGCCTCGTCCCAGCCGATCTCCTTGAAGTCCCGCTCGCCCGGCCCGCGGTAGCGCGGCACCTTGGTGCGCGTCTCGGAGTGGACGAAGTCGAGCAGCGCCGCGCCCTTCGGGCAGAGCGTGCCGCGGTTGGTCGGGTGGTCCGGATCGCCCTCGATATGGACGATGTCGGCCTGCGTGTTCTTCGACCGGTCGCCGAGGCTGTACATGATGATGCCGCAGGCGACCGAGCAGTACGGACAGGTGTTGCGCGTCTCGGTCGTCCGCGAGAGCCGGAACGGCCGCACCGCCTGCGCGAGCGCCTGTTCGGGCGCGCCAAAGCCGAGCGCCGCTATCCCTGTCCCGGCCGCGCCAGCGCCTGCTCCGCGCAGGAACTGCCGCCGGGAAACCTCTTGGAGCATCTTCCTCGCCCTCCCTTTTCCGGGACGTTCCTCCTGGAACTGGAACAATGCGAGGGTGGGGCTGCCCCGTCAAGTTGAAGCCGGCCTCTGGCCGGGATCGCCGCGAATCGTGAACCTCCCGGCGCGATTTCGCGATCGGGCACAGCCTGTATAGGGCAGTGCAGGGCCCGCGGGGACGGCGGAGCTTCTTTCGAAAATCCACGGTCGCCCGGAGGTGGTGGCGATTCGCGATTTTTAGGCGCGGGACGGATGTGGTGGCCGTCCCAGCGCCTATGCGACTAAGGTCGAAGGGCAGGATTCGGCTCGGCAGGGCGACGCAACCCCGCCGGGGCGTCGCCTCGCCGCGGATCGGCGGCTGTCGAAGCGATTCGGCCGCTGCGGCCGTGCGCCGTTCTTGATCTTGCCTCTACATCGGAAAAGCTTCCGTTCACCTCGTCCATATTCTGCTGCTGCTCGACCGGGAGACGCGCGGTGCGCATCCGTTGGCCCGTGCTAGAACGCACGGCGGATCTCCGGGCGACCGGTTCGAAAAGACGATGGGGAGGGATCGATGCGCATGCTTATCGCGATGGCTGCTGTCGCAGGGCTGGCGGCGACGGCGTCGGCGCAGACCGCGCCGGACGTGAAGGGGACTTGGTCGGGGCCGTTCCGGACGGTGATCTGGGGCGAGAACATCCACCATCCGGGGCAGGCGGCAGGGGCTCCGGCGCCACGCGTCCGCGAGATCACCTTCAGCCTCGAGGTCGAGGGGCAGGACGGCGCGCTCGTCTGGGGCAGGTCGTGGTCGAGCCCCGACCGGAAGGAGCCCTTCGCGGCCATCATCGGCGCCGATGGCAAGACGATCGTCGGTGCCGACACCGACGGCTCGCTGACGGCGACGATCGCCGGCGCCGACCGGCTGGAGCTGTGCTACACGCACACGGGGCTTTCGCCGTCGAAGTCGATCGTCGCCAGCTGCGGCACGCTGCGCCGGTCGAAGTGAGAAGTTGGGCTCCTCTTCCTTCTCCCGAGGGGAGAAGGTGGCCGCGCAGCGGCCGGATGAGGGGGTAAGGAGCCCGTCCTGGTGCTCCGTAACCCCTCACCCGCCCGCTTCGCGGGCACCCTCTCCCCCCGGGAGAGGGAAAAAGAGCGGAGGGACACGGCATGATCGCGCGCCTGTGGCACGGCTGGACGACGCCGGAGAACGCCGACACCTACGAGCGGCTGCTGCGGACGGAGATCTTTCCGGGCATCCTCGCGAGGCACGTGCCGGGCTTCCGGCGCATCGAGCTCCTGCGCCGCCCGCTCGGGCCGCAGGTCGAGTTCGTGACCGTGATGTGGTTCGACCGGATCGAGGACGTGCAGGCGTTCGCCGGCGCGGACTACGAGGTGGCCGTGGTGCCGCCCAAGGCGCGCGCCGTGCTCGCCCATTTCGACGAGCGCTCGCACCATTACGACGTCCGCGAGGCGCAGGAGCCGTGAGGCTCGTCGGCCAGCTGCGGCCGCCGTGCAACGGCTGCGCCACTTCCGGGCGCAACTCGCGGCGCAGCCGGTATCGGTGATTGCGCGCCGGAGCCTCCGGACTGTAGATCTCGCCCGCGAGATCGTCCCACCCCCGGAGAGCGTGATGAGCAGGCCTACGGCCGCATTGGCATTCGCATTTCTGATCTGTGCGTCCTTCGGCTTCGGGTGCGGCGAGGCGCTGGCAGCCAAGCTGAAGCCAGGACAATACAAGCTCGCCAACGGCGAGCAGCTGTGTATCTCTGGGGGAGGGGAGTGGTACGCTAAGAAATGGGCCTTCGGGCGTGGGTATTGGGTTTATCAAAGCGGATCACTGATCCTGGCCGGGCACAGCGACCAAGGGACCGGTGTCGGCCTGATTTCGGCAGTGAAGACGGGGCTGCCGCGGAGCTATGTCTATATTCGCTGGACAGGCAGGGGTGATAAGAACCCTACGGTGATCGCAGCCGATGAGCTGAAGCGCGTGAAGGACAAGTGCACGTTCGACCCGCCGCGACAGCCGAACGTTCCGTCTGCGCCCGAGACACAAGCCAATGTCAGCCGGGATAAGGCGGACGACAAAGTATCTCCTGGCCAATATTATTTCTACAGCGAGAATGACGGCCGCTGCCTGACGAAGAAGGGCAAGTGGTATCCGGTCAGGATCGATGATCGCGATTGGGGAGGATGGTGGGGGGCTGCCAACAAATCATACTATCTGTACGGCAACGAATCCTGGGGAGGATACGTCTTCTCGATAATGATCAATGACAATGGAAAATACTCTTATATCGATGCGCTGTGGTCGGACACCTCCTTTGCTCCCACCACCTATGCTCGCAAGCTGACCTATGATGGAAGCAAGTGCGAGCCCAAGTCTCCGTAGCGGTCCGAACAACGCGTCGCGCCGACCATCGGCCTTTCCGGCACGCCCATCATGTGCAGCGCGGGGCGGGTAGCTGCCCAGACGGGACCTCGCGGCGGCGGGACGGAGCCGAGCGAGCCCGCCCGCCTCACACGGCGGCGTGGCGGCTCGCGTCGGCGCCGTAATAATTCACGTAGCGCGGGTTGATGGCGGAGACGGGAAGAATCATCAGCACGTCGATGGTGCCGAACTGGCGGTCGATCACCGCCCCGTCGCCGAGATAGGCGCCGAGCCGCAGATAGCCCTTCATCAGCGGCGGCAGGGTGCGCAGCGCCGTCTTCAGGTCGAGCGCCTCTTTCGGCAACCGGTTCATCTCCACGTAGCGATCCGGGATGGCGGCCGCGCGCCAGGCCTCCGGGGCACGGTGATAGTGGTGCAGATAGGACAGCGGCACGGCGAGCGCGTCCGGATCGGTGCCCTCGAAGCTGACGCAGCCGATCATCACGTCGACGCCGTGCGTCAGCACATAGGCCCAGATGCCGTGCCAGAGCAGCTCCACGGTGCGCTTGTCCCGGTAGGGCTTCAGCACGCAGGAGCGGCCGAGCTCGAGGAAGTTGGTCTCCGGCCGGCTCTCCACGAGCCGCGTGATGTCGAATTCGCCGGCGGTGTAGAAGCCCCAGTTCATGTCGGCGGCTTCCTGGCGCAGCAGCCGGTAGGTGCCGACGACGCGCGGCCCGGGCCGGCCGATGCCCTGCGGCTTGTCGTGGTCGAGCACCAGGAGGTGGTCGCAGATGGCGTCGAACTCGTCCATGTCGCGTCGGGCGAGGCGGGCGGCGGCGTTCGGCACCGCCGACATCTCCTCGTAGAAGACCTGGTAGCGCAGTCGCTGCGCGCGGCGGACGTCGCTCGCCTTCTGTGCGAGCTTCAATTCGAGCGAGCCGAGCCGACCGAGCGGGTCCGGCAGAGCCGGGCTCGGCGGCGTGCGGAAGCCGGCCTTCGGCACGCCGAGGCCGAGCCCGGGCAGCCAGGCGATCCCGCCGACATTGCCGAAGCTCTTCTTCCGGTTGCGGAATTTCTGGACGAGCTGAATCGCGTTGACCCGTGACTGCCGCTGCATGACGACGAGCCTCGAACTTTCTGTGGCCCCCGGTCGCCGACGAGTCGCGTGGCGCCTCGCGAGCGTCCGCAAGGGTTAAATGATACTTGCGCGACGGTGTGGTGACAACCGAGGCCGGCCTGCCTCAGCCGGGGATCGCGTAAATGTTGACGGCGTTGGCGATGCCGCGCAGCGCCGCGCTCTGGGCGACCGGTACGAGGCCGCTGCGGCCGAGGAGGCCGCTCGTCCGCTCGTCGCCGACGACGCTGTCGGTGGCGAAGATGTCGCGCGCCGTGGCGAGGCCCTGCACGCGCGAGGCGATGTTGACCGTCTGGCCGAAATAATCCTGCCGGTCGTTGAGGTTGACGGCGATGCAGGGACCCTCGTGGATGCCGATCTTGAGCAGCAGGTCCTCGCGGCCGCGCTCGGCGTTGAGATCGCGCATCGCCGCCCGCATGCGGATCGCCGCCGCCATCGCCCGGTCCGGGCTCGGAAAAGTCGCCATCACCGCATCGCCGATCGTCTTCACCACCGCGCCGGCTTCCGCGGCGACGATCTCGTTGAGGACGCGGAAATGCGCCCGTACGAGATCGAAGGCGGCGAGGTCGCCGACGCGCTCGTAGAGCTCGGTGGAGCCGCGCAGATCGGTGAACAGGAAGGTGAGGCTGGTGATCTTCAGCCGCTGGTCGACGTCGAGCGTGTCGGTCCGGTAGATGTCGCGGAACGTCTGGTTGGACAACAGGCGCTTGGCAGTGACGATCGGCCCGCGCTTCTGCATGAAATCGTGCATGTCGTGGCCGGCGACGAACAGGCTCGGCAGCACGCGCATGCCGGTGCGGTTCTCGAAGGTGATGCGCAGCGGCCCGGGCCGCAGCTCGACCGCCTGCATCTGCGCCTGCGACTGGTCGAAGATCACCGTCAGCGACTGGCGCTCGCGGGTCGGCTCGCCCTTGACGTCGAGGAATTGCGCGGTGTGGGTGACCGGATCGAAGACGATCAGGAACTCGGCCGGCAGCTGCAGGGCGAACACCGCCTTCTCGCCGGCCGGCAGCTCGAGCGCCTCCAGCGAGATCTTCTCGAACAGCTCGTCGAAATCGTCGCCGACGTCGAGGTGCGAGCCGAAATAGAGCTGGCGGTAGTATTCGACCGGCGACAGGTCCTGCGGATGGTGGGCGGCGATGCGGCGGACGCGCGGGCTCACGGTGAAGGTCGCCTCGACCATCTCGTCGAGCGTGGGCTCGTAACCGGCGGCGCAGAGCGAGCAGCTATAGGCCTCGCTGTGCACCGTCTTCAGCGAGGCGCTGGCGTCGAGCACGCCGCCGCAGCCCGGGCAGAGCACGTTCCAGGAGAGCTCGAAGAGGCCGATATTGCTCGCATGCAGGAAGCCGGCGAGGACACGCTCCTCGTCGAGCCTCTCGGCGGCCGCGAAGGCGATGGCGTTGATGCGGCAGAGCTTTCGGTCCGGCGCGTCGCGCACCGTGCGCTCGATGGCGGCGGCGACCTCGGGATCGGCCCGCTGACGCAGCAGCGCGAACATGGTCTCGGTTTCGCTCATTGGGGAAGCTTAGCGCATTCGGGGGCGGGATTCACGCAACGGCCACAAGCGGGAGAGGGCTTGGTCGCGAGGTCGACCGGGACCTGAGCGGGAGGCATTCTCTCGGGCGCATGCTCGGCTGCTATGCTGCGAGAGAACGCCAGCGACGCCTCGATGCGGGAGGGTGCGACCGTGACCTCGTCGGAACCTGCACAAGCAGTCGATCTCTACGGGCCTTCCTATCGAAATCTCGCGACGGCGCTCTATGGCGACATCCGCCGGGAGGCGTTCGGTGAGGACCTCGGTCAGACCGGCTGGATCACCGGCGAGGAGCAGGACCTGTTCATCGCCTGGCTCGGCCTGTCGGCCTCGAGCCGCCTGCTCGATCTCGCCTGCGGCTCGGGCCGGCCGACCCTGCGCATCGCGCAGAGGACCGGCTGCAGCATCTGCGGCATCGATCTGAACCCGGACGGCATCGAGCGCGCCCGGGCGAGCGCGAGGGAGCTCGGGCTTGGCGATCGCGCCGATTTCCGTGCGGGCGATGCCGGCCGGCTGCCCTTCGCGGACGGCAGCTTCGACGCCGTCACCTGTATCGACGCGATCAATCACATGCCCGACCGGCCGCGCCTGTTCGAGGAATGGCGCCGGGTGCTGAAGCCGGGCGGCCGCCTGCTGTTCACCAATCCCACCGTGCTGACGGGGGCGGTGACGAACGAGGAGATCGCCATCCGCGCCTCGATCGGCTTCTTCGTCTTCGTTCCGGCCGGGCTCGACGAGGAGGTGTTGAAGCGCGTCGGATTCGAGGTCGAGCGGGCCGAGGACCGCACGCCGAACATGGCCCGGAATGCCGCCGGCTGGCGCGCCGCGCGGGCGCAGCGGGAGGCGGAGCTGCGCGCGATCGAGGGGGACGAGTCCTTCGAGGGGCAGCAGCGGTTCCTCGCGACCGCGGCCATCCTGGCGGAGGAGCGGCGGCTTTCCCGGATCGCCGTGCTCGCGCGCCGGCGTGCCTAGTGACAAATGAGGACTGCTACAAGACGCCGGGTGACCGTCGGCGTCAACGCAACCGGTCAGGGCTGGCGTACGCCGGTGATCAAGTAGTAGTCTTTGCCACCTAGCGGAGCTTCCATAGAAAGATAGTAATCCTTCTTCATTCCTGTCTCGTCGATATGAAGACTTCCCTTTATGGCAGTGAATTTATACCCATAACCACCGGGGTTAATAATTGACTCTCCCCCCATTTTGAATGTGCAATCCATGTTTGGGCCTTCTTTTTCTACATCCAAGGTGGCGCGTACAGTCCACCGCTCCTTATTCGGGGCATCTCTCCGAGGCAGGCACTCTCCATTCTTTTCTTTCGTTTTCGGATCTATTTGTTCCGTATCTATGCCTATAGTAGTTCCGCCCGTGGTGATTTTTACGTAACAATTCACCACATCCGTGTGGCCGGTTTTTGTGGCAGGCTCTTGAAACCTCTCCAATCGAAGGGTCCACGTGCCATTGAAATCGGCGAACGAGCAAGCATGCGCGGGAGCGGTCGTCAGTGCAAAAATCCCGAGAGCCGTTCGCAAAGCTCGTGCCATCGTCTCCTCCCTCAGGGCGATCCGAATGATCCTGGTCTGTTGTTACCGCTTCGGAACCGCTGCCGCGAAAACAGCGGGCGCTATCGTTATCTTCTCGCGCTTTGCGTGTTTTTGCAAGGTCGCGCGACTGACGGGAGACTGGCCCGACGGTCGAGTCTCAACGGGAAGCCTCAGTCACACCCGCAGAATGCGGCCCGCCCGGCTGGGCAGGCGGCCTCCCGCATTCGGCTCCCACGAGCGCGGCGCTCGACGCACGCGAAGAGGCTATGAGGCGCGGGCGACCGGCAGCTCTCCGATCGCCGCGTTCAGCGCCTTCGCCGTGAGCGGCTTGGCCAGAAATCCATCCATGCCGGCGGCGCGGGCGGCCTCGCGGTCCTCCTCGAACGCGTTCGCCGACAAAGCGAGGATTTTTGCCGGCTCCAGGCCCTGCCGGGCCTCCTCGTCGCGCAGCCGACGCGCGGCGGCGAGGCCGTCGGTGCCGGGCATCCTGAGGTCGAGCAGCACGAGGTCGAACGGATCGCTGCCGGCCGCGGCCGCGAAGGCGGCCGTCGCGCTGTCGCCGTCGGCGACCCGCTCGGCTCTGTGGCCGAGACGGGCGAGCAGGGTACGCGCGAGCAGCGCATTGACCTCGTCGTCCTCGGCGACCAGCACCTTCAGCGGCCGCTCGGAGGCCGCCGCCGGCGGCTCCCGCAGGTCGGCCAGCGTCGGCGCTGGCGCCTCTTCGCCCGGCGCCCGGCGGGCGACGCCCGTTCG